>JBGCFZ010000096.1:0-5591 GCA_045110355.1 Lewinella sp. | reverse complement strand
GGACAGGTATTGCTGGCCTATCCCTACCACGTTTGCCCAACGGTGGCCCTCCATGATTATGCAATCATCGTCAGCGATGGCGAAATCGTCGATGAATGGAAAGTCATTGCCCGGACCAGAAAAATAACTATATGAGCACCCTTCCCCTTATCATCGACGGGCACCTGGACCTAAGCATGAACGCCATGGAATGGAACCGGGACCTGCGCCTTTCCGTTGCTGAAATTAGGTCGCTGGAACAAGGTCAAACGGATAAGCCAGACCGAGGTAATTCCACCGTCGCCTTCCCCGAAATGCGAACGGGTAACATCGGCCTCTGTTTTGGTACCCTAATTGCCCGCTACGCCAAGCCGACGCACCCATTGGGTGGCTGGACATCTCCCGAACAAGCCTGGGGGATGGTCCAGGCTCAACTGGCCTGGTACGAGGAGATGGTCCGTCAGGGGGAAATGACGATGCTCCGGAACGGCGAAGAAGTAGCAACGCACCTGAGCAGTTGGAATGCGGGAAATACACACTCCATCGGTTTCCTGCTTTCACTCGAAGGCGCAGACTCCATCGTTACCTTCGATCACCTGGAACGACTGTACGAGCGTGGACTTCGGGCAATTGGCCCGGCACACTACGGCCCTGGTACCTACGCCTACGGTACCGACAGCGAAGGAAGCATCGGAACGAAAGGAAAGGAGTTGTTGCACCGAATGGACGACCTCGGGATGGCCCTCGATACCACCCACCTTTGCGACATCAGCTTCTGGGAAGCAATGGACTGCTTCAAAGGAACCATCTGGGCCAGCCACAGCAATTGCCGGTCACTGGTAGATCATAACCGCCAGTTTTCGGATGACCAGCTCAATGCCCTGGTGGAACGGGATGCCGTCATCGGAATGCCGCTGGATGCCTGGATGATGGTGCCTAACTGGGTGCGGGGCAAATCGCACCCGACCAACACCAAAGTAACCCTCGAACAGATGATCGATAATATGGACCATATTTGCCAGCTGGCCGGAAACGTCAACCATGTAGCCATCGGCACCGACCTCGACGGCGGCTTCGGCATCGAACAGGGCCCTTCGGACGTGGATACCATCGCTGATTTACAGAAATTAACTGGCTTACTCTCCACAAGGGGCTATTCGGAAGCAGACATCTCCGCCATCTTCAGCGAGAACTGGCTAAGGAAACTTCACCAGCTGTAGTCCTGTTTGGCAGCCTTCAGGCTGCTGTTCCCCTGCCTTCAGGCAGAGAACTCTGGCTCCAAAACCTCTGTGCCACCTCTGTGCGTCCCTCTGCGCCAACCTCCGTGAGAACCAACTGTAACAGCGTCGGCTTTAGCCGACGGCCTCAAATCACCTTGCTCTCCAAACTCTCCCCTTTGCACCCGCGCGCCGTCGCCCACGAAAAAAAAGGGTAAATACCCGAAATTGGGGGTAAATACCTGTTTTCATTTGAGCTAAGCCAGGATTTAACACCAGCAATTATTAAGTTGCCTGTATTCCTGTAGGCGGATTTATCCCTTCAGCTTCTGGAGCGAAGTTGTGATGCAAGGTCATTAAGACTAGCATCCCTGTCGTTTAGAACATTTCTCGAGATTAACTTTGTTGGCAACAGATGAAGTGATAATTTTAACTACATACCCATAAGGAGGACGCCGAAAATCCTGAAAAGAGTAGGCTGCATATCAACCAGTATTCATGAAATCTTTTTACCTGACGTTATTTTTTCTAATAGTCGTTTCGTCTCTTGGGCAAGCCCAGGAATTCGTTAATCCCATTCAGATCCCTCCCCTTATTTCCCAGGATGACTACCACCTGAATGTGATCGATACGATGCACAATTTCAATCCCATGGGCACCGATTCGCTCAACACCATGGTGAAAACTTTTGCTTTCGAAGACGCCAACAACCCCGGCACCACCTCCATTCTCGGCCCCACGATCGCCTGGAATTACCTGCACGATCTGACACCGAAGGTCACCAACAAAATCTCGGAGGTCACCACCTCCCACTGGCACGGTGCCCACGTACCGCAGTTTGCCGACGGTGGCCCGCACCAGCGCATTCAGCCGGGAGACACCTGGGCGCCTTTCTTCAAGGTACTGGATAAATCCGCTACGATGTGGTACCATCCCCACGCTATGGGCCTGACCTACCGCCACGTGCAGATGGGACTGTCTGGGATGATCTACGTCGAAGATCCGGTCGACGGTACGGACGACCCCATTCTGACGAACATTCGTAGCTATACCCCTCACGACTATGCAGTGAACGATTTTCCGTTGATCTTCCAGACCAAAAAATTCATGCGGGACGACGACGGCAACGTGGCCATCGACACGGCGAACGGCTTCAGTAGCGACTATTCTTATATGGTCAACGGCATCATCGACCCGGAAATGGTGGTACCAGCGAGTATGGTCCGGCTCCGGCTGCTGAACGGCGACGGTAAGTTCTCCTTCAACTTTGAATTTAACTGGGCGGACGGCTCCAGCTTCCCCGCCCAGATGATTGCCACCGATGCGGGGTATATGACCAGGAGCCATCAACTCGATAATATCCTGATGTCGCCGGGAGAACGGACGGAGTGGTTGCTCGATCTTCGGAGCTTGGAAGGAGACACCCTGTATATCCGTAACAACGTCTCCGGAATGCCGGGCGGTCCTCGGGACATCATCGGAAACAGTAATACCACCGGCGGCTACGCCGTGGACCGCGACCTGCTACGGATAGTTGTCGGACCGTCTGCTGGCCCCCCTAGCCCAATTATAGCTTTTCCGATTCCGCTTCACCCCTCTGAGCAACCGCCACTTACGGACGTAACCCGGGAGCGGACCAAAATCTTTCGCCGGGACCGATTTGACGGACATGCCAGGCCGTTGTACAATATCGACAGCACCCTGATGGACATGATGGTCGTGAACGACGTGGTAAAGGTCGACTCCACGGAACTCTGGACCATCGACAATCAGTCTGATCGGGCCCACCCCTGGCACATCCACGACATTCACTTCTGGGTGACGGAAATCAAAGACTCCTTCGACGTAAGCCTTGACCGAAACGACTACCCCGAATTGTTTGATGGCCCTAAGGACAACGTGCTGGTCCGGCCAGGTTGGAAATTGAGCTACATCGCCACCTTCGGTGACTTTGGTACGGAGGTTCAGTTCGACAGCTCCTATATGTACCATTGCCACATTTTACCGCACGAGGATAATGGGATGATGGGCCAGTTCGTGGTCTGGAACGGCATCGGTCAGGGGTGGCCAACGTCGGTGGAAGAGGAATTGACGAATATCCGGATGACGGTGTATCCCAACCCGGCCCGGGAGGTGCTCTTCCTCGACGGAACCACTAGCCGGGAAAGCGAACTCCGCTTCATCGACATGAATGGCCGGCTGATCAAAGCATTACGATTGCCCGCCTTCGATGGGGCCATTGAGCTAAGTGCCGATGGCCTGCCTCCGGGTATGCTGATCATGGATTGGCAAACGCACGAAGGGCGCGGCGTCAGTAAGGTCATGATCAACCGGTAAGAGGGAATTATTCGGATTAATCTTAGGGCTCGCAAGTAATTTTGCGGGCCCTTTTTTGAGGAGGCCTTAAGAATAGAGGAGAAGGAAAGAATGAGCTGCATTGACATCGTTTGATGTCCTAAAGGGACCAGTGATGGTCGATTAAAAACTGCGTTAGCATTGATGTCAGGATCAATCATTCAATCATTCTCTAATTCATTCATTCTCTTTTGGGCGCGGCCGCAGGTGCAGGGAAAGGTTTAAGAAGCATGGGGGCTGAATGTTTGTAAAGACCACAGGCCAGCAGGCACTCCACCCACCCACTAAGGGTTTCTACCTAAAACAAAGCGGGAATACCCTCTTAGCTGCAATTCAAGTATGGTTTGAAAAGATTTGCCACTATTTTACTCCCCAACCCAAAGCAAAAGCATGAACCTGTCTGAAGTAGCCTCCGTTTCCATTTACCCTGCCATCGGTGTTGCCCGGGTGGGCAACAGCCCCGAGCACTTCCTGGGCCCTACCATCCCCGGCCAAATCGCCACCGACCCTGATGACTTCCGCGATGCGGAAGGACGCATCAAACGGCAAGCCGCCAAATTTTTTATCTATGCCCATGATAAGGACGGCAACATCATTGGGGAACTGAACGACAGCCACGGGGTCTCTATCGACTGGAGAGTGGACGTAGCCAACAAAAAAGCCGCCTGGTACAACTTCGATATCGCCCTTGATATTCCTACTGCCGCCGGAGCCTATGACTTGGATGGAAATACTACACCGAACGGCTTGCCGGTACTCAGCCAACGCCGTAACCAGGAATTTAAGGGAGACGACCGCAAACTCCTGATGATTGAAGCGCGCGCGAAGCACATTACCGGCCTTAATACCAACGTCGGAGGAGGGAAGTACGAACTGAAAGGGACCATCGGCCGACAAAAGACGCCGGTATACCTGGGTGAACTGCAAACGGACGATGCGGGCCGACTCGTATTCCTGGGTGGTATGGGAGACTCCGCTTCTTTTACTAATCCGGTAACCCCGCTGGCGACCTTCGCCAACAACCAGGGCTGGCATGATGATACCTGCGATGGACCAGTGGACGCGGTTGTCACTTTGCCTGACGGTAGCCAGCTAACGGCCGAAGGCGCCTGGGTAGTAACGGCACCGCCCAACTTTGCCGTTGGCGTACAGGCTTTTTCTACTGGGTATGACCTGATCAAAGACGTTGCCAGCCGGCTCCATACCGACCTGGTCGTTACAGAGCCTGCCTTTTATGCCGATATCTACCCCGTCCTGAAAAACCTGACCATCAACCAGTGGGTAAACGCCGGCGTCCTGCGCGAATTCGGCTGGGGTAGTTCTCATGATTTCGACGATGCTCAATTGATCGAACGGCTGAAGGACAAAAGCGAAGCCAACCTTGCGCTTCGGCAAGCCATCTTCGGTACCTTCAGAAATCCGGATTATCAGGTACTGGACGCCGCTGCCTGGCCACCACTCTATGGTGATGCCATGACTTTCAACATCAACTCCACCAATCCACGCAACAGGTTTGCCATTACCCAACTCAAATATGGGTACTTGCGGGAGTGGGCAGCTGGCAACTTCCGCGTGGATACGCCTCCTGCGCAAAAAAACTGGGACCAACTCTCCCCAACGGAGCAGGCCGAAGGCCTGACCGAAGCAGCCCTGGAAGAAACCCTGGGCGGCCCCTTCCACCCCGGCTGTGAGTTCACCTGGCCCATGCGGCACGCGATCATGTACCAATCTGACCGCCCCTTCCGAATCAAACGACGCGCAAACCAAGAGGAGGATTTTGGTGTTGCCATCAGCCAGGATATTGTGCTGGCCGACGGAGGGCCGCTCGATGGTAGTTCCCCGGGAGACATCACCAAATGGATGGCCGTCCCCTGGCAGTCAGACACCTCCAGTTGTCTTTCTGGTTACCGGACTTTCTCCGGTGAATACCTGCCAACCTTCTGGCCGGCCCGCGTCCCGAACGATGTACTGACGGAGGAAGACTACAATGAATTACAAAAGTCCGGACAGGACCCAGTGGCACAGCTTGATTACTTTAAC
>JBGCFZ010000095.1:0-4590 GCA_045110355.1 Lewinella sp. | reverse complement strand
ATAAATAAGTATTTCAACTTCTGCACCGAGGTTAACCTGAATCTCTACTGCTTGCTGCAGCAACTCCGCTACTAAAGGGCGGACGTCATAACGGTAAGTAGGGATGCAGATGGATAGCATGGGAGCAAAGGTACAGTCGGCAGTTCTTTCCTTGCTCCTATACCTTTTACTTTGTACCTGCGGCCCCGCCCCCTTATTTAGATTGATAGATTAGTAGAATAAATCAAGTTAAAGATGGTAAGGTTTTAAGTAATGTGGCAATCAAGCATAAAACGGACACACATGAAAGCTTTCAAAAAACTGATGCTACTTTTAGCACTATTATTGGTCATTGGCCTGCTACGTGCGCAGGTTCAGTGTAATTATCATGGTCTGAAGGACACCTTGAGTAAAGATATGCTGGCCAATCTTCGCATTTCTAATTTTACCGGGGTCGAAATCCACAATGCCCTTGATGCCAGAGTGTACAGCGCCGATGGCCGCATGGTGTACCGGTACTACGTGCCGAAGATGATTAACAAAAAATGGAATGGAGAATGGTCTACCGCACCGGGTAAAAACCAATCGTTTGGGGAAACGCTTGCGTATACAGATGGTCGCCTATTGGTTGACGATCTTAACCTTCCGGCTTATTCCGGAGATCTTCGTCTTACCCTCACCCTCCGGCATCCGTTGGATACTCAGTCCATTGTTTGTCAGACGGAGTTAACGCTCCCACTCTCCAAAGGCATCATTGATTTTGACCGGATGACCGATGAGAAAACCCGCAAGGCTACTGGTTATTTTAAAGGCTTAAAGGTTGAATTGCCGGAAATTACCGGCAGATTCACGCTCACAAGTTTACAAGACTTAACATTGGAGAACACCTCTACGCACACGATCTGTGACGATTTAGGTCTGCGAATTGCGCAACCAGGTCGCAGCTGGAATTCCTACGAACTCAAGCTGAAAAACATCTGTATACCACCTGGCCGGCACTCGCTTAGCCCGGAGCAACTTGCTACCGCGATTATTGAGGATCGCTACGAGCAGAGGGACACCCTGCGCCCACTCCAAATACAGGCACAACTGGACGGAGCTGGCCAGTCAAGTATGAAGCGCATAGAAACCAAGCAGCATGGGGTACTAGTCTTGCCCACTAAGACATACTATAACCCGGCACTCAACCTCTCCGTAGACTTCACGACTGCCATTGACGATAGCCCAGGGGTATCCCCTCCTTCCAAGTTTTCGATCACTGAAGATACAACTGGCCAAATTCTTGACTTTACAAGGCCCGAACGAGCCAGAAGTCCGGGTTTACGGCCAGCCAGCCCTTATGGCGAAACACTTTTGAGCCGTAGTTCCGGGCACGTAGTCACGTACCAAACACTCAGATCAGACGATATGACTACGGCACAACTTCCAGTCTTCCTCTCTAAACTGATAAAAGTTCCATCGACCTTCTTCAAAACTATTCAGCGCGAGCCATTTGAGATTACTTTCCCGACACTTCCCGCTTCTTTCCCAAAGAAACGCGGTACGCCTCCAGGGTTGGTGTTTGCTGTTCGCTATCAGGAGTTGGTCTACCTATTCTCTTTCTCGCGTATTGGCCGTGAGCAAGAGAAAGATTTTATTGGTGACCAAAAACTATCCAACGGCATTGAGCTAAATGGCCACCGCCTGCAATTCTCCTTTGCAAACAGCAATAGTTTCTGGCCAACAGATGCGGTCTTGATTCCGGGTACAAAAACAAAAGCACGGAACAAGGCCACCTATGATCAATACTTGAAAACCTTCCTGGTCTACGCAGAAGAAGGGAAAGGCAAACCCCATTATGAAATAAATTTGTTGCCAGGTCAAGGCCAGGCTCGACTTGATCACCTCCTGACGCTCCCTTACACTCCGGAGCAGTTAAAGGCAGTAGCTTTTCCTTCCATCCAGCGGGAGGTTCTACGCGACAACAGATTCACCTTCAAGCAGCATACAGAAGCGGGCTTTAACGCCGAATGGGGAGTACCAGAACAAGTCTACACTCCGGATTTCACCCTGTTGGCTAATAGCGCTACCGGCGCTGACTGGGCCACTACATTTGGAATTGACCCAAATGGGAACCTGGCAAAATGGGTAACTCCTGGTATTAGCAGAACCTATAGTGAGGTTGATAAAGAAATTACTGTCAATGGCAGTCAATTAATGTTCTACGGCAGCATGCATGAGGATAAAGGGACAAAAGGTTTCAGCTTTGCTGTTTGCCGGTTCCCTACGGCGGAAGTACCCAAAGAATTCTACCGGGCCATGACCTTACAGCTCAATAGCCGGGAGCACTCGATCCTGGAAACGATGATGCACCAGAACGATCAATACAATGTTTACCGATCGCCGTATACTAGAGGTTTTCTGTTCAATACAACCTACCCCGGTATGTCACTTTTGGTAACGGGAGGCGAACACCTTTATCAGTTTACCGTCATCGGGCTCAACAAGCCGGAAATCCTTAGTTGGTTCAACACGATTAAGGTTGAAGGAAAGCAACTTATGGTTAAACCATTGGGTAATAACTATATGATAGGGCTGGAATAATGCTTACTCCGAATCTCCTCCAAATAAGGATAGTACATCGGCAGCACCTCAGCCCCACGCCCACGCACCCACTGTGCCTGGTAGCCGTTGGCCAGTCGGAAAGCATCCTCGATGATGTCGGCCTGTTGCTCGTAGTTGAAATCTTCGAGTTCGGAATGCTGCTGTAAAGGTTCTAAACCGCCGTAGTTGTAGCCTTCGGGGGTAGTCTGGGCGTATAACGCCCGGGGAATGTAGGCTGCCCCCCGGTGGGTGTATTGCCAGACGTGGACGACCTCGTGCACCAGCGTAGGCGGGCGCATCGGTCCCCAGCTGTTGATGGTATGGAAGCTGACGTAGAAAAATTTTGCCCAGGACGGACCGATCAATGCTCGTT
This sequence comes from Lewinella sp., assembly GCA_045110355.1. Classification (GTDB taxonomy): domain Bacteria; phylum Bacteroidota; class Bacteroidia; order Chitinophagales; family Saprospiraceae; genus Neolewinella. The sequence continues at coordinate 1,655 of JBGCFZ010000095.1, read as the reverse complement.
CATCGATACGAATCAGGTGGTAAGGCACGCTGTCTCCAAAAATGGGAAACAGCAGGTTGTATTCTTCAACGGAGAGCGGACGGGTATTGGGGAAGAAGGTGTTGGTGAGCAATTCATAGCCGTCGAAAAAACCGATCAGATCCAACAGGGCAAACCAAACATCAAGTACCCCCCTACCGGTAAGCGGTTTCCCTACCAACGCACGCAAGCGGCGAAAGCGAAGGCCAGCCAGCTGGAAGGGCAGGCGGGCACGTTGCTTTATGTAGGTTAAACGGGACATTTTTAGAATGATAGATTGATAGCGGGTAGATTAATAGTGCTGCCGCACGGCTCAGCTCGCTTCGCTCGTTGGGTGATTAATCGCAAAAATATGGTTTACGAGCGAAGCGAGCATGCACTTGCGGCAGCACTATTAATCTATCCATCTATCAGCGCGAAGCGCGCACTATAAAGAAAACAAGCGCAGCAAGTTTTCACCTACACGGGCTGCGCAGCAGCCGGGTCCCCAACTTCCGCCCGCAGCATTTCCACCACCGCGTTGATCCAACGTGGATCATCGTTGAGGGAAGGAACGAGCTGAATGTGCTCTCCGCCCCATTCTTCGAATTCCTCCTGATATTCCACGCTAATTTCGATGGTCGTTTCCAGGCAATCGGAGACAAAAGCAGGACTGAAACAGAGCATTCGCTTCACGCCTTTATTCTTTGCGAGATCTTCCAGCGTTTCGATGGTGTAAGGCTTCGCCCATTCGTCAAAGCCGAGCCGACTCTGGAAAGAGGTTGAATACGTCCCTTCTTTGAGGCCTAGTTCGGCCACAAGAGCTCGGGTAGTGGCATGGCACTGCGCGCTGTAACAGAATTGATTGACCTTTTGGATGCTGCCGCAACAACTATTCGTTCCGTCACCGTAGCAATGGCAGCCACTGCGGTCTCCTTTTTTGAGGTGGCGCTGGGGCAGGCCGTGGTAGCTGAAGAGGACGTGGTCCCACTGATCCAGATCTCCGAGATCCCGGGCGTTGTCGGCAAAGACCTTAATCAGGTCCGGGTGATCATAGAAGCTGTTGATCAGGTTCAGGTTCGGGATCACTTGCTCCTTACTGAGCAGGCGCATCACTTCCTCGTGTACGCTGCCCGTTGATGCGCTGGCGTAGTGAGGGAAAAGCGGAAAAACGGTAATGGAACTCACCTCTTCGTCCAACAATTCTTTGAGGGCAGACTCGATGCTGGGGTTTTGGTAGCGCATGGCCAGGCGGACGATGTACTCATCGCCCATTTGCTCCGCAACGGCCTTGGTCAGTATTTCGCCATAGTATTTTAGTGGGCTGCCGTTTTCGGTCCACAGCTCCTGATACAGCTTAGTGGAACCACCTGGCTTAAAGGGGTTAATAATACCGGAACGAATAGGGGCAATAATGCCTCGCACCAGTACTTGCTGGCTAACGCCAGGAAGGTTATCAATTACCCGGGGATCAGTTAGGAACTGACTCAGGTACCGGTTGACGGCCCTTGGCGTAGGCGCATCGGGCGTACCGAGATTGACGAGGAGGATACCTTGTTTTCCGAAGTGTTTCTGAACGTGCATGGGGAACTAACGGTCTGCACGCTCATTGGTTTTCATGGGGCCCGGAAACCTTGCTTTTTTTACCGAATTCTTGC
>JBGCFZ010000094.1:0-10913 GCA_045110355.1 Lewinella sp. | reverse complement strand
CCGCAAAGCGTGTTACCGCCACCTCCGGTGCTGCCAAAGCGATCTTCCGCTTGCGGGCCGCCCCAGATGCTGGTAGCCAATGCGGGGTTATCGATGAAGGGATTTCGGTTGCCCTGCAGGTTTTCAATAATGGGGTTTCGTTGATCTTCCAGGGGGCTTACGGGGTCTTCTGCGTTCCATTCCAGGAAGAGGTCGATCATATTTCCATCGCTGGAATTCGTACTCCCGATGCCGACATTGCTGGGCAAACAACGGCTATCGTAGCGCAGATACATGAAGAGGACCATTCGGGCAACGTCTCCTTTAAACTCGTCTCCCGGATACCAGTGGCCCTGGGCCGTGATGGCTGAGTTTCCGGAACCGTCGGCAAACTTTCGGTTACCACGGCTGGAGTTTCTACTTACGTCTGATGGGCGCAGGTGATGGGCATCGGCGCCGGGGCCTGAAGTGCCCAGGTTGGGGGTGCCCAATGATTTGGGGTACACGTGTTCCCGATTCCAATCGGTGGATCCACCACCGTTTTCGTTTACGCCTCTGGTCCGGTCGGTATTGGTGACACCGTCGGTGTCGGAATAACCGTATACCAGGATGACGCTGCTCCCGTTTCCGCCCGGCACGAGGTCGGCCAGTTTAAGCGCATCCCAGACGCCAGGGGTGTAGCTGAGCGTGTTGGTCTGGGTGGTGGTAACTTTGTCCGACAGCTCCGTTTGGAGCGCAGTGCCGGTCAGGGTGAGGTCCACGTCGTTATAGTACGAAGGGGTTTGTGCCTGGGCGATTGTGCAAATCGCCAGGAAGAAGATAAATAAAGCTACTCTCATAGTATGGTTGGTTTGGACAGGTTTAGTGCGCCAAAGCTACCAGAATACAAGTTAAGTGCAGGTTATTTTTTTGGGCGGGGACGCAGGTGCGGGGGGAAGTTGAAAGAACAGGGGCTCAGATGGGTACACCACAATTTTCGGAATTAGCATCTCCAGAGCTCACCAACCCTATAATTGTTAATTAGTTTAAGCTAAGATCTCTGATTAGTTAGACTTATTTTATGGTCGCATAGCGACTACCCTTTATGATTACCGGGGATGGCGTCCCCGGTAATCATCTTACCATCCATCATATGATTGCCGCAGGCAATCAGTGGACTATTTGTTCCTCGTTGCCCCATACCACGTACGGGGCAACCGTAAAGGATAATCGCTACGCGATAAGCAGTAAAACTTTTGTTATTCTACAGGATTGGCTCCTTCAATACTTATTTTGCATTAAATATTCTCAAAACAATCACTGATAAACAAATCGCGCTGTAAGCGCTCAACCTAGCGCAGAAACATAATTTGTTAACCTATGGGCTTGCACGCTAAAAAATTCCCCTACATTACCAGCAAATCAACTAATAGATCATGCTGAGAGTTACCAACCTACTTTTATTCGCCTGCTTATTCGCCTGTTTGTTCACTAGTTGTGCCACCTCGCAGGTCAGCCTCTTCAACGGCACCAACCTGGATGGGTGGACCAATCATGGTGAGGAGAAATGGTACGTTGAAAACGGGGAGATCATCTGCGAGAGTGGTCCGTCTGCCCAATACGGTTACCTGTCGACCGATAAATTCTACGACGACTTCGAGCTGACGCTTGAGTTTCTGCAAGAGGCGGATGGCAACAGTGGCGTATTCTTCCGTTCCACGCTGGAAGGCACCAAAATCACCGGCTGGCAGGCCGAGGTGGCCCCTCCGGGTAGCAACACTGGTGGTATTTACGAGTCCTACGGCCGGGGTTGGCTCATCAAGCCCGACCCCGAAAAGGATAAAGCCCTGAAAATGGGCGAATGGAACAAAATGAAGATCCGGGTGGTTGGGCCCCAGGTTACTACCTGGGTAAACGGGACCGAGATGATTACCCTGACGGACGAAAAGATCGGACAGGGGAAAGGATCCATTGCCCTGCAAATCCATGATGGCGGCGGCATTCGGGTGCGGTGGCGGAATCTTAAGCTGCGTGCACTGTAACAATAAGGCCCAATGCGCGGCCGCAGGTGCAAAGAAAAGTATCGGGCAAGAACTTACCCTGCTTCTCAAAACCTCTCCTTCGCACCTGCGCGCCGTCGCCCTAAAAAGTGTTTACTCTTTAAAGTCGGCCCAGCTCCTTGGCTCTGTCATTTTCTCCTCATTACGATCATGCCGGAACTTAGACATGGTATCGTAGATGGCTCTTCGGCCACGATTAATCCCGCCTAGCGGCCGGTGAACAGGCAGTGCATGCCAGGGAGAAAAAGACAAGTTATCGCCATACAACTGCTGCGCCGGCGTATCAAAGGTCTGTTTCAGCACCTTGATGGTGGCCACCTTGATGAAAGGAGACTCCTCTGGTTTCCAGAGCTTCCTCGGATCTTCTATGGGCATCTTCCTAGCGTCTTTCTGTACCTGTACGAAGAAGTCAAGATAAATATCATCATCGGCCAGGTTGGCCGCCAGACGTTCCCGCAGGTAATTGTCAGACACGTCGTCCTTCTTACCAGGAATCGTCTCCGTAGTAGGCACACTAGGCATTACTGCGTATTTCACTGCCGTACCCTCTCCCAACAGATAGGGCGTCGTACTCCCCCACGCTATACCCGTCAGATTAGGCAACTGAATCTGGACCTTCAGGAACAAGCCTACCAAGCGAGGGTGCGTCAGAAAATGCAGCGCAGCGTTGAGTTTCCCCCGGTTAATCGACCCCAGGAGATTGCCGAAGCCCCGAACATCCTTGGTAACGAAAATCTGCGTACTCATAAAGACAAAATCCTGGGTCGGTGCGTCGATCAAGTCTGGCAGAATTTTCGCTCCCGGCACTCCCATCACCTTGATGGCCATACCCCGAGAATCCTTCTTGATGTCAGGGTTCCCCGGGGAAAGGTTGGAATACCGGATCCAGGATTCGTATGTCTTCGCCTCGCTGAATATGCCTACTTTCAGGTTGTCGGGAATGTCCGGTTCGATGATGAACTCCGCTTTTACCAGTCCATGTTGTTTGGGGTGGGCATCCCTTTCCGTACGCGCAGGAGCCGGATAGTCTTTCTCCAGGCGTTCTTTTAGCAAGCCGATTACCTTCTCGGTAGCTTTTTTTTCTGTCTTCGTAGGATATTCCGTTGCCAGCTGCGGATTTCGGGGAGTTGAACAGGAGACCACCCCAATGACAAGGACCAGGAATATTAATATATTTCTCATGGTACCGTATTAAAGTGACTTCATGTATTCAATAAGGGCCCACTTCTCCTCATCAGTTAAATCGGTACCATAGATATGACCAAGGTTAGAATTGCCTTCGATAATATTATTATCACTATCCCTTACCTGGAATTCATTCTTACCCCGGTTATCAATAAACCCGACCTTTCTAGCATCGAATTTAGAGCTCCCCACCCAGAAACTTGTGGGACGTTTAGCCGGGTCCATTAGCAATGCCCATAAGTTTGGCACGGAGCCGTTGTGCAGGTATGGTGCTGTTGCCCAGATGCCGTTGAGGGGTCTGCCCTTATACGCCAGCCCATCCAGGTTACGTACCTCAGGAGTACGGTCATTATGATCATGGTCAATCAGGCCATCAAGATCATGCAGATCTGCTCTCTCCTCTACGATGGCGTCCCGATTAGCAAAGTTCTGATTCAATGCCTCCCGGGGTTTCACGCGTTCAGTATTAGCTATACCATTAATAACTTTACCAGGATGCTTCAGGGTTATACCAACCACTCCATTCACCGAAATATTAATGGCCTGTGTACTATCCTTGAAGCGTTCCCCTGCCAATATCTTACCTTTTGTTCCCTTCAGAATACCAGTACTTGCCTGGTGGTGCTCCGCCGCCCAGGCCGTCATTGGATCAGTCCCTAGTTCCTTTACTGAAGTCATTTCGACCTCATAGTTTTCGTCCCACTGCTCGGGTGTCATCACCTTATGGCAATCCTGGCAGTTATCAGCAAATAGTATCCGTCCTTTAGAAATCAAGTCTGTATCCAATTTAGGTAGGTTTGATACAGGGTCCCGCCACTGCGGTGCACGAATGTTGCGCACCAGGCCTTCCAGTTGCCCCAGCCCTTCGAAGTCAACGGTGGAGGAATAGGAAACTTTCTTCCTCAGGAAAAACCGTTTCCACCAAGGTGCCTTTTTCATTTCCAGACCACCAAATACGCCAACTACCTGACCGATGTTACGAACCATTGGCCCCGCTATCCGAGGAATATTTGGCGCACTGCCGTTCCATTGTACTCTGTCTGACTGGTGCGTCCCCCACAAAAATGGATAAGATACCGGCGCATTAGCGGCGTTACGATTATGCAACATATTCAATGCGAATGCCGTACCAGCATTTTCGATATTGGTAAATGCATCCAGGCGGCCGTAGCTAGTGAAATCTTTGGGCAGATTATTCGACGTACGATTTACTCCTTGCCGCTCAGTAGAGCCCTGCATCCATTTTTCAAGACGCTTTTTCAAATCCTGACGCGCTTCGGCAACCTGGTATTTATCCGCAAGCACATTTTTAGCAAAGCGGTTGAATTTCTCTGGATCATCATAGGTTTTGTTCAGAGAAAGTACCAGCCGATCAAAGAACATGACAAAGTTAGCCAGAGTAGGAGCACCATCAATTAGGAACTTTTTACCACCGTATTCAACCTCATTGGTATGACAGGCCGCACACGTAAAACCCACAAAAGCTTCTGATTGGGAATTGGCCCTGGACATAGCAAATCCTACCGGTAAGCCAGACGGGTTCATCCTGGAGGAATCCATCGGTAAGTAGCCAAGCTGTCCCCCCATATGATCATTTTCACGGAATAGCCGCTCATTATCCGGTTGCTCTAACCAAGTGAACCAATCGTAAGGAATCACGTGAGCACCTTGGGGCGTAAACCAGAATTGACCACGTTGATCATCGTCTAACCCCTGATTAAATGACTCTCGGACAGGCACTTCACTTCCATTAGATGGGTAGTAAACAGTATCCTTTGGAATTAAGTCCTGGTAAGGGGCACAACATACCACTATCAGGCCCATCAGGAGGGCGCAAACATAAATCTTCTTCATCTTGGGTGTATGGATTGGGTGATTTTCTAAATGAGAGCCGTAGGAATAAACTTCTAACGTTTAAACGAGCCTAAACTTAGCATTTATCCACCCAAAAAAAGACTCTACTCCCCCCTTAAAAGGATTTAGCGTACAATTTACCGTACAAACGGGTAAAAATACCTAAGGGGCATGTAACGCGAATCAAGCGCTAAAGTGACTTTTGATTCATGCATAATACAATAAGCCGACTGTCCAAACAGCAAACCCCCAGACGGTAATTACCGTTGGGGGTAGATGTAATCCGGATTGGATAAAGAATTTACTCTCCGCCTTCGTAATCGAAGGGCAGCACTTTAGAATCTTTTACCGTCGAGAGGGTCATCAGCGTCTTCAGTCGCTCGATCTCGTCAATCTGCTGCAGGGTTTTGAATAGTAACCTTTCGTAAGTAGGAATGTCCTTACAAACGATCTTGATCAGGAAATCTGCTTCTCCGGTAATGATGTAGCACTCCGTGATTTCATCAATCCCTTCTACTTGGGAGAGGAAACTTTCACGGGCCTGGTTCTTACGCCAGTCAAGAGAAACCAGTACAAAGGTTTTGACCATTAGGCCAATGGCCTCCGGATTAACCTGTGCGTGGTAGCTGTTAACCACCTCGTTCTGTTCCAGTTTCTTCACCCGCTCCAGAGTGGGAGCAGGGCTGAGGCCAATCCGCTTAGAAAGGTCTAGGTTAGTGATCTTACTATTTTCCTGAAGGATTTTCAGAATATTCAGATCGATTTTATCGAGTTTGTCGGACATAAGATGGGTCAGGGGAATGTTGGTGCGGCGAAGATAGCCGCACCAACAATTATTTCAAAATTTCGCTTGAAAAAGTATAAAATTTTCCTAAATGGCAATTATGGCCAAATTCCAAGGGCAATGTAGTCACTGGATATCTTACTGATTGCCAGTGCAAAAGCAGCGGTACGAAGATCTTTGATCTCCGCATTGTCATTGTACATCGAATAGATGCCCTGGAAGCCAGTGATCATAGTTTCCTCTAATCCGGACCGAACCAGGTCAACTTCGTCTGCTCCACGGATGATCAATTGCTTATCCCGATCGCTGATTGTTTTACCAGTAGTGGCCTCAATTTGGTCCACGATCCGTCCGTAAGCACGCTCGTCAAAGCGCTTTTCCAGGCGGCCGAATCGCATATGGCTCAGGTTTTTGAGCCACTCGAAGTAGCTGACCGTCACACCGCCAGCGTTGAGGTAAATGTCTGGAATGACGACAATACCACGTTCCGCCAGTATGGCAGCCCCATCGGCCGTGACGGGCCCATTGGCCGCTTCCGCAATGATTTTCGCTTTAACGTTAGGAGCGTTTTCTGCATCAATCTGATTTTCCAGTGCAGCAGGCACCAGAATGTCACAATCGAACTCCATAACGGCCCGGCGTTTTTCTTTTCCGTAGATCCGGGCATCGGGGTAACTCAGGATGCTACCATGATGCGCACGGTGGCGTAGTAGGGCGTGAATATCAATTCCGTCGGGGTTGTAGATGGCGCCTTCGACCTCGGAAACTCCGATGATCTTAACACCTCCCTCGTCCTGGCTGATGGTGGCCGTATGCGAGCCAACGTTCCCAAGGCCCTGGATCACCATCGTTTTACCTTCGATACCTGTCTTCAAGCCGAGCTTGTCCATCAGATCCTTTTGTTTGCAGGCTTCCCGGATACCGTAGAAAACACCACGACCGGTCGCTTCGGTGCGGCCACGAACACCATTCTGGTTAACTGGCTTACCGGTTACACAACCCGCTGCATTGATGTCGTCGGGGTAAAAGGCACGGTAGGTGTCATAAATCCAGGCCATCTCCCGACTGCCCGTTCCGTAATCAGGAGCAGGAACATCAATGGCAGGGCCAATGAATTTATGGCGAATCAACTCGGTGGTGTACCTCCGGGTGATTTTTTCCAGGTCGGCTTCACTGTATTCCCAGGGATTGATTTTTACGCCCCCTTTCGCACCGCCGAAGGGAACATCGACGATGGCACATTTATAGGACATGAGGGTGGCCAGGGCCACCACTTCATCCTGATTTACGTGGTTGGAGTACCGAATACCACCTTTGGTAGGGCTGCGGTGATTACTGTGCTGGGCACGGTAAGCTTCAAGAACTATTACCTTCCCGTCAATCTTAACGGGGAAGTGGATTTGGTAAACACCATTACAGACTTTTATCTGCTTAAGGAGGCCTTCATCAAGACCGGTGTGTGGTGCGGCAGCGTCAAAATAACGGTTAACGCTGTCGAGAAACGAAACATCTTTAGGCATGATCATCAATTTGGTTTTCTAAATCAGATAGGCGGCGATCCATTCGCCACAGGTAAAAAACAAGCCCCAGGAAAACGACAATGATTACAGCCACCACGACGTAAATTTTACCAATGCTCCGCAGAAAGTCAGCCGGTGGTTCGACGGCGGATTGGGCGCAAAGATTTGCGGCGGAGCAGAACAGTAAAAGGAAGAAAGAAAATAGGCGGACCATTATTTGCCGGGGCATTTGGTTAGGGCGGCAAAGATAAGCTTACCGCGCGCGGTAAATGTAGCTGTTTGCTATGGGAAACGGATTGTTGCGGAGAAATGATTTTTAGATTCTGGCACAAGTCCCCATTTGGCTGCCTGCCTCTGGGGGGATTGGGGGGCGGGGTCGCAGGTGCAACGGAGGTTAGTAGAGCAAGGACTAGTACAGTGTAATCTAAGTTTAGTGTACGCTTGTCGCATAGCGACTACCCTTTACGATTACCAGGGACGGCGTCCCTGGCAATCGTCTTATTGGCCAGAATTGATTGCCTGCGGCAATCAGCGGATGAACTACTTACTCGTTGCCCCGCACTATGTACGGGGCAACCGTAAAGGATAATCGCTACGCGACAAGCGTACATCAATACTTAGGTTACAGTATACTAGTGCGCAGAGGATAAATACAGCAGAGAATATTCATCGAAATCTGCCTTGGTTTCATCGAACGATTTTTGCCCTCCCGAAGGCTTCCCTCATCTTAGCAACATCAACAAAAGAAGCACACCATGAAAATTGCATCTCTTACCATCGGCAATAACACCATCGAAGCCTACAACAGCATGTGGACCGGCGTCGAGACAGTTTACTTTAATGGTATCCGGGTCAGTAAGCAGTTTAACTGGTTCGTTGGGATTCACGAATTTCAGGTAATGGCCGAAGATGGAGTCAACACCGATTATTACCGCGTTGATTTCCGTTTTAGCTTCAACTCAATGTCCTGTATTACCGTTGATGTTTTCAGAAACGGTGAATGCCTACTGGATCAGAGTGGCACCAACTATCGTCATGCGGCCAATGCGCTACCTGTGTTGCCCGGCAACAGTGGTTATCATCACCGCAAAGAGCGCGTAGTATCTCCTTTGTACCGCGAAGAGGACTTAGTCTGAGCACGGACAAACGCGATAATATTAGCATAAAGGAAAAGAGAATATCTCCATCGGAGCCTACCCTCTATCTAAAATAATCAGCACCAATGTTAAAAGTGAGCCTGCCCATCGGAGATGATCTTTTGGAAATCCACCATAATATGTGGACGGGTAAAGACGCTGTTTACTGGAACGGAAACCAAATGAGCAGGAAGCGCAGGTTTTTCGGTAGCACGCACGTATTTCGGATTCCGACGGGGTATTCGGGGCAAGACGACGTGTTCCGCGTAAGAATCAGTGTGGGCCTCAATGGCACAACTTACAGCGTTAAACGTAATGACAAGGTCTTGCTAGGTACTTGGCGAGACAAACTGACGCATACCAACCGGGGCCAAATGCCAACAGCACCGGGATTAGATCTGAACAACCCACCACCTCGCCGAAGCCGTTCTCGCCGGGCAGAACCGCAACCGATACTGGATTATTCGGAGGATGATTTGTTTGTGTAGGAAGGAGGAATAAAAACCGCCTGCTCGTTCAACGAATACGAGGGGCTACACTTGATCCTGCGGATCGGCGGTCACCCCTCGCTACAAGAAACGGGCCTCCGGCCCTGCGTGCAAGCCCTGCTCCTTTATCCCTTCCTTTGCACCTGCGGCCCCGCCAAGAAAGTACTCGCGAAGAAATCCCAATTAGCAGTTGGACTTCCCCCAGCAAAAAGCGCTCTTCAAATCATTCGCCTAAGTACCTTTGTGCTTTATCCTTTCTTTCTTTTCACCCTTCCTCCTTTATTATGGCTGGCAGCTCCTACGGTTCAATTTTCCGCATTACCACCTTTGGCGAAAGCCACGGCGTCGGCCTCGGCGTCACCATCGATGGTTGCCCCGCCGGGCTTGACTTCGATGAGGAATTCATCCAGGCTGAACTCGCCCGCCGCAAGCCGGGTCAAAGCCGCATTGTCACCCAACGCAAAGAAAACGACGGGGTACAGGTACTTTCAGGAGTTTTCGAAGGGAAGACGACGGGCACTCCCATTGGGATGATCATTTTCAATAAGGACCAGCGGAGTAAGGACTACGGACACATCTTCGATAAGTTCCGGCCCAGCCACGCCGATTACACTTTCTCGGCCAAATACGGCATTCGGGATTACCGGGGCGGCGGCCGTTCCAGTGCCAGGGAAACTGCCGCCAGGGTAGCCGCCGGCGCCGTAGCACAGCTGCTATTGCGCCACTACGGAATAACCATCAACAGTTACGTGTCGCAAGTTGGCCATGTCATTGTGGACAAACCCTACCAGGAACTGAACCTTAGCCTGACGGAAAGTAATGATGTCCGTTGCCCCGACCCGGAGAAAGCAGCGGAGATGGAAACAGAAATCCTGGCCGTTCGTAAAGCAGGAGACACCATCGGCGGTGTAGTCACCTGCGTTGTCCAGGGCGTTCCCGCCGGATGGGGAGAGCCGGTTTTTGATAAGCTACACGCCGAGCTGGGGAAGGCCATCCTAAGTATAAACGCCTGTAAAGCCTTTGAATACGGCTCGGGGTTCAACGGCGTAACCATGCGCGGCAGCGCCCACAACGATGAGTTTTACACCGACGAAGCAGGAAAGGTTCGTACGCGAACAAACCTGAGTGGTGGCGTGCAGGGTGGCATCTCTAACGGTGAAGATATTTACTTCCGCGCCGCCTTTAAGCCGGTTGCTACCATCATCCAGAACCAGACCAGTGTTAATGAAGCCGGAGAGACCGTGACGGTGACGGGCAAAGGACGGCATGACCCTTGTGTGCTGCCTCGGGCAGTGCCTATTGTGGACAATATGGTTGCTTTGGTTTTGGCAGATATGGCGTTGCGGGCTAGGAGTCAGAAGTTAGGAGTTAAGGAACTAGGAGCTAGGGAGCTAGGAACTAGGGAGCTAGGGAGCTAGGGAGCTAGGAGCTAGGGAACTAGGAGCTAGGGAACTAGGGAGCTAGGAGCTAGGAGCTAGGGAACTAGGGAGCTAGGAGCTAGGGAACTAGGAGCTAGGAGCTAGGGAACTAGGAGCTAGGAACTAGGGAACTAGGAGCTACCGGCTAGTTTCTAGATACTAGCTCCCTAGCTCCTAAACCTTCCCCAAACACTCCACCAATGCCTCCCGCCAATGCCGTGGAACAGCCGTTACCTCTGAAATTTTACGCGTATTCAGCACACTGTAATTTGGCCGTTTCGCGGGCGTCGGATACTGCTCAGTGCTAATGGGTTTCAGGAGACAATCCGTGCCAGATATCTCAAAAATTGCGTGGGCAAAATCATACCAGGAACAAACGCCGCTGTTAGCGAAGTTGTAGATGCCCGAGGGCGTGTCATTTGCAGCTAATTGTAATGCTGCGGTAGCAAGGTCGGCAGCATAGGTAGGGCTACCGATCTGATCGGCGACAATGCTAAGTTGATCTCGTTC
>JBGCFZ010000093.1:0-12793 GCA_045110355.1 Lewinella sp. | reverse complement strand
AGGATGGGTAGCGTAGTCAGGTGCGAAGTTGCCCTAAGTTGTCTGGGCGGATTGAGAACGGACTCCTCGGTAATCACCTCCTGACTGGCTGCCTCAACTGCTAATTCTACAGATTCCTCGGTAATGGTAGCTGGTACAGCTAGCAAATCAGGTGCAGCGGTATCAAGTTCACGCACGGCATTCAGCGTTTGGGTTGTCATTGAGGCCGAAGGTGTGGGCGGGGCCGCAGGTGCAACCTCACTTGGAGGAGCAGGGAGCACAGCGGGAGTAGTTGTAGTGACTGCGGGCTCAGTAACAACTACGCCTTCGCGGGGCCAGAACCACCAGCCAGAAAAACTAACAAGGCCAATAATGAGAATGGTCATCGGCAAGGAAATAGTCGTAGCTGCCGATGACATAACTTCACCGCCAGCCTCAGGAGCACGGTGTCCGGGTTCCTGCCCAAGTGTTTCTGCCTGCAGCAAATTTTCGAAATCGGCAAAAGCCTGTGGATCAAAGGAAAATTCTTTCCCTTTGATTTGTTCCGCTATGCCGACTTCCCAGGGGTCTAGTTCGTTTTTCATGCGGTTTTTTCTTGACTGGGTAGAAGGGATGCGCGTAGTTTCTGCCGGGCCTGGCCCAACCGCCATCGGCTGTTGGCTACGGTTATACCCAGGATTTTAGCGATTTCGTTGTGGCTAAAATCATCCACCACATACAAGCAAAAGACGGACCGCAGTGGTGCCGGGAGCAGTTGGATGTGCCGAAAGATCTCCTCAGTATCGTACCGTTCATTGATGCCGCCACTTACGGGCGGCTCATAAGGAGCATCGTCAATAGAAACCGTCATATATTTCTGCTTCTGGCTACGCAACCAGGACATGGTCGTTCGGAAAACGATGGTAGACAGCCATCCTTCAAAGGCTCCTTCTTCCCGATATGAGTCCAACGAGGAAAAAATTCGTAGAAAAGCCTGGTTCAAAACTTGGTTGGCATCTTCCCGGCCGTTAGTGTATCGCAAGGGAATTCCGACCAGCTTTCCGTAGTAGCGCCGGTAGAAAAACTCCCGGGCACGCCGGTCTCCGTCAAGGCAGCCTTGCCTCAATTCACGGTCCGTACTATTTGCGTGGTAATTCACTGTAGTGGGTGCTTCTTTACACTTACTATCGCAGCTAAGATGAAAAGCGTTAGTAAAGTACCCAACTTTTTTTTACTTGGTATTTGGTGCTTTGTTGGTGTGCATAACAATTTGCACAAAATAGCCATAAACCGTTCGGACGCCCGCAGGTCAACCAATCCCTTCGCTTCGCTTCCGGGCTTGGTCGACGCTACGGGGACCTGGGTAGTCGGAGCCCCCCTCTTAGCCTTGAAGCCACGCAGCGGTGAAGGGGCTAAGGGTCCCGCGGGCGTCCGCACAAGAAAGATCCTTTTATGTAAATTGTTATGCACAATTTGTTGAGAGCAGTTTTTAAATCGAAGCTATGGGCCCTGAAGTAGCGTAGTTGTAAAACAGCGCTACCAACATCCGTCATTCAACCATTTTAACAAAACCCCCATCTACCCTCCCCCGTTATTAAGGGCAAACATCGATTATGCGTACCATCCTTTTACTTTCCATCTTAAGCTTAGGTATTGGGCAAATCACTTCCAACTGGGAAATCTCCCCAGACTACGCAGTGAAATTCACCGCTAAAAAGGCCACAGGGACTTTTGATAAACTACAGGGGAACATCCAATTCGACCCTGCCAACCTGACAACGGCAAAGTTTGCGGTCTGGGTCGAAACCGCGACCATCAGTACTGGCAACAAGACAAAAGATAATCACGCACGCGGCAACAAATGGCTCGATGCGGAACAGTTCCCCAGAATAAGTTTCGAATCCTCCGAATTCAAGCAGACGACGGATGGGTATGAAGTTGAAGGAATGCTAAATATCCACGGCGTTGCCAAAAAGGTAAGCATACCTTTTACTTTTAGCGACCAGGTATTTGCTGGTAGCCTTATCATAAACAGAAAAGATTTTGGCATTGAAGGACCATTCCTATTCGGAGGGCTCGTCGGCGATGATATTAAGATCAGTCTAAAGGTTCCGGTCACCAAGAAATAAGCTGTCCAAAGGCTTGCGGAGTAAAACGTGCATTTAATCTACACTCAGGTTGGTTAGCTTTAGTCCACGCTCCTTTTCCAAAGCCTTTGCTTTGGCATCAATGTCGGCTATTGGTTTAGCTGTGGCGAACGCGCTGTCGTATTCACCATCCTGAAAAATGGCCACATACTGGGTAGTGTTACCTTCACGAAAGCGATCAAAATCGATGAGTTGTACCTTACTGTTTTTCCGCTCCGTTGCTTCTTTGTTAAAGGCCTCCATGGTATCGGCAAAGAAAAGGAAGTTGAATCGGTCGACCGGGGTAAAGTGGTAAAGGACAACGAAAGAAGGTTCGCCATTCGGCACGTCAAGTACGTGCACCCGCTTAATTTTGAAACGGCTTTTAGCCATGTCACGGGTTTTCTTCAGGATGGTTTCCCTACTGTCCAACAACCAGACCTTATGAATAGAGGGTTTAGCTTCCTTGACCCACACGCCGAAGAAATTCGCATCGGATTCATTGAGTGTTACCGCCGCTACGTCGATCATGGTGTAGCCCGATTTCACCATTTTACGCTTTAGCTTAATGAATTTGGCCCAACTGTTGGCCATGCCTACAGAATCTCGCAAAGGGCTCTCCGTGTAGATACCTACGTAGCTGCGCTCGGCACCTCCCTCTTTGTAAGTCTCGATGTCCGTTAGTCGAAAACCAGCGGCTTGCTGGCTGGCGTGGTCGGCCAAAAAAGCATCCCACCCGAGCTTAGTCACCACACGAACTTCGGCGTCGGAGGGCTGATAGATGGCTGAAAATTGTTGTTGGGCGGTCAGTGTAAGGCTGGCGAAGCCGGCCACAGCCAGCAAGATGATTCTTTTCATTTGGTAGTTTGATCTGCGTAGGGTAAATGTAAGCGAACCGGGGATTATTGTGTTAGCCCAGCGATAAGCATTGTTTCACCAAAGTTGGTTATGGCACTGCGTGCCAATATTACAACGTCAGTCGTTGAAGAAAGTCACGTTAGCTAAAAGTTATTTAGACGATTGCCTGCGGTAAAATTGCGGCAAGAACGTTTGCTCCTCCTTACCTTACCATGCACCTGCGGCCGCGCCCGATAAGACAGTCTGTTACGACTTTCCGAAAAATCGTAGTAGCTTCTTTAAGGCATATCCCAGAGGATTTCAGAGTAAGCGGGATTTAACTATCTTCGCCACAACGAAAACCATCCCGAGTAGCTTCAGCACATGTCCAAACAAATTAAGCACGTAGCCATTGCCGGCAACATTGGCGCCGGAAAAACCACGCTCTGTACTAAGTTGGGCCAGCACTTTGGCTGGGATGTCCACTACGAAAGTACCGATGACAATCCCTATCTGAGCGATTTTTACAACGACATGGAACGCTGGAGTTTCAACCTCCAGGTCTACTTCTTACACAATCGCTACGGTCAGATCCTGGGTATTCAGGAGGGTGATCGGACGGTTATTCAGGATCGAACGATCTACGAAGACGCCTACATTTTTGCGCCCAACCTGCACGATATGGGGCTGATGACTCAGCGCGATTTCGACAACTATACTAAGTTGTTCGAAACCATGACCAAACGTATTTCCCCGCCTGATCTGCTGATCTATCTCAGGGCAGGTATCGGGACCCTGGTGGCCCATATTGAAAGCCGGGGGCGGGACTACGAGGGAAGCATGAGCCTTGATTACCTCAAGAAGCTCAATCGTCGCTACGAAGATTGGATTGCCACTTACACCGACGGGAATATCCTGATCATTGATATCGATACGATCGACTTTGCCAATAAGCCGGAAGACCTGGGGAAGGTCGTCGAAGATGTCCAGGCAAAATTGCACGGTTTGTTTGAGTAGACTTCAAACTTAGAGAATATCCTTACGAATCCCCACTTGCAACATTAAGCTCCGGGAGAACTCTCCCATCTCCGCATCTGAAGTAATACCGGTTGAGGAAAAAGAATACCGATAAACCGGCTGGGCAAAAACACTTATGTTCTCATTAAGTCCATAGGCTGCCCCAATTGACAGCACCCCACCGAGGCCAAAACGATTCCTTCTTTCCAGTTGCTGGCGGGCTGCTTTGACGACTTCTCGTCCGTTCTTTGCACGAACAGTATTTCGAATAAGATAACTGCCAGTAAGTCCCATCTCAATAAATGGACGGAACCGAAATTGGCCTAATTCATAGCGCAGTGTCAAGGGTATTTCAATGTGTTGACTATTAAATAGAATCTGTCGATGTTGGCCTTCCTCCTCACTGATACTGAAGCAATCGGTTCTCGTGGAGGGCGTGATCACCAGTCCGACGTTTGGCACCCGGAGAAATACGTCTCCAAGATCAGGAATACCGACCCCTCCAAATACGGGGGTACTACAAACCGTGGATCCGTTAATGGCTAGATTTTGGGTCCGGTAATTAACGTTGGTAAAGTTTACTCCCAGCCCAAACCAGAGTTGGTTACTGATTCGCCGGCTGGTCTTTACGCCTACCATCCAGCTAGGTCCGGGAACCTCTCTTTCGTTGCGTGCAGCAATCTCATTACCAACCAGTTGGCGGTAGCCTTCCCCGCCACCAGCAACAACTTCAAAACTGGAACGCGCGTTTAGCCCAAAGTCGGATTGAGCGAAAAGCTGCGTCGCAGACAGAAAAAACAGGGCAGCCAGGATAAAATAAATACTCGGTTTCATATCAACTTCAAGTTTCAGATGTATTGGTATAAGTAACGGCCCGTTACTTTGTGACCAAGCGTGAAAAAGTATTCACGAAACATCAGCAATTATGAACCTCAACGCCGATCTCGGAGAATCCTGGTACCAGAAAAAAGTAGGCAACGATGCCGAATTAATGCCCCTGCTCGACAGCTGCAACATTGCCTGTGGCTTCCACGGAGGTGATGCCTACACGATGCTAAAAACCATTGAATTGGCGCAAGAGCACGGGGTGCTTATTGGGGCACACCCAGGGTTTGCTGATCGGAAGAACTTTGGCAGAAAAAGGTTGGAATTGGAAGATGAAACACTCTACGCTCAACTCATCTATCAAGTTAGCGCACTGAAGGGAATGGTAGAGAGTTACGGAGAGACCTTGCACCACCTAAAACCTCACGGAGCCTTGTATCATTACGCCAATGAACACCCTGCTGCGGCGCAGTCGGTCGCCATTGTAGCCATCCAGTTAGACATACCCATCATTTATGGCCCGCCACAGGGCTATCTGCGAGCTTTTACGGAGGAAGAAGGATTGGAGTTTTGGGCCGAAGGGTTCGCCGACCGGGCCTATGAACCAAACTTAAATTTACGGTCCCGTAATCTGCCTGGTGCCATCCTCCATGATCCAGATTTGGCGCGGACGCAGGTGCAAAGGATGGTAGAACGCAGGGAAGTCGTTGCCACAGACGGCAAGGCCTATTCCCTGGATGTGCAGACGATCTGTCTGCATGGTGACCACGATGACTCGGTGGAACGAGCCCGGGCTGTACGCAAGGTGTTGGACCGGCCACGGAAACTGCAGTGAATAGGAAACTATTTGCTGGTTATCAAAAAACAGACTTCATTCTTACCTAAAAAAAGAGCCGTTCAGCGAGGCTGAATGGCTCTTTTATATTAAGCTTAGTTCCTTAGCTCCTACTCCTCCTCAATGATTTGCGCATCGTCGATCAAACTATCTCCATCGCCATCGGAGTCCAGGAATCCTGCGATGAGGCCACCTTCTTCTTTGGGTTTGGCGTCCGGGTTTTGTTTGATCTGCATGTCCTTACCTCCTTCGTTGGCATAATCACCATCAGCAAAGCGGGCGGCACGATCAAAGAAGGAGTCGGTTCCCGAGAGGGTTGACTCCCCAGTATCTCTGGCGGCTTCTTTACCATCGAAAGCACGAGCACGTGCTTCGGCTACTTCAGCGGCACGTTTGGCCTCTTCGATGGTTTCTTCCATTTTCATTTTTTCGGCCTCCACGTTGGCATGGTCAATAAAGTCGCTTGCCTTGTCTTTCAGGTCAGCGCCCATTTCAGCGGCGCGGCCCAGGATTTCGTCGCCCTTTTCGAGCACTTTTGCTCCCACCACCTCACTAACGTCACCAACCTTTCCGGCAAGAATTTCTGCCTGATCTTTCAGCCCTGCACCAGCTTTCGCGGCGGCGTTAAGACCGGTATCAGCAGCTCCTGCGGCAGCGCCACGAATGCCGGCGGTAGCATCGGCTGCTTTTTTCAGCGCGCCGGAGGCAGCGTCCTTTAGGCCACTTGCCGCCTTAGCTACCTTTCCACTTACATCATCAACCAGGCCTTCTTCAAAATCGATGGTTCCGGTTTTTGGTGCAGTGGGTTCAGATGTCTCTTGCATGCCAAGGTCTTCCAGGTCAAGGCCAAAATCGGCATCAAGATCTACTGGTTCTTCTGTTGACGGATTCAAATCCTCCAGCTTGCTATTGATCGCATCGCTTGCTTTATCCTTTAGTTCTTTACCCTTGTCTACGGCCGCATCAGCTTCCCGCCAAATCTTGTCCGACAAGTCCTCCAGCGCATCCTTACCCTTCTCAAGGTACTCCGGAGCTTTATCCATTAAGTCACCAGCGGCCTCTTTAGTTTGCTGAATGAGGTCGTCACTTTGAGACTTAAGATCGTCTCCTATTTCACGGGCGGCATCACCTGCCTTTTCAGCCTGATGCTTGGCTACTGATTTAGCACCAAAAAAAATTCGCTTGAGATCATTGAAAATAGGCATAGATAGAATTGTATTTGGTTCCCAATGTAGGGATTTCGGGCGAAACCACCACAGGTTTTCGACCAATGCACTTACAGAGAAGAGGCACACACTACCTAAAAGACTTACGTTTAGAAGGCAGTTTGGACCCGGCGCAGGAATGTTTGTGCTGTACCCGGGCTGACGGGCAGGATTTCGTAGGTAGCGCCATCATCCATCTTCATGATCAGGTCTTTGGCTTTCATCGTTTCCAGTTCGTTCATGAAGGTAGTGTTGTTGGAAACTACGTTCATTATCCCGTCCTTGAAACCAAAGAAGTAGTAAAGCTCACTTGGTGATTTAAGGTAAATGTATAAACGGTCATCACCACCAGTAGTCATTTTCACCTCTACGTGCACCTCCAGCATTTTAGCAATAGGATTGCCCTTGATACTGGCTACCCCACTTAGCTTATCTGTTGTTACAAACGACTGATAATCACTGGACCACTTCATGTTCAATTGCGTAAACAGGAAGGTGTGGTCGTTGATTTTTTCGGGCACCCTAAACACGGCTGCTTCAAGAGAAGATAACGCTTCGGTTTTTTCTTTCGACTCAGGGAACAGGGTCTCAAGGCCTCCCTGGTAGAATTTTTTATCGGTCACGACATTCAGGCCAGCGGCGGCGTAACCGCCGGAAATGATGTCAGTAGCCATCATATTAACCAGCTTATTGGGCAAGATAAGGTCAATGGCAGCCATTGCTTTAACCCTTACCTCCGGGTACTTTTCAGCCACCTCTCCATCAATCGTCAGTCCGGTTTTTTCCTCATCCGCCACGGCGGTTGAGTCTACCGGTGCCGGTGCCGTTTCTTCTTCCAGAACAAACATACTGGGGGGGGCTTTCTTCTCCTCTTTTTCCTCTTCTGCTACTGGTACCGGCTCTGGTTCTGCCACTCTTGTGCGGCTTACGGTTGGCAAATCCATGGCAACGCTGCCGTAAGCATTCATTTTGATGTACTTGAGCCGTCCTCCGAGCCCTAGCTTGCCATCTCCGGATATCTTACCATTGGCGTGGTCGAAAAGCATGAGGTTTCCACCAATCTGGTCAGGTGCATACACTCTTGAGCTGTCCCCAAAAAGGAAAATGTCTTTTTCCTCATCGTACAACATGACTTCATTACAGTCCAGGATGGCATGGTCCTTTCTAAAATCAAGAGACTGAACAAAAGCGGGATAGATCTGTCGGTTGGGCTTGCTCAAATAAATACCCGTAAACAGGGGAAGGCCTTCCCGATCCTTAGGCTTATCAACCCTAAGCATTAGGTTCTTCTTGTCTCCCTCTGAACGAATCGTAAACCATTGTGCTCCGGGGAGCTTTTCCGCCTCAATTCTGGCGTACCCATCAAACAATAGCGTTTTACTACCGGCGTCAAGGTTAATGGTACCATAGAAGTTAGTCTTATGGTCAATGAAAAAGTCGGCGCTTTTTGCCACTTCACCTTTCGCCCGGGTAGCAGTAGCCTTTTCACTCGCCTTGCCCTTTCCCACTCGCGTCCCCACAATGTCCTGGAATTCGACCTCCTGCGTATGAGGGCCCACATTGTATTCATAGAACCCTGAAGCGCGATACTCCTTACGGCCTAGGATATTAACGGTTGCCCGATTGATTACGTGGTACTCATTAATGGTATCCGCGACGATTCTTGCGTCGGTGATTTCGGTAATTTTTGCACCAGGCTCTACCTGTAGCTTACCATCTCCTGGATAGATTTTGGCGTCAGCACTCGCAACGAAGGGGACGCCTTCAACATTCAACAAGCTGGTATTGATGTCATAGGTAGCGTCTTCGGCAGTAAACGTCAGTTCATCCTGATCGGGGTGCGTACTGGTGAATCGGTCCTTTCCGGGTTTTGCCTGGAAGGTTACACTTCCTCCCTTCATGTTCCAATCAAAGCGATCAATACTGGTTTTAAATTGGTTATAGGGCAGCGAGGTGGCCAGGTCAGTAGTATTGTTTTCAAACGAAGCGATCTGTGTCTCGAAGTCCACGTCTGCATTAACGTTGGTGGTTTGGAGGGCGAGCCTGTCGTCTCCGGATAAAGATTTGATGGCAACATTTGCGGTATCTGCTTTGGCGCCAAAGATGCCAAAGTCCAGGTCTTTACTCGTTAGACTAGCCGCATTCCATTCCAAAGTTCCATTTGCCTTAAGCGCCTCGGGGGTAAGGACCAAACCACCACTAAACCGATGCGCTCCTGCTTTAAACATTTCGAAGGGAACGTCGGCGGCAGAATTGACCAATAGTGAATCACCATATGGTTTAAATTCAATGTTGACTTCCTTACCACTTACCTGAGGAATCTCTCTTCCTGCGGTATTGGTCTCGGCCAACTCGAAAGACTCCGCGCTGGCAGTAGCACGATTTAACTGGAACAGCAAATCTTCACTATCAATATTTGCTTCCAGGTACGTGAATCGACCTTTCCCTTCCAGTCCACGATTACTAAGGATAACTTCGCCTTCGTAGTTGCCACGATCTCCGTATGCATCCTGGCCTCCCGCTGGCGTATTGGTAATAAAGCCAAGGCTCCCATCTTCCTGAATGGCAAGCGTTTCTTCCATATCAGGAAATATTCCGCCGCTGAACAACTTGCCATCAAAAGCAACTTCGCTGGAAATGAGGCTGTCCATACCATTCAGGCTGAAGGGCTCTAACTTAAAATAGAAGCTGTCTCGGGAGTAGTTGGCGGAAGAGTCCGCTCCGTCGTAGAAAATATAACTTGGTGATTTACTCTGTAGAGAAGGGAAGTAAGCAATGTCTTCCGTACCACTCTTATTTTTAGGTGCATCAATGAGTAGGTAGCCATTCAGGTGTTCGATTCGGCTACCGGTGCTTTCGCGTTTCATCCCGTCTCCAAATTTATCCTCCACCGGCAGAAACAAATCAAAGTACCGAACTGAGTCAAGCTTGATCCGGTAAGGATCATATTCGAAATGGAAATCTTTTCCGGTCAGGACCATTCCTCCTGCGTAAATGTCTCCAGAGAAATCAAAATTACGATCCCCTTTGACCGTCACTTGGTCACCAAGAGGCTTAACCGCAATTTGCTTTTCGTGATTAAACTCAATGGGCTGGACATCATCAATCCTGATTTCCCCGGTTTTCAAATTGAAATAAGCATTAATGTTTTTAGTGCGGCTAATCAAGCGTAGGCGGTCAAAGTCAATTTCTTCCCGGCTGGCCTGCACGTAGTGTGCTACTTTGGGCAACAGTTTGACCAGTTTTGTCTCTGAGTCGTAAAACAAATAGCCCTTCGTTTGCAGATCAAAGAGTAGCGGCTGAATATCCGCTGCTGCCATTTTCGAATTAAACTTAGTGGCCAACACTTCAGCATCAATGATGTCATTACCACCTTCAGGCCCCATCCGGTAACCATAAATGATGTTAAGTGGGTTCGAACGGGCAATGTCCTGAATCCTTATATAGTCTGTTTCATTGAAGAACTCCCTGCTTTCAAGTACTACATCTGGTTTTTCCTCGAAAGAGACAGACCTTCTGCCAACCACCGCACTGTCTCTATTCAAGTACACGTCCATCTGGTCCGCATAAATATTCATGTTGTTGAGGCTGTGATAAAAGGGACTTTGGTCAACACTAGAGCCCGACCTACTCAGCTTTGCCACCCGTTCCTGCACATCAACCCGGAACGTAATACTGGGGTGATACAGGCTGTCTTCTCCGAAATAGATGGTAGTTTGAACGCCTTGTCCCGCAATGGTCTCATTCGGCTTTACGGTAAAACGATTTGCCTTAGCGTTTACTTTTTTCTCCCCTTCGCTGTTCGCGACTTCGAGGGTTACTTCCGCCTTACGGTCAGCCATACCGATGGCGTAAACGGTACTGCCACGCATTTCAAAGTTCCCCCTCAGGTCAATCCCTTCTCCAATATTCTTTATCTCTACAAATCCGTCATCAGATACAAACTGAGGATACTGACCACCTGATTTTGCCCCTCCGGCCTCTACCTTGTCCCTGAATCGCCCGATCAGAATATCATCACCGAAGTAATCTGGGAACTGCAATTGAGCTGAGTCAGCAGAGTATATTGTTCTGCCAATGTCTAGCTGGTACCTAACAAGGATGGCAAATACATCTTCGGGAAGCCCAATCCGTTGCCAATCTGTCCGTCCTCCGCTTCCCTCTGCAGTACCTTCCGCAAGGTTGACAAGTAGTTGTGTCTCAGCAATCCTGAGCGTGTCTTTTAACCCAACAGCCACCAATTCCTGAATAGAGTCTATGCGCATCATCATCGACTCCTCGAACAAAAAGTGTGGTTTGCCACCAGTAACCAACCAGCCGGTCCGGTCTTCTATTGGGTTCAGTTTATTTTGAATTTGAAATGCCCAGGCGTTGTGCAGGGACTTCGTTATAGCGGCCGAACGCGATGCGGGCTTGGCCAACATTTGATCAAAGGCATCATGAAATTCGGTAAACAATGGATTCTCAATATCTACCGTCCCCGTAAGGGTGGCTAATAAGTCCAGGTAGTAAACAAATCCAGTATTCCGACTGATGCGCTTTTTCCCCATTGCCCGGGAAGTAGCAATAATTCTTTTTTGTTGTTCCTCCGAAAAACCTCCTCCGAAGTAAATGCCCGCAAAATTAGCGTAAGCATCCTTTGCCTTACGGTTGTCATTGAAACTCATAAAGTCTTCCATGGCTTCTGAAAAAGCAACCGGTTCGATATCCGGTGGAAGCTCTTCAATGCCTTGTGCAAAAGACAGTTGAGTGAACAGGAAGATCGTCGTAATAAATAAAAATAAACGCATGTAACACTTAATTGCGGGTAAAAACAAAGGCGCGCCAATCTTCCCGTTTTCGGGTTTCCTGGTGCTGCAAGCCTAGGCCGGTAAGGCGGGAAACCATTAATTGTTCATCATCAGCCAGAATCCCACTGAAGAGTACCGTTCCGCCTGGAACCAACCGCTTACATAACGCCTCAGCAGTTGTTAATATTACATTTCTATTAATGTTTGCTAGTATGAGGTCGTAAGGTGGTCCGTCGGGCACATCCTTTAGTTCCCCGTGGATGATTTCGTCCAGGGTGACGCCGTTACGGGCAGCGTTCTCTCTGGTGTTTTCGGCCGACCAAGATTCGATGTCCACCGCGTCTGCCTGGGCTGCACCAAGCCGTTTGGCCAGGATGGCCAGCACACCTGTACCGGAGCCATAGTCGAAGACCCGTTTGCCTGCGAGGTGCTGTTCAAAAATCAATTCACACATCATGTAAGTAGTAGCATGATGCCCCGTGCCAAAGGCCATTTTAGGTGTAATGATCAACTCCTGTTCCACCTCCGGGTTGGGGGCGTGGAAATCTGCCCGGATGTATAACCTTGCACCAACTTGAATTGGGCTGAATTGCCGCTCCCATTCTTCATTCCAGTTTTTGTCCTCCAACGGCTGCCAGGTATAAGTGAATCCGAATCGTTGTAGCAATTTCTGAAGCTCTTCCTGCCAGCGATCATGCTCTTCTGCGCTGGCGAAAGCAAGTAAGCCTTCGTCTGTTTCCTGAAAGCTATCAAACCCGGCCTCTCCGAGAAAAGCGATCAGAATTTGAGTCAGGGCAGCATCATTGACCAGGGTGTATTGATGAAAACTCATGGCAGGTAAATTAATTTTGGGCGAAGGTAGGAACGGAAAGGGAATGAGGTAGCTTTCCGTCCAGCGTTCCTTCTCTCCCCACGCTGCTCAGGCGCGGCCGCAGGTGCCAGGAAACGGTTTTACAGCAAGGATAATAAACTGCTCAGTATCCTTGGACGCTGTTCGACCCTCTCCGAATTCGTTTAAACTTTTCTGAGCTGGCCGCTCCGCAGACCTGATGATTACTGGCTAGTGCTTTGTCAGGTCGATTCTGTCGTATTAACTGCTGGTGAATTTTGCCTGCTGGCAAGGCGCTTGAACCGGAGTTTAGCCGTAGCTAAATGAGGATTCAAGCAACGCAGCCAGCGGGTAAAAGACGCCGCAGTTAA
>JBGCFZ010000092.1:0-42877 GCA_045110355.1 Lewinella sp. | reverse complement strand
CACCAGCAAACTCTTAATCACCTACTCTAATGTTACATTATGATCTACAGACATCTCCAGGCGATGGTTCTTGCTTGTCTTTTTTTAGCTTGTACCGCTACGGAAAATACGGACTCAATTGCTCCCGTGACCATCTCCCGGGGCGCAATCAGCCTCACCGTTGAGCCCGCTATTGGCGGACGCCTCAGCAGTCTTACGTTTGGTGGTGTGGAAGTCCTGAAAACCTCCCGAGACAGCAGCAACTTCCAGTGGGGAAGCACCACTTGGAGCAGCCCGCAGGCTGATTGGAATTGGCCGCCAGTTGCGGCTTTCGATGCCGCACCATTTAAGGTGATGCGGGTGGATGAAAAATCTATTTTGCTGGAAGGCCCCAAAGATTCTTTGACGCACTTACGAATGCGCAAACGATTTACCCTGGGCCCGGACAATGACATCGGTCTTATTTACTGGCTGACCAACGAGGGAGTTTCGTCCGTCAACGTCGCGCTGTGGGAAAACACTCGCCTTCCCTACGCTGGTCGCTTTGAGTTCAGGGCTGATTCCATTCGTGGAAGCCTGGATACACTACCCGTTACCTTACGGGATTCGGTGTATTCCATTTACGCCGATGCGCGTCATAGCCAGCCGCAAAAGGTATTTGCCGATATGCCTACGACCACTGCTCGCTATTACCATAAGGGGATGGTTTTGATAAAGCATAACTTAGCTAATGCCTTCTACCGGGTAGCACCGGGGCAGGCACCACTGGAAATATACCTGGACCCTCCTGCTGGTTTTGTTGAATTTGAGCTTCAGGGAGATTATCGACTCATCGAACCAGGGGAGTCAAACAACCTTCGGTCCAAATGGTCTCTTGAGTGGGAGTAGGTGCTCCTGGCTTAGGGGCTTGCGCTGACCAGACACTAAAAGCCCAATCAAGCACTTACCTTCGCCCTATGCGCATAATGCTAATTTTTGTCGTTTCATTTTGGATCACTCAACTGCCAGGGCAGGAGGCCTATTTTGTTCGCCTGGCCAGTGAGGTCTGTAATTGCATGGAGCGAATCAGCGTTGAGCCGATCAATAAACAGGCCATAAATTGCCTACGGGAAGTGGCGCTGGCTAACGAAGAGTCTTTGCGCAGACGTTACAGCCTTGTTGCCAGAGAAGCCTCGCAAAGAGATTTGTTGGCGGAGCGATTGGCCGGTGACCTGGTGCGCGACTGTCCGTTGCTGTCTACCATAAATTATGAAAAGGAGGAAGAACTCCGATGGTCAGACAAAGATCGTCCGGTAATTACGGAACCACAGCAGTTCCGCAGTACTAAGGGACCGCCGGCAGATCCTGCTGACAGCATCACGGGGGAACCTCCTCTGGAATGGCGGGCAGAAGGCATCTTGCAACGATTGGCCGCAAGGAATATACTGTTGCTTCTCACCAACGGGGAAACAATGATGTTGGAGCTTCCCGCAGGAGTTGCCCGTTCCAACCGCCTAAAGGAGGGAGATCAACTGAGGCTGTCCTTTCGAAGGGAGTGGCGTAAAGGGGAAAACCAGGTCATTAACGTGGTGATCGACGTGCAGGAGTAGGGGGGAAGCCTATATTTTCCTTGCGGCCAGTTGTAAAGGCGAAAAAAACTTCAAAATAATTACTTTCAATAAAAACTGAAAGTTCGTCTGTCTGTTGTATCACCATCGTTGTTCTTAATATTTACCCCCGATGAAAGGTCCTTCTATCCATACTGTATTGCGAGATGCTACGCTCCCTGAGGGCTTGCGAGTCATTGCCGAAAAGGTTTTTGCCGGAGATCGGGTTTCCCCGGAGGAAGGACAGTTGTTGTATGACGAAGCACCTCTTGGCTACCTTGGCGCATTGGCGAATTTTATCCGGGAGAAGCGGCACGGTGACCGAACGTACTTCAACCGGAACTTTCACGTGGAACCCACCAATGTCTGCCTGTATACCTGTACTTTTTGTAGTTACAGCCGGCGAATCAAAAAGCGGGAAGATGGCTGGGAGTACAGCCTGGATGATATTATGGACATCGTAAAGAAGTACGATGACAAACCAGTAACGGAAGTACACATTGTTGGTGGTGTATTACCACAGTATGATGTTCCTTTCTACAGCGAGCTGTTCAGTCGCATCCGAAAGCACCGGCCCGACCTTCACGTTAAGGCTCTTACCCCCGTCGAATATCATTATATCTTCAAGAAGGCAAAAATCAGCTACGAAGAAGGAATGACGCTGATGAAGGAAGCTGGCTTACAGTCTATGCCCGGTGGTGGAGCAGAGATTTTCCACCCCGAAATACGGGACCAAATTGCTGGAGGTAAATGCTCCGGTGAGGAGTGGTTGCGCATCCACGAAATATGGCATGGTCTGGGGATGCGCTCCAACGCCACCATGCTATATGGGCACATTGAAGCTTTCCGCCATCGGGTGGATCACCTGGAAAAATTACGGCAGTTGCAGGATAAAACCGGTGGATTCCAGACTTTTATCCCCCTCAAATTCCGGAACAAGAACAACGAGCTAAGTCACTTGGACGAGAGTACGGTCGTTGAAGACCTGCGCAACTACGCCATTAGCCGGATTTACCTCGACAACTTCGACCACGTAAAGGCCTACTGGCCAATGATTGGCCGGACGACCGCTCAACTCAGCCTCGCCTTCGGCGTGGACGACATCGACGGTACCATCGACGATACCACCCGCATCTACTCCATGGCCGGCGGTGAGCAAAACCCTGCTCTGAGTACGGAGCAACTGGTGAAAATGATTCGCGCTGTTGGCCGCCATCCCATTGAGCGCGGTACGCTATACGACGTCGTTCAGGACTATAAAGACGTTGAGTTTGCCGACGATAAGCAATACCGGGGATACACCTCCCTGCCGGTGGTCTAAGCGTCCCAAACCTTGCTCCTTTACGTTACCTTGTACCTGCGACCTCGCCTGATCCCCCCCCTCTCAATCCCTTCCCCTTTATCCCCTTTACTTCCCCGCCTATGAAAACCGTTTACATCCTCCGCCACGGCCAGACCGACTTTAACCTGAAGGGAATTGTGCAGGGAAGTGGGGTGGATTCCAGTCTGAATGATACTGGACGGGAGCAAGGTGCGCTCCTTTTTAAAAAATACGCTGAAGTCCCCTTTCAGGTGGTGCTCACTTCTGCCCTGCGGCGTACTTGGGAAACAGTTGCTGCCTTTATTGAGCTGGGCATTCCCTGGGAGCAGCATCCTGAGATCAATGAAATGAGCTGGGGGAGCCACGAAGGGAAAAAGGGGACTCCGCAGAGCATCGAGGAATACCAACGAATCAAAGATGGCTGGGCCCTTGGCGAGATTGATGGCCGGATAGGCGGCGGAGAGTCCGCCCGGGAAATGGGCGAACGGCTACAGGTGTTTATTGATCACTTGCCCAATCGTAAAGAAGAACTTCTCCTGATTTGTAGCCACGGCCGCGCTATGTGTGGCCTGGTGACCCTGATGATGGGCAAGCCGATTGACCACATGAATGAATTGCGTCACAGCAATACCGGCCTTTGGCGTGCTACGCTGAAAGATGATGGCTACTGGGACTTTGACTTGATGAATGACCGGACTCATCTGCCCGAGGCACTAATCTCCGGCTCATGGTAAGTGTAGTAAAGGAAGAAAAGGCGGAAAGGACGAAGGATCGGACCCGACACCGGGTGGTAGCCGTTTCTTACCTGAACACCAAGCCGTTGCTTTACGGGCTGCTGCGTTCTGACATTCAGGAAGACCTGGACATGGACCTGGCCATTCCGAGCGAATGCGCCCGTAGGCTGGTAGCCGGAGAGGCTGATATTGCACTGGTGCCCGTTGCCGTAATCCCGGAGTTGCCCGAAGCCCATATCATCAGCGACTACTGTATTGGGGCCGATGGTGCGGTGGCTACCGTTTGTATCTACGGAGAGGTCCCCTTAAAGGAGATGACCCACATTTACCTGGATCATCACAGCCGGACTTCCGTCATGCTTACCCGATTGTTGATGGAGGGGTACTGGAAGCATGAGGTAACATTCCTGGAGGCTGAACCGGGATACATCGACCAGATTAAAGGAAATACCGGGGGCTTGGTCATTGGAGATCGTACGATCGGTCTCGACCAGCGCTTTACGCACGTTTACGACCTGGGAGCGGCCTGGAAGGCGCATACGGGACTCCCCTTTGTATTTGCTGCCTGGGTATCGGTTAGGCCATTAGCACCGGAATTTCTGCAGCGGTTTAACGCTGCGCTGGAAGCCGGAATGGCGCACCTGCCAGAATTGCAATTACTGCTGTCTTCTCCGCATCCTGATTTTGATCTGGTGGAGTACTTTACCCACCATATTGACTATCATTTGGATGAGGGGAAACTTCGGGCTTTGGAGCTGTTTTTGAATTTTGTGAATAGCGTGTCGGGCACGCCGCCACACAAATAAGGACGCTCGTCTGCCCTAAACTGTTACATAAGTTTTGTTGCTAAGACAGGGGCAATCGGAATGAGCTATCGTGTAGCGATTATCCTTAGTGATTACTCCGCACTCCGTACGGGGTAATAGCCATCCGTCATCATGATTGGATTGCCTGCGGCAATGAACGGTAAGTCTTTAGACAATTTACCGGGGACAAGGTCCCCGGTAATCGCTAAGGGAAGTCGCAACGCGACAAATATTTCGCGAAGAACCCTTAAAACGCAGCTCCCACCAACAAGCACCCAAAGGGGAGTATGCTGCCAGGAGCCGCCACAATTTGAGACTAACAATAGGTCTTAGTTGTTATTATTAATGGAAACCTTTACGGAGGAACCTTTACTCATTGCTTCCCCGGACTGTTGCAGATACAGTTCTAAAAAGCGTTGGTGCGCGCGGTTGCTGGCGGTTTTGCCGTTGACCTTCAGTCGGTTAATGTCGAAAACAAGTTTGGAAAGCTCATCGTCACCTTCCAGTAAACCTTCTCGTTGCAACTGGCTGACCATGGCTTCGTAATCCGGGCCGCCATCCTTGTGCTTTTCGTACATTTCCTGATTGCGAGCTTCTAGCGCACGAGCGCGTTCGATGGTCCGTTCCTGATCTCTGGCGGTGCGATCCTGGTCTTCCCTGGCGCGGTTTTCATCTCTTTTGGCCCGTTCCAGGTCGCGCTGCATCTGCGCTTTGCGTCGTTCGAGACGCTCAATCATGGTTTCCATTTCTTCAATCTCGGAAGCTTTATCCTGGGCACCATTGAGTGGCATGGCCCGCCCATCCATTTCCCATACGTTGCGCTCAGTATTAAACCTGATGCTGCCTCCTTTTGGTAAACTGTCGGCATCAAAGAATAAGGGCTCACTACCTCTGCCCAACTCAAAACGCTTGATTTGTCCATCTTCGTGGAGCTCAATGGTGCCCCGGAAAGTACGACTCATTTCATCGCCCATTTCTCCCATTCGTTCCCCGAATTCTTGCCAGGTTTCTCCTTTTTCTTTCAGTAATTCTTGGAGTCCTTCCAGGCTTCTTAGCCCTTCCAGTCCCTCTAGGCCTTCCAGCCCTTCTAAACCTCGCAGTCCCTCTAGGCCTTCCAACCCTTTTAAGCCTTCCAGTCCTTCTAAACCTCGTAGCCCCTCTAGGCCTTCCAGTCCTTCTAATCCTCGAAAGTTCTCCAGCCTTCTCAGATGATAAATTTTGTCTTCTTCAGACCACTGATCGGACCAGCCACGGATCTGCATCGGGCTCCGGTCACCGCTGGAGCCAAGTAGCCGTTCTACCATCGCTTCGTGCTGGTCAAACTCAGACTCGGGAATGACTTTCCCGTCGATGGTGAGTTCCTGGATGGCCCTGTCTTCCACGACTACTTCGGTAGACGAGCCGTTTCGGTAGGAGGATACCTTGTGCCGTCCTGGGGGGAGGGAGTCCTGAGCCAATGGGGAAATGGGCAGGGAAGCAATTTTGGGCGCGGGCGCAGGTGCAAAGGAACGGTTTTCAATAGCCGTGCCGATGGCCTCAACAGCGGTCTCGCTGATGTCGGCGACGGCCTCGAAGGCTTTTTCAGCGGGGTTATAAACGGCGGTACTGATGAGGGCAATCAAGGTCAGTAGGGGAAGGAGGAATAATCTGCTTTTCATTTGGTAGGGAATATTTTGTTGATGAAGAAAGCGTTTCACCCGGCCCAGCAGGCCGGAGGGGTTATTGGTTAGCGCCACGGCGGTAGCCGGGGTGGCGCGTTGGTGTTCGAAGTAGAGTAGGGCCTTGGCGTAGGCCAGGCGGTCGGGGCCGTGTCGTAGCACGAGGTCGTCACAGCAGTGCTCACGTTCTTCGCGGATGCGGGCACCGATCCACCAAACGACGGGGTGGTAGTAGAAGACCACCTCAATGAGACACTGAATAAGGTTCCACCAATGATCGTTGCGCTTAAGGTGCGCCAGCTCGTGGAGGATAACGGCTTCGGCTTCCTCGGTGCTGAGTTGGTTGACTACGGCAATGGGGAATAGCAGCAATGGCTTAAGATGGCCGACCAGGGCCGGGCCGCCCAACTCGGTACTGATTCTCAGATGTAGGGCTCCGTCGTACCCGATTCGTTTAGCCAGGGCTACTACGGTGGCGCGAAATTGGTTGGGGACGATTCTTTCCACGGAGGTTTGCATCCTGTGTACGCGCCCAAAGGAAATGCTCAGACGTATTGTGCCGATCAACAGGCCGACGGCCCAGAAAACGACGATCCAGAACAGCAGTATTCCTGGGTTCCAGTGGCTAATTCCCGTTCCTGAAGCAGTAAAATCTGACATCATCAACGGACCAACCGCCGTATGGACGGTTTCGGCGACATCAACTTCGAACAACCAGGAAAAGGTGATCAGGGAGACGGCCAGCTGGGCTAGTAGCGTACCGTAGGCCAGGCTGTACCTGGCTTGTGCGCTGCGCGTTAGGCGGGAAACCAGCCAGAGAAGACCGGCCAGCAAAGTTGCCTGCCAGAGGCTGTGCAGAATCGTCCAGCCAAGTGCTTCGACAATGTCGGTGTTTTTGGTGAGTAAACTAGTCATTGGTGTTCCCGTTTTCAAGTTCTTCGATCAGGCGTTTGATCTCCGCCAGTTCTTCAGTACTCGTTTGCCCGTCTCCGAGCGCACGCAGCACCAGGCCAGCGGCAGAGCCGCCAAATGCCGTATTCACAAAGCGACGGAGTAGGTTTTTCTGCACCCGTTCCTTCGGCGCGGCAGCGTAAACGTGTGTCCGGCTGCTCGTGTCCCGAGTAACGAGCCCTTTCTCCGCCATCAACTGCATCAGCTTAAGCGTTGTCGTATAGCCAATCTCTTTTTGGCTGGTGGTATTGAGCTGTTCGTTTACGGCACGTACCGTGGTTGGTCCGGCAGACCAGAGTACTTGTAAAATGACGAGCTCGCTATCGGTTGGTTGCACAGGTTATGGTTTTCTACGAATTGTTTCGTACAAATATATACGAAGTTGTTCGTACTTTGCAAGTTTGGGCTTTTTTTTAACATTTCTCAACGAATCACCTATTGGCTTGCTATGACTGCTTTTGAGACAGAACATGGATAGGCGTATTTGAAGGACTTTTATTCTTTATTGGTATGCATCCGTTATGGCAGGGGCTAATATTGATCGGGTCTGGATGCTGAATAACGGCTTCAATTGTCACACTATCCCATTCTGAATATTATAAAAGTGTAAGCAGTTAACATGAAGAATAATCGCCTACTAAGCATGTAGAAACCCGAAGTAGTTTATGTAATAAAGGTCATTGTTATGCCTTATTACAAAAATGAACATTTTTAACCCTTGATCGGCAATGTTCTAAAAAGATGCCGGTTAATAAATATTTTATTATGCATTATTTATTCAAATTGCTCATGGCTATTATGGTTATGACACTGGTTTTTTCCTGTCAGGAAGAAACGGATTTATTTACACCTCAAGAAGGTAGATTTCAAGATAGTGGTTTTGACTTGTCCATCGTCCCTGATGGAATGTCAGTATTCATGCCAACTGTAAATGATATACAGGAGGTTCCTACCCCGGCTTGGATGAAGCGGCATGGACTGTTTGTTGATAGCCGTAAAGGGCTGAAGCTTAAAATGGTTAATGAGCTAAAGGGGAAATATGAGGCACCCCAGGCTTACCCGGTCTTAGATGAAAATCGGTCGTTAATTGGGTTCTATTGGAAGATTCACGGGGCGGGTGATTTTCACTTTGTAGATAATTACACGGTAATCAAGAATGTCACTGATGCTAAAGTTGAGTGTGAAAGTCCGGTAAATCTGCTGGTGCAAATGTTCTATTTCATTGAAGTTTATGAATTTCACTCAGTTCCTCATCGTGCAATATCAAATTATTTGAAAAAGGTTCATGAGTTGGATTGTCCTTTGGAAAAAGATATTAGCTATACCGTAGTCGGTCAATATATAGAATATGATGGAGGTGTTCCTAGTGCCGTAGTGGCATTTGAGTATGAGGTTACTGAGTTATGTACATCTATCCGAGACTTAGACGAGTGGGGCGATCCTGGCTCCGGTAACGGTAATAATGATGATGATCCTAATGATGGTAGTAGTCCAAATAGCGACAATAATGACGACGACGATGATGTGGATGATGTCGTGAAAACCCCCGTGGAAACTTTACGTGAATTCCTGGTAGATGAGTGCGGATTCAACTACAATGATTTTGGCCGTATGAATGTAGCCGCTGGCGCGGCTTTCGAAGCGGCTGTCTTGGAAGCATACGGTATGACGCAGAATACCCAAATGTTCGATTCTCCTGTGCGTGACGCGCTTACCAATGGTGCCCACACCAAGGTTCAGCCTGACTTTGTCGAAGATGGATTGTGGGTAGCGCCTGAAACAGGTGTATTTGATTTCCTAGAAGACTATATTTTAGGAGAAGATGCCAATGATAATATACACGTATATGAAGATATGGTGTTTGGCGAAATAAAAGCTTACAGTAGTACGGTGAATTTATCTACTTCAGATTATCAAATTCAAGGAGAGATTGATGCGTTGGCAGAAGAGTTCTCCCATCTACGTGATCCTTCAAATGGAACATTTTCCCCTGCGTACTACCTTGTTACGATTGGAGATGTAAGCGACGCAATCACAACGTATTGTAATGCCCGGGGCATCCAATTCTTCCACGTGAAAGTTGACATTAATGACCGAAACCAAGTTGACATTCAAAGTATTGTTCAGAAAAATGCATTGGGTGGCGATGTTAATTTATCTTTCCGCGGAAGACGGGTAGATTTAAGGTGTCCACCAAACTCTCCAAGGGGAAGATTGGATCCTGAGATTATGACCGGTAACTAATACAAAATCTACGTCCTGTCTCATCAGAATTGATGGGGCAGGATGTAGTATATTGCCAACAAATCATTTTTATGAAAATCATACTTTTTACTTGTGTTTTTCTTTACTTAAATTCTGCGAAAATGAATACCGTCAAGGTGATCACTTATGAAATTTTTACGAAAAAGTATCAAGCCTTGTCATCACAAGATGATGAACTTCTAGAGTGGAAAGACGTAAATGCCCCTCACGTTAGAGGAATAATATTCAGGTATGAATCAGATGTGTTATTTCTGGTCACTCTGCCTTCCTCGCCTGTTTATATGTTTGATTCAGTAGAGGATTTTAAAAAATTCGCGCTGAAAAAACGCGAAAATCGACGCGTTCGTAAGTCCAGCTATGAAGGGCTTGTTCCAACTGAAGAAATATTCCTTGCTTCAATGGATGCTAACCGAAACACTTTAGCACAACAACTGGGCATATTACCTACACAACTGAATTATAGCCTAGAATCGATAACTCCATTACTGGAAGCACTTAAAAGGCTACCCAAAGTTCACGACTACTATGCTAAGCCTGACCCAACAAGCTTCCTACTTATCCAGTATATAGGTAACACTATTTATACCCAAAGGAAGCAGAAATGGTCTTTTAGAAAGCAGCAAAAATTCGATGTGCTTATTCCGGATATTATTTACGTAGGGGTAGATGGCACTCCGTATGATTGGTTTACTAAACTGACTTCAGGGATTGTCGAAAAAAGATTTGATGAGCTGCCCTACATTATTGAATTTGCTATTGGATACAGATTTTGGGAGAACTGAGTTACTCTCAGTTTTGATGCTTTTCTTTCTTGCTCTGTTGGTAGATCGTACATAATATTGCCTATCCTTATTAACCCGTACTTTCACCAAATGCTAACCACCTACCCCCAAGCTCTGGCGATCACCCTCCAACAATCCTTCAACTGGGGCGAAGAGCGCGTCCCCTTAGCCGCGGCCGCAGGCCGCCTACTGGCCGAGCCTTTGCTGACGGACCGCCCCCAGCCTCCCTTCGATCGGGTGACAATGGATGGCATCGCCATCGACTACACCAACTATGCTGCCGGGCAACGAACCTTCCCCATCGAAGGCATCGTGGCGGCCGGCGCTGCGACGACATCGCTAACGGACTCCGCCAACTGTTTGGAAGTAATGACCGGGGCCGTCTTGCCACCCGGCACCACAACCATCATCCGTTACGAAGACCTGGAGCGGGTGGGGGAGGCCTTTGTCTTGCCAGAGGACGTGCCGAATCATAATAACATTCACGAACAAGGAAGTGACGCGGCCGCAGGTGCAAGGTTGATGGAACCAGGAGCAATAATTGGTGGGGCAGCGATCAACCTGTTGGCCAGTTGTGGTTATGCTGAAGTACTGGTGAAACGACTACCGAAAGTTGCCGTAGTGGCTACGGGGGACGAACTGGTCCCGGTAACAGCAACACCACTACCGCACCAAATCCGGATGTCGAACTTATTTCATTTGCAGCACCAGCTGTCTACGGCAGGCATAGCGGCTACCACCCATCACATTGTTGATGACAAAGAAGCACTTGGTAAAAAGATTGCCCATTTGCTGTCCGACAACGATGTCCTTCTCTTCAGTGGGGGCGTCTCCAAAGGCCGGTACGATTTTCTTCCGGAGGTGTTGGCCGAGCTTGGGGTAGAACGGCTGTTTCACCGGGTCGCTCAGCGGCCGGGGAAACCGATTTGGGTGGGCAGAACAAAGGATACGATGGTGTTTGGCTTGCCGGGGAACCCTGTGTCCAGCATGGCGGGGCTGTTGGCGTACGTTGGGCCTTTTCTGCGGAAGAACCTTAAAACCTCCTCCCCAATCCCTCCCCACGGGGGAGGGACTTTGGAAAACACTGCGCGTTTTTCTACCAATGTGGTGGAGGATTCAGGCCTTACTGGCGAAGGGCAGGAATATAGAGTTTTGGCGCAAGATTTTACCTTCGATAAGGACCTTACCTTATTTCAGATCAGCAAGATTGACCCGGCCACCCAACGGGTAACTCCCACCACCAACGGTGGCTCCGGAGATGCCTCCAGTATGCTGCGGGCCGACGGCTTTCTGGTTTTGCCCCGTGAGCGGTCAACCTTTAAGACGGGCGAATCCTTTCCCTTTCTCCCCTTCGATCGACTATTATGAAAAAGCACGAGAAACATCCTAAGCTGGTCCGGCCAACTGGTGACCAATACGCCCGAACCGACGTAGCGCTGCTGGGCAGCACCTGCGCAGTGATGGACCCACTAATCGAACAATGGACGCAGGCTCTAAGCACCAAGCACCGGACATTGTCCGTGATCGGTGAACACGGCGATTCAGCTCCGGTCAAAAGCCTGCAAATTGCGGAGAAGCGTTTCAGTACCTCGTTCTCCGCCTGGAACGAATACGATGAACGCATGCAGCGCAGTGAATTCGATTTGGCCCTGGTAAACGGGAACCACTATCCCGCTGCCCGACAAATAGTCTTTGTAGACCCCAAGAAAGCCGGAACGCTGGAACGCCGCCGGGAACAGCTGACGGACATCCTGGCGGTGGTATTGTGTCCTGGCGCAGAGCGCATCCCCGATTGGTTGGCAGAAGTGGTGAAAGGACAAAGCGCTGGCATCATCATGTGCCGGCTGGAAGAAGCGACGACGGCCGTCCTTTCCCTGCTTAACCACGTCCTGAGCACCTGCGTCCCCGCCCTAAATGCCTTGATACTGACTGGCGGAAAAAGTACCCGCATGGGGACACGCAAAGCTGATCTGGTGTACCGATCAAATGGAGAGACGGAAGGCGCACGCATGGCTCGCATTTGTAACGAATTGCTGCCGGGAAGAGTCCATGTTTCGGTTGCTAATACCGATGAACCTGCTATCGATGGTTTCCCTAACCTGGCAGACCGGTTCCTCGGCCTTGGCCCTGCTGGCGCCATCAGCTCCGCTTTTCTGGCGGACCCCAACACTGCCTGGTTGGTCTTGGCCTGTGATCTCCCTTTATTGGAGAAAAAGCACCTCCAGGAATTAATCGAGGCAAGGGAGACCCGGCATTTTGCCACGGCCTACAAGCTGGCCAGTCAGCCCTTCCCAGAACCCCTGGTGGCCATCTATGAGCCACGATCCTATGCCCGGCTGCTTAAGTTTCTGGGCATGGGCTATTCCTGCCCGCGCAAGGTGCTGATCAACAGCGAAGTGAAAATACTTGAAACGACTGAGGAAACGGCTTTCCGGAATGCTAATACGCCGGAGGATCGGGAGGAAATCATGGATTTCTTGAGTCAGTTATGAATGAGAAAACGCGCAGCGTTTTAAAAAAGCCCTCCCCCGTGGGGAGGGTTGGGAGGGGGTTTCTAAAAGAGCCTTGGTTACACATTAGCGAATTTTCGCTAAATCACGTACCTTCGCATCAAATCGAACCAACCCATGCAATACATTTCCACCCGGAATCTCCGTTTCGTTCTTAATGAAGTTCTTGACCTAAGCCGGATTCGCTCTTTTGAGGAACACGAGGCATTTGACGAAGAAGCCACTGAAATGGCACTCGATGCGGCCAAGCAACTCTCCGACCAGTACCTCTTTCCTTATTACCGGGAGATGGACAAGCAGAAGGCTTACTATAAGGATGGTGAAGTGCACGTATTACCCGAAGTAGGGGAGAGCATGCGCGCCATGGGTGCCGCTGGCTGGCTCAATGCCGCATGGCCTTACGAGGACAACGGACAGCAGATGCCGACGGTTATCCTCAATGCAGCGGGAATGATTTTTCAGGCGGCTAACGGAAACATGGCGGCTTACAGTTTTTTGACCACCGGCGCGGCGAATCTAATCCTGGCCTTCGGCAGTGACGAACTGAAAGCGACCTACCTCGAAAAAATGTCCGCTGGTGAATGGCAGGGTACCATGGCCCTGACGGAGCCTCAGGCGGGGTCTTCCTTGTCGGACATCACTACCACTTACGAACTACTAGGAGATGGCAGTTACGCCATTAAAGGACAGAAGATTTACATCAGTGGCGGAGACCACAACTCCACCGAAAACGTGGTCCACTTATTGTTGGCTCGTCAGAAAGGCGGACCAAAGGGCATGAAGGGCGTCAGTCTTTTCGTGGTGCCTAAGCACTTGCCCGTCGACGGAGAGCTGGTCGATAATCACGTTACCACTGCCGGCATTTACGGTAAAATGGGACAGAAAGGCTACGTGGCGGCACACCTGATGTACGGCGAACAAGGGGAAACCAAAGGCTACCTCGTCGGAGAAGAATTCCGTGGATTGAACTGTATGTTCCAGATGATGAACGAGGCCCGCATCGGTACCGGCATCATGGCCGCCGCCAGTGCTTCTGCGGCTTATTACGCCAGTTTGCAGTACGCCAAGGAACGCCCGCAGGGCCGGCACCCCGGCAACAAAGATGTGAACACGCCACAAGTCATCATCGCCGAGCACGCCGATGTACGCCGCATGCTGCTTTTCCAAAAAGCAGTTGTTGAGGGAAGCGTTGACTTATTGCTCCAGTGTTCCCTGTACGAAGACATCAGTAAAGTAAGTAAGGATGAAGAAGAACGGGAGCGCGCACATCTGCTAACGGAGTTACTTACCCCAATTGCCAAATCATTCCCCAGTGAATACGGCAACGAATCCGTCAGCATTGGCATGCAGGTATTAGGTGGAGCTGGCTATACGGACGACTTTCCGCTGGAACAGATCTTCCGCGACATTCGGGTCAATTCCATTTATGAGGGTACTACCACCATTCATGGCCTTGATTTGCTTGGTCGGAAAATGATGATGAAAGGGGGCAAGCCGGTACAACTCCTGACGGAAGAAATTCAGAAAACCCTGGTTCCCGCCATGGCCAATGAAACGACGAAGGCCATGGCCGAAAACCTCGGAAAGAGCCTGGGATCAGTTCAACAGGTGATGGGGCACCTGATGGGCCTTGCCCAAAGCGAAGACCCCAAGGTCTTTTTGGCCGATGCCACCATCTTCCTGGATTACTTCAGCCTCCACGTCATTGGCTGGTTGTGGCTCCGTGAAGCCCTGACGGCCGACAATGCCCTGCCAAATGCAGACGGCACCGATGAAGCAAACTTCTATAAATCCAAAATTCAGACGGCACGTTTCTACTTCAATTACATCTTCTCTCGCACTTCTGCGCATAAGCGTACGCTTATGAATACGGAACGGATTACTTTGGAAACTGGAGCGGATTTGTTGGTGTAAACCCGGACTGCTTTATTCCTTAGGCTGAATGATGGAGGAGATTGTCGCGTAGCGACTGTCCTTAGTGATTACCGGGGACGACGTCCCCGGTAATCGCACGCCTTTTTGATGATGATTGCCGCAGGCAATCAACTGATCTTCTTGCTATCGCTTGCCCCGCACTTCGTATGGGGCAATCTCTTAGGGTAATCGCTACGCGATATGTTAGGCTACACAATCCCTAAACCAGCAAATTCACCTCGTAGCACCGCCTCAGCATCACCCCCCAACCAGTTGTCAATTACATCAGCATAACAGTTTCTGAAATCAACCTGATGAATGAGGTCTTCATTTTCAAGTGTGCTTAAGTCAGGAGAAGGGTTGTAAAAACCATTTTTCTTCAGCTTCCCGCCCATCAGCATCACGTTATTGGCCGTGCCGTGGTCAGTACCACCACTGCCGTTCTGCGCCAGCCGGCGGCCGAATTCGGAGAAGGTCATGATCAGGACGTCGTCGAAAAGGTTGTTTTGCTTTAGGTCTTTGACCAGGGCAGATACGCCTTCGGCGTATTGCGCGAGCAGGCGTTGCTGCCGGCCCTTCTGGCCGGCGTGGGTATCAAAGCCACCCAGGCTGGCGTAGTAAATGTTGGTCGCGGTATCGGCGGTAATTAGTTCCGAAATCTGTTGTAAGTCCCGACCAAATGCGTTGCGTGGGAAGCTGACCTTTGACTTATGGACCCGAGACTTTTCGTAGAGGTATCCCGCTGCATCGGTCGTTTCGGTAAGCGTTTTGTACAGGTAGTGGAGATTACCATCCGTCGCATGGTTTGTTGGTAGCGAAGCAAAGCGTTTGTTGTTCACGGCCTGCCGCAGGCGATTGGCATCGCTCATCGCAAAGCCAGAGCGATGTTTCCCCTTCATGGCCAGGCTGAGGCCATCGTCAACTTCCAGCGCGTGGTAGGCGGGTTGGTCGGTCAGGGTGTCGAGGTGACGACCCAGCCAGCCGGTCGACCAGGCTTCCGTTGCCGGACTTCCCGTTTGCCAGATGTCCATGGAGCGAAAGTGGGAACGATTCGGATCGGGATAACCGACACTATTGATGATGCTCAGTTCTCCCTGGTTGTACAATTCCCGAAGTGGGCCGAGTGCCGGGTGCAGCCCCTGTACATCGTTTAGTTTCAGCACCTCGTTTGTGGGGATGCCAAGGACCGGACGTTTCTGGTAATACACATCATCGCCGTAGGGAATAATGGTATTTAGTCCGTCATTTCCGCCCGACAATTGCAGCACGATCAGGATCTTTCCGCTGCGCGAGGCCGCCATTGGAGCTCCCGGGAATGCCCTGAGAAACGCCGGTGTAAACATGGCCGTGGAGGCCAGAGAGGAGGCTTTGAGAAAATCTCTTCTTTTCATAGTTCAGGAAATTAGCAGAGTTGGTACTCGGGTAAAGACATTAATTGGACGGCCATCAGGGCAGGTTTTTTAGTAGCAGCTACCCACCTTGCGCGTTGGCCAATTGGGGGGAGTGGGACTTGCAGCAAGAAGGCAGCCAACTGCTGGAGTTGGTCTATGCCACTCCCGGTTCCTGCCAGGGTCATCAGCGGTTGAAGGTCCATCACAGCCTCCAGGCGCTTAAGCTTTTTCTTGACGTCTGCTTCCAACTCCGGAGCCAGATCGAAGTTGATCTCAGCGGCCTGGAACAGGGCACCCGCCAGGTTTAGGCGAAGCAGTAGGGTAGAGTTGTCGATCCAGGCCCGGCCACCTGGCCAGCCAGCAACGTTTGGCGGCTTGAGCAGTATTTGCCCTAACGCCCGTTCCATTCCAATGAGCCCGACGGGGTTAATCTCAGAAACGTTCAATTGTCGCATCATGCCCGCCATGAACTCCACCGGCGATTTGATTCGGTTGCCTACATTCTCCGGTGCGTAAAACCAATCACTGCTGAAGATTTGCCGCATCAACTGGCTGATGTCATAATCAGTAGATCGAAAATCGTTTGCCAGGGCGTTCACCCTGGCCTCGTCGACCTGCTCATTGACAAAATAGGCGTAGATTTTCCTACAGATAAACTGCGCAGTTTCCTTCTGTTGAAGGAGAATATCGATGATGTCCTCCCCATTAAAATCTCGCGTTTGGCCCATGAAGGTCTTTTCACCGTAATCGTGCTGTCTGGCGCGAAAAACGTATTCTCCCTCCTTATTACTCGACCATCCGGTAAAGGCCCGGGCGGCTTCCTTGATGTCCCTTTCGGTATAGCTGCCCCGGCCGATGGTGAACAGTTCCATCAGTTCACGGGCAAAATTTTCGTTAGGCTTTAGTTTGCGGTTTTGCTGGTTGTTCAGGTAGCGAATCATGGCCGGGTCCCGGGCAATGGCAAGCACCAGGTCCTTGAAGCTGCCAAGCGAATACTTCCGCAGGGTATTCAGCTGACGGGTTGCGAGCAGGCTGAATTTTGTTTCACAGGCGAAGTGATCGTGCCAAAAAAAGGTCATGCGTTCCAGGAGTGCGCTTTCCGCTGGGTTCGCCATACGTTTCACCCACTCGTAGTTGATGGCTCCCACGAGTTTTAGCTCCATCTTCCGCTTTTCCTGCGCGGAGGCAGAGGACATCATGTTCTCGGAATAATCAGGGCTGGCAGCTTCGTCCAACGGCTTAGCGATTGCTGCCTGGCTAAAGAGGTCTTCAATGGCTTGTCGTCGTGTCCAGTCACGCCGCGCCTGCTGTTCTTCGGGGCTAAGACCAAAGCCTGCCCGCCAGTAAAGGTGTTGGATGGCCGAAATGTCGTTCATGATGGATATGCTTGGGTTGCTTATCTGACGAACGTTTTTTTGGAAGGTTTAATTTTTGGGCGACGGCGCGCAGGTGCAAAAGCCCCTAACCGCGCCGTTGGCGCGGTCCCCAAAGGGGAAGGGATTGAAAGAGCAGGGGAAGGGCACTTGGTGCAAAAATGGCTTCAATTGTGTGTATAACCAAATACACGGATGGTGAAAGAATAGTCCATATAACGTCTCCCCTTTCCGGGGAGAGAGTGGGCGGGGGTAGGGCTAACGCATTCTCCTCAAGCACCGGCCCGACGGCCCACGAATGGCCTGCTACCGCAGGCATCGAGTAGCCGTCCGACCGAAATTCTGGGCATAAGTACCGGTTGTTTACACACGCTTCAATTCGTTATGAGGGTGTTTAATACATGAGCCCTACCTAAACTATTCTTCCTCTTACTCCTGCTCCAAATGCTTTTGCTTACGGCTTCCGTCATACAAGTCGTATCGCACGTATCGTACTTCCAACGGACCGTTCATTAACGGGATCCTACGGCTGGTTTTCAGACCGACAGACTTAAGTCCTTCCGGGCTTCCGGTAATGATCCAGGCAGAGAATCCCTTCCAGTTTTGTTTCAGGGTATCACCAATCATTTGGTAAAACCCTTCAATGTTTCCGGTAGACAGTCGTATCTCGTAGGGAGGATTGGTGACCAGCATTCCACCTGTCTCCTCGTCGGTGATGGGTGGTGCCTGAAGGTATTCAAAAGGCTGCGTGCTCAGTTGAACGTAGTTCAGTACGCCGGCACGTTCCAGCGATATTTTTGCCAAGCTGACGGTTAACTCTTCAATGTCCGAGCCCCAGATTGGGTGGGGTGGCCTGCGTCGGGCATCCAACGCTTCTTGGCGAATGGAGGACCATAGCTCAATTTCGAAATCAGGCCAACGCTCAAAACCGAACTTTCGGTTTAAGCCCGGGGGGTGGTTTGCTGCGATCATGGCTGCTTCCGCTACGATGGTACCGGAGCCACACATTGGGTCGACAAAGGGGACCTCGCCGTCGTAACCAGCGAGTAGTAATAAACCTGCTGCCAGTACTTCGTTGATGGGCGCGCCACCCGTTTTTTTACGATATCCGCGTCGGTGTAGCCCGTCTCCTGAGCTGTTGAGGCTGACGCTCACGTCGTCATTTCTGGTAACGTGAAGGTTCAGCGTAAGATCAGCGTCTTCTTTGCTTACACTTGGTCGTTCACCGGTTTTTTCCCGGAACTGATCTACGATAGCATCTTTGAACAGTTGACTGAGGTAGACCGCATTACGGTGGTATTCTGACGCCGTATTTGCGTCTATCCATAGGTTGCCGTCCTTTTCCAGAAGCGGACTCCAGTCGATGGCCTTCAACTGATCGTACATTTCTTGCTCGTTCCTGGCTTTAAATTCAGCGAGGTTGACCAGGACGCGTATGCCCGTACGCAGGCAAAGGTTGGCGCGATACAA
The DNA here is from genome assembly GCA_045110355.1 of Lewinella sp. Lineage (GTDB taxonomy): Bacteria > Bacteroidota > Bacteroidia > Chitinophagales > Saprospiraceae > Neolewinella. Next base: position 24,137 of record JBGCFZ010000092.1, on the reverse strand, counting down.
GAATTCTTTATCGCCGTTGCAATGCACCACCCGACGGCCGATCTCAACGTCTTCTCCGCCCAAAGCGGTGATCTCGGCAGAGAGAATCTCTTCAAAGCCTTCAAAGGTAGTGATGGAAAAAGTAGTGATAAGGCTAGTGGTTGGCAGGCGCCCCTTGGGGCGTCAGGGTGAGGCAAATGGGCAGGTGGTCACTTAGTTTTCGATCTGCTTCCAGGGTACTGCAGTCTCCAACAAAATCGATTACCCGAACGGCTTGCTTATTGAAAAAGGCGGTAGGGTAGAAGATGTTGTCGATTGGATAATTCAGGTAATTGCCCGCAGCATTGCATTTGCGTTTCAGGGTAGTAGGGGAGTCTTTTGCTGCGATGGCGTAACCTTTGTCAAGTAAAGGCCGAAACGCCTTATGGTTGGGTGTCATGTTCCAGTCGCCGAGGTATATAAGGGCTTGTCCGGAGACGCGTTCCGGGTAGCTAATCAGGTAGGGCATTTCTCGCTCTGGCTTTTTAGCGTGGGGTAATGAATGGAAATTTACCAACCAAATTGGTTCAGGGAACCCTTTGACTTGTACCTCTAACCAATAAGGCTCGCGAACTACGACATCCGCCACGGTCCGGTCAAGTTGGTACCGCAGTGCTTTGACTTTTGATCGTCGCCATAAAAAGGCATAACGTTCTCTATCGTAGTAGGAAGTTGAACTGGTTGGTGGGCTGACCCGGTAATCCCATTCGGTTCCGGTACGATCCAGCGCGGCATCCAGTGCCGCTACACGCTTGGCGCCTGCTGGGTCTTTGGCGACAATTTCCTGAATAGCGACAACATCTGCGTCACGCAGTAGCTCCACCATCCGGTCAATATCGGCATCGGTGATGGTGCGGCCCATGTCTTGTACGTTCCAGCTGACCAGGCGTAGCTCTTGAGCACCGACGAACATGGTCAGTAAGAAAAGAATTGAGACGAAAGACGGGCGTAACAAGAATGGGCGGTTTAAGCCGCAAAGGTAGGCATTGGGGAGGGGATAGGAGGTTGCGATTATTCGTAGTGCTGTACTGAAGCATCACCTAAAACAAAAGTCGGACGCGGCATCAGCCACGTCCGACAAAAAATGTATGGTCTCAATTAAAAGGATGTTCAGGTTTTATAACTGCTGCTTGGTGTTTAGTCTCCGGATTTAAAAGGGAACTACGTCTTCGGCCACGGTAGTCGCCTTTTTCTTACCTCGGCCTTTGGCGGAGACAGCGTTGGTGGCGGTTTCGGCTGCCAGTTCGTCTTCTGCTTCCTGCTGCTTACCGCCGCTTAGGAAAGTGAAACTGTGGGCCACTACTTCCGCAGTATTACGTACCTGGTCGTGCTTGTCGATCCACTTGTTGTAACGCAGCGTACCGACGATGGCTACCTGACTACCTTGCTCCAGGTACTTGCCAAAGATCTCAGCCAGTTTCCCGAAGGCCTTCACCTTATGCCAGTCGGTGCGGGTTTGTCGGTTGCCGTCCTTATCGCGGAAATACTCGTTGGTGGCGAGGCTGAACTCAGTGATGTTTAGTCCGGACTCGGTCGTAACCATTTTAGGGTTACTGCCAAGGTTGCCGATGAGGGTGATGGAATTACGTACTTGCATAGTCAATAATAATTGTGAGTCGCGTTGGTATGGTTGTTGAAAACGCGCCCCGGGTGGGTAAGAATCGCCGCCGCCTGAACGAGACATCATTGCTGAAATCCCTTTCAATTGGTGACCATACAAAGGTGGGGCGATGGATAAGTCGTAGTCGTTTATTATACGTATACTTACGTTTATATGCGTATATAAACGTTTTTATACGTATAAATACGGTTAATATTGCTGATTGTCAGGTAGTTATGGTTTTTGAACCTAACGAAATATTTTTACTGATTTGGGCCCTGATTTGGATTTTAGAGCTGTCGGTTTAAGCAATAGCTACAGGTTTATCCTCGGGTGTGTTTTGCGTCTGTCCAAGTTTTCGCATCTCTGATCCTAGAAACCGGATTGGAGTTCTGGGCGGGGGCAACGCAACGTAACGAAAGCGCAACGAAAACGAGGGCCTGCACTCGGTCCTGCGGACCATCGCTGATCCCTCGCTACGCAGGACGCCCCTCCGGGGCTGAATGGGCATTAGCAGCCCTTGGTAGAAAAGAAAGAGCCTCCTCCGAATGAACGGAGAAGGCTTTTAATCTTAATGACCGGGATGACAAGATTGCTCCCGAAGGGTCGCGGTGCTGCGCGCTCGAACTTTTGCGACCTTTTGGGAGAGCCTGAGGCATGAAAAAAGACCTTCCGGCCGTAGCTGAAAGGTCTTTGTGGTCGGGATGACAAGATTCGAACTTGCGGCCCCACGCCCCCCAGGCGTGTGCGCTACCGGGCTGCGCCACATCCCGATTGGATGTATAGATAACGGCCTCCAGGGAAACCATCAGGGGGAAATTTGGGGTGGTCGATACAGGGCTCGAACCTGTGACCTCTGCAATGTCAATGCAACGCTCTAAACCAACTGAGCTAATCGACCCTCTTTGCTTTTGCTACTCTAGCAACGACCGTTCGTGTACGAAAAGTTGCGGGAGGAAGACAGCCTCAAATGGAGGTGACGTCTTAAGCGGCTGCAAATATACAACGGTTGTGGAATTAGGGAAATACTAGGGCAATTCTTTTCCACAAAAGTCCTGATTACTGAGTTGGTGATTTAGCGAGTCACTGAGTTGCTGCCGCCGTTACTACTCATTTCGCTTTGCTCATTCGCCTAAGGTGAGCAAGCACAGCGCAGTGAACGGTATTTTCGGTAGCAACTCAGTGACGCACCAACTCAGCGACTCACTAAGCCTGTGCAGTAGGCGTAAAGCTCATCGGAGGAAAATTCGGGCCGTTGTTGCTGCCTCCGGTAGGTTCTCCTATCGCACCAAACTGCTTTTCGTACTTCTGGATGTTATCCGCCAGGGCAGTGAGCAGTCGCTTGGCGTGCTGGGGGGTAAGGATGACCCGGCTTTTGACCTTTGCCTTGGGGGCATTCGGTACGATGCGGACAAAGTCCACCACAAACTCACTGTTGCTGTGCGCAATGATCGCCAGGTTGCTGTAAACGCCTTCTGCGATGTCTTCGGGGAGCTCAATATTGAGTTGGTTGCCCTGTGCTTTTTTCTTTTCGTCAGCCACTTTACTAGATTGATAGATTGATAGAATAATAGATTGATAAGGGCGGAAAATAGATTGATAGTATGGTAGATTAATAGAATTGAAGCAGCCTGGGGAGCAGTAACTTACGAACAAAGTGAGCATCCTCATGCGGTAGCACTATTAATCTATCAATCTACTTTTTCTTCGCCGGTGCCTTTTTCTTTTTCGGCGCAGCTTTCTTCTTTTTCTTAGCCTTAAACGCTCCGGGCATCTCCAGCTCAATGAATTTCTTCACCTGCTCGATGCTGAGCTCCGCCGCTGCTTCGCGGGTCATGCGCTCGCCCTTCTTGTTCTTGGGGATTTTGATCGACTTCTTCTTGAAGCGGATGAATGGTCCCCAGCGACCTTGTTCAACGTCGATTTTCTCATCGGTGAAGCGCTGTATGTACCGGTTGGCTTCCTTCTCTTCCTTTGCCATGATCAGCTCGGTCATGTCGTCCTTGCTGAGGTTGTCCGGATCGTAGCGTTTAGGGATATTGATGAACATGCCATTCCACTTGAGGAATGGCCCGAAACGACCTTTACCCTGCGTAACGTCTAATGCCTTATAGGTCATTACCGGAGCATCGGCTTTCTTTTTAGCGGCGATGAGCTCCTTGGCCCGGGCCGTGCCTACGCTGTGCGGATCTTCCCCTTTGTCAAGACTGATGAAGGTCTCTCCCCAGCGTACGTAGGGGCCAAAACGACCAATCCCTACGGCAGTTTCCCTTCCTTCAATCTCTCCCAATACTTTAGGTAAGGCGAAAAGCGGTAAGGCAATGTCAACGTCGACTTCCTCCATGCTCATGCCCGGAGGAAGGTTGGCGTATTTCGGTTTTTCGTCTTCAGCGAGTTCATCGGGTGCGCCGAGCTGTAGTACCGGGCCGTTGCGACTCAGACGTACGAGAATCGTCCGGCCAGTTTCCGGGTCCTTGCCCAAAATGCGTTCTGCGGAAACCCGCTCAGCATTCTCGGTGGTGTCCTCAACCTTTTCGTGGAAGGGGTGATAAAAATCCTTCAGCATCTGCGTCCAGGAGATTTGCCCTTCGGCGACTTCGTCAAACTTCTCTTCCACGTCGGCCGTGAAGTTGTAATTCATTACATCGACGAAATTTTCGGCAAGGAAGTCGGACACCGCCAGGCCGACATCGCTGGCAAACAGACGATTCTTCACCGCACCGGTTACCTCCGTCTTCGTCTCACTACTTACGTTGTTGTTCTTCAGGGTGAGTACGTCGTAATTACGTTCGTTGCCCTCCCGGGTTTCACTGGTAACGTAGCCCCGTGCCGGGTCCATGATCTTGGAAACGGTTGGTGCATAGGTGGAAGGACGGCCAATGCCAAGTTCCTCCAGTTTTTTGATCAGACTGGCCTGGGAATAACGGCTGGGCGGACGAGTGAATCGCTGAGTAGCTGTCATTTCGTTCAGCGGAAGCAACTGGCCTTTACTGAGTGGCGGGAGGATACCTTCATCCTGAGCATCGTCGTCATCATCGTCGTCTTTGCTCTCCAGGTAAACCTTCAGGAAGCCGTCGAATTTTAGTACCTCACCTTGTGCGCGAAGATTGGCATCGGGGACAGTGGAAATACCGATGTTAACGGTCGTTTTCTCCAGCTGCGCGTCGGCCATCTGACTGGCAATGGTTCGCTTCCAGATCAGTTCGTAGAGGCGCTGTTCATATCGGTCTCCTACACTGACGGTATGGCGATCAATATAGGTGGGGCGGATGGCCTCGTGTGCCTCCTGCGCATCTTTTTTCTTGCTCTTAAAGCGCCTTACCTGGCTGTACTTATCACCGAAGGCAGATTTTACTTCCTTCTCAATGGCACTAAGAGCGGTCTCGGAAAGGCTGATGCTGTCGGTACGCATATAGGTGATCAGTCCTGCCTCATACAGGCGCTGAGCAGCCCGCATGGTATTTTCAGGATTCATGTACAACTTGCGGCTGGCTTCCTGCTGTAGGGTAGAAGTGGTAAACGGCGCAGCTGGCTTGCGCTTCGTTGGCTTTACCTCAATATCGTTGATCTTAAACTCAGCGCCTACGCACTTCTTCAGGAAGGCTTCTGCACCCGCTTTGTCGTCGAATCGAGCGGGGCTTTCTGCTTTTAGCATTACGTTCTTACCCTGTTCGTTTCGAACATTGAAAATGGCATTGATGCGGAAAAATGGCTTGGCTTTGAAGGCCATGATTTCACGCTCGCGTTCCACCACAAGCTTAACGGTCACACTTTGTACCCGACCGGCACTAAGGCCGAATTTTACCTTTTTCCATAAAACACCAGACAGCTCATAACCTACCAAACGGTCAAGAATACGACGCGCCTGTTGGGCATTTACCAAATTAACGTCCACCCGTCTGGGGCTGTTGATGGCGGCAGTAATTGCCGGAGCAGTAATCTCCCGGAATACAATACGCTTGGTGCTGTCTACCGGTAATTTGAGGACTTCGCAAAGGTGCCAGCTGATGGCCTCTCCTTCACGGTCTTCATCCGTCGCCAGCCAAACTTCGTCGGCTTTGGCCATCGCAGTCTTGAGGTCTTTGACCACCTTACGCTTTTCGGGCGAAACCACGTACTTGGGTGCGAAATCTTTTTCAACGTTGACCGCTCCGTCGCCTTTGTCCAGGTCACGTACGTGGCCGAAAGAAGACTTTACGGTATAATCTTTTCCGAGAATTTTCTCGATGGTTTTCGCTTTAGCCGGCGACTCGACAATCAGAAGATTTTTAGCCATGGGGATGAATAGTGTGGAACTGGTAGTATATAAGGTTACGGTTTTAGGCAGCAATAAGTTGCGATGCCAGCTTTTTTAGTGCGTCATCTGTCGGAGCATGCACCATTTCGCCAGCGTCATTCATCAGCGCGTCTACATTACTAAGGGGAAGTTTGTTGGGGCAAACCCAGCCACCCATGTGGTTTACGATCGCTGTAAGGTGATCAAGACCCCGAAGATTGCCTGCTCTTCCTGATGAAACGCCGATCATGGCAATGTGTTTGCCGCCAAAATTCTTGGGGTATTCATTGATGGATATGCCATCGATGAATAATTTCACCACGCCTGGAAAACTTCCGTTGTACTCTGGCACGACGAACACTATTTTTTTGACATTGAGGATAAATCGCAACTGCAGCGAAGCAAGCGCCGGAGCCATGGCCTTGGGGGAGTACATGTCTTTTACGTAGTGAGACATATCCACCTCCGCCAGGTCAAGCAGTTGCGTCTCCACTCCAGATTCACTGAGCAACGCTGTAAAATGGCGGGCAATTTGCAGTGTACGACTGTCGGAACGGTTGGTACCAGAAATAACGGTGATCATAGGCAGGTCGGTTTTAGCACCGGGGCGTAAACCTACGATACAATTTTGGGATGGGAATGGTTTGGACGGAGAAGGAGAGAATCTTTGAAGATGAAATTTTGTGGTTGGGGAAGAGTGGGCCTCACATCTACTGTCCCCCAACATTGTTCCTCTTCTTCCGGGTTTGGTAGGTGTAATGATCGAAGTAGCAACGATCATTCTGTTGTTTTTTACCACTTTTTGGGCGCGGCCGCAGGTGCAGGGGAAGGTTTTGGGGATCAGGGTTCAGTACTCAGGGGGCAGGGTTCAGGGTCCAGGATTCAGTATTCAATATTCAGGATTCAGTATTCAATATTCAGGGGTCAGTACTTAGGGTTCAGCCCTACCTTTGAGTACGACTTTATGAGACTTTTGTGGGTATGACTTTATGAGACCCCGCAATATTCAGGGTTCAGTACTTAGGTTTCAGTATTCAGTATTCAACGGGTGACCTCTGAAAATTGACCTCTGACCCCTGAATCCTGACCCCTGAGTCCTGAACCCTGACCCCTGACCCCTGAAAACTAATTCTCAACCCCCACCCCCGTAACCCGAATCTCCACCCGTCGGTTCGCCCGCATCTCTTTTTCGGTTCTTGCCTTTGGGTTGATCATTTCAAGATTGGAGTACCCTTTATAGGTCATCCTGCCGGGATTAATGCCAAATTCGACGAGGAATTCGTAAATGGTTTTAGCCCGATTATGGGCAAGGTTGTAAGACCAGCTTCCAGGGCCTTCCGGTTCTCCCGGGCGGTTGACGTGGCCGGCGATTTCTATTTGAAGGTCCGGGCTGCTGCGCATAAACAACAATAAGCGGGGTAGGGCCGGAAAAGATTCTTTGAGGAGATTGGTCTCATTTCCTACAAAATACAGATCCTCCACGGCCATTTTGCTACCCACCGTTGCGGGTTTTAACTTGCTGACCAGTGGTGGTGGTGCTGGTTTACTTTCGGAAAGAACGATGATCTCGCTGTCGAAGAAATGGTCTTCGGCGTAAATGTCTAACCGTACCCCAATGTCTAGGGGTAGCATAAGCTCGTAGAAGCCGTCCTCGTTAGTTTTTACGGAGTCTTTGAGGTAACGGCTACGGGCAATGGCTACGCCGCCCAGCGGGCGGCCCTCCGCGTCCGTGATGCGCCCGCGGAAGCGGGCGTACCGCTTCGGCATGCCCGACCGAAGCAACACCCTCCGGTTGCGCCATTCCCGTTGGCGGGTGTTGACCTCCAGTCGTTTTTCGCCAAAATGACGAATCTCGATGGCTGTTTCGGGCCAACCTGCAGACAGGGCAGCATTAAGGGTACGTTCAGAACGACTGCGCGCCAACTTGTCATTGGCAGAATCGGAACCAACGGCATCTGTATGTCCCTCCAGGTATAACTCCAGGTCGCCAGGTCGATCAGTAGCCAGGTCAACTACCGCCTGCTTCGCTTCCCCTGTTAGCTCGGCGCTGCCAAAGTCGAAATAAATGGTATCGGTGCGGTGTACCTCCACACTGTCTACATAACCGAGTATCTGGCCGCTTGCGGTCAGGCCGGAGAACAACAGAAAAAGGATAATCGACGATCGAAGACTCATGTAGGGAAGACAGTTATGGCTAATATAATGATTTCAACCTGGCATATGGATGTATGATGGGCAGATTTTAACATTGAACCGGTTCATTGCTATTCAAGTCCACTACACTGCATCCTGCGGCCGCGCCCTGCCTTAATGTTGGAAAGTAAAGAGAAAAGCCCCTTTTCGTCGAAACGAAAAAGGGCTTTTCAGTAGGTTTCTCAGCGGGCTAACCCTTTGAGAAAATGCAATACTTCATTATTCAAAAGGAGCAACCAGGTCAGAGCCCCGATTTTCAGAAATAAGGCGATTTACGTTGTGCGCAACCCGGGCAGTACCCGCATCAGCGTCGTAAGTGAAATCATCGAGTTCCATGCGAATAGCGGCAAAGAAAGACGGAATCACCGGCTCCAGATCTGAATCCTGAATCAATGGATTAGAGTCTTTTTCTACCTGAGAGACAACGAAACGAATGCCCATGTCCGTCATCCGACGGCCTTCGGCAATGAAGATCTCCTGACGCATCCGGTAGAGGCTTTCGTAACCAAAATCAATATCAGCAATGGCATCAATTTCGTCGTCGGTATAGTGCGTGCCAGAAACGACGGAGACACTGATGTCACCGGCTCCACGACCAATTACAAGACCAGCTTGCAGGGGGCGGTCCGGGCCTGCAGCTACCATAACAACTGCAGCGTCCGGGCGGCTTCCAGGTACATCTTCCGCACGTCCTTCAACACCGTCGTCAAATGAAGCTAACGGGCGGGTAGCTACCAGCGCAACGATGTCTTTCATGATGTTTTTGGCATTATCCAGGTTGCCCTGCGAAAGTTCTGCTTCCGCCAGAATCAGGTGAGCCTCCTCAATCTTGATGAAAGGTGCGTTCGTTTCTACTGACGGGATTGAGCCGTTGTACTTGGGGTCCAAGAAATCAAGGGTTGGTAACGGCTGGAGGTCATCGAACGAACCACGGTCAAAAAGTGCATCCTGCATGGTGTTGTTATCGGCTCCACCCACGTTTGCACCGTCAAATCGTGTAAAGTAGACGAAGTCGGGACCTGCAGTAATAGCAGCAGTAGCGTCGGCAACAGCGTTAGTACGATCACCTAAGCGGTAGTAAGTTCTGGCACGAGCGATTAGTGCTGCGATACCGTAGTCACTACTTGGTGCGGCACCAATGGCAGTCGTAAAATCAGCAATAGCAAGGTTCAGATGGTCTGCTGCAGGTAGTGCAGCACCACCTGCTTCTCCCGGAAGTGTATTAAACAGTTCACCAGCGACCATATAAGACGCGCCGCGCAGGAAGTGAAAGCCTGCTCGTTGCTCGTCGGTGTAGTCAGCATCACCTGGGCCAATCTCATCAATACCCGTAGTGGTTAATTCCCGCATCAGTGAAATATCGAAGGCAAGTGCCTGCATATCCGCATCAGTTGGGTTGATGTCCAGGTTGTCAAGGAATTGGTTGAAGAACGTCTTGGTATTGGTGTAATTATCAGACGCTACCTCAGCAGGAACGTGAATTTCGTTCATGAGTAGTGCCAACTGACGCTCCGCGCCATTGAGGGTCCGGGTAGCGGATTCAATGGTACCGATGACGTTTTCGCTGGAAAGGTTGGGGTTCGTGGGGTTGAAAGTTTCGCCCGGGTCTTCACAAGACCAAGCTGCCAGCCCCAGAAAAAGTAGCGGCATGCCGCGTTGTAGCAATGATGTAAATTTCATTATTGTACGATTATTTAAGTTAGTAAGAAATGGGATGGTAAATGGAATTAGAAGCCAAAGTCGACACTGAATAAGTACTGTCTTGGCGCAGATTCCGTACCAAAGCCAAATCCACCGGCTCCAAAACCACCCTGGGCGGCGATACCGGCACCGGTTACTTCTGGGTCAAAGGAGGAAGAACCAAATACGAATGGGTTACGGGCATTGAAGCCAACCCGGAGGTAGCTGAATACCGAGTTGTCAGTTGGGATATTGTAAGAGACACCGATGTTACGGACCTTGAAGAAGTCAGTATCTTCTACCCAGAAACCGGCCAGGTCAAAGAAGCTGGAAGAGCTTGCTTCCTCGGGGATACGACCTTCGTCGTTAACACCACCGAAGAAACGAAGTACATCATCAACGGCAACACCCTGGGCACCGTACTGGTAGTCAGAAGAAGCGAATACGTTAAGGCGCTTGAATCGGAAGTTGAATCCAACTGTACCGTAACCATCTGGAGTAGGCTTACCCAACACTGCATTGGGCTCTACGGTCAGGGAGCCATCGGCTCCAACGGTCGTCGCATTACCTCGGAAGTAGCCAAGTGGCTGACCTACTTTTACGAAGGAACCGAGGAAGGTGAAGCCACCAACGTTGAATTCAGGTGCACCACCTGCGTCAGTAACAACGTTTTCGTTGGTCGTCAGGGAGGCGTTTAAAGTGAAGTCGATGTCCTTGGTCTTGATGATGCCGAGGCTGGTTTCGAATTCGAACCCAGTATTTTCAATTACACCTACGTTCGCTTGCTGGGCCAACTGGCCGCTGGAAGGAAGACCAACCGGGCTGAAAATGGCGTCCTCAGTCTTCTGATCGTAATACTCTACCCGAATACCGATACGGCCATCGAGGAAACTGAAGTCAGCACCTACTTCAATGGACTTAAGTACCTCCGCGCCCAACTGCTGGTTGCCGGGGTTACCGAAGGTGTAGGCGGGGATACCAAAGAATGCGTTGGAGTTGAATACCTGGTCGCGGGCAAATGGTGTCGGGAAGTTTGAGGCTTCTCCATAGTTGGCACGGAAACTCGCCCGGGTAATGATTCTGGAGAGGGCACCACGCTGCATGAAGGCTTCATCGGTAAGGCTGTAGCGGATACCGATACGCTTGAGATTTACCAGGCCGATGTCATCACCGAAGGCTGAGTTGAAATCCCAACGGGTAGCAAGATCAAGGAAGAGCTTGTTTTTGTAACCAATGGCTTCGGAGAGGTAAAAACCGCCAAAAGCGATTGCCCGGAAGAATTCGGTAACGGTACGATCAGCTGTATTATTCAAGGAAACTGAACCTTCAACGAGGTTGGTACCCGTCACCTGAAGTTGTTCGTCCTGGCTACGGATCAACTGACCACCTGCACCGGTAGTAAACTGGAAATCTCCCACCTTGAAATCGTAGCCAAGTGCCAGATCAGAGGTGAAGGTCAGGAAGTCACGAGTAGCCCGGTTAATGTTTCCCTGGTCGGCCGTGTTGGGGCCAACGGCACCCTTGGCAATTAGCAATGCATTGGTTTGCAGGTCCTCCTGGCGAGAACGGCGACTGTCCAAACCGGCGATGAAACGAGCGGTAAAGCCTGCAAAAGGCTTGTACTCCAACTGCTGAGACGTCTGGAAACGACGAACGGCTTCCGTTATGTCGGTCAGCTCACCCGCAATCCGAAGATCAGTTTTGATGGTGTCAAGGGCTCCAGCGCTCAGCTCATTGATCAGGCCATAGTCTCCACCTTCAATACCGCCAAAACGGGCAAAGCTGGTGTTGGCGTTGTAGTCACGCGTAAAGAAATTACTCACGAAGGCCGCGGAGCCGTTGTAGGTGAGCTTGTCGTTTAACTTGGCGCTGGCACCAAAACGAGCGTTGATGCGACGCTGGCTGTTCAGGTCAGTAAAGCTATCGTCGTCGTAGAAACTGCCACTGAAGTTGTACGTAGCCCTGTCGCTACCTCCGTCAACACCAACCCGGTACTGCTGTACCAGCCCCGGTTCGAACAGGAGATCAGCCGTTTCCTGGAAACGGAGAAACCTGTCTTCTCCGACCATGCTGCCTACAAGTACACCACCAGTAAGGCGCGCCTCACCGGCAGTACCTTTCTTCGTGAAAATCTGTAGTACACCATTGGCGGCGTCGGCACCGTACAAGGTAGTTGCTGCACCACCACGAATGAATTCTACCCGTTCGATAGATTCGACCGGAATATCGGCCAGTGCACTAGAGCTGGCACCACCAGTACCTACATTAAGGGAGGCATTGGAGTTGAGGTTGTCTACCCGAACACCATCAATGATGATGACTGGTGTTGAAGAACCGTTGGCCGTCAGCGGACCACGGTTCCTGATCAGCGAAGCTGTACCTGGCTGACCGGAAGACATCCGGATCTGAGCACCAGGAATTCGTGATTGAAGAATCTGATCCAACTGGGTAATGGGAGCAAGTTCCAACTGGTCACTGCTGATCACATCAACCGTAGTCGTTAAGCGCTTTCGCTCGATTCCGACCCCTTGACCAGACACAACAATCTCAGCAAGGTTAACCCCTTGGGAAAGCGTTATCTCATAGCGGGTCTGTCCCGCTACCAGTGGTATGGTCAGCGTTTCGAAACCTGTGTAGGTAACCATCAGGCTCTCTGAATTGCCAGGAACAGAAAGGCTGAAATTTCCGTCTATGTCAGTAACGGTACCTGTGGTAGTGCCGGCTACGAAGACGGACGCACCAATCAGCGTTTCACCGCTTTGATCCGTCACCGTACCGGTGATGGTTTGGGCCTGAAGGGTGGTGAAGCCACCGAGGATCAGGACCCATAAAAAAAGTCTCATTCTATGCATATTTAGGTTAAATAAAGGTTAGTAAAACAAGACCGGACATGGTTGTCGGGTCAGTTAATCGGTGTCTAGTCTCAAAAAAAAGTATCAACAATAAGCAAGGCAATAATTAGCGAAACAAATATGTTTAACGCGCTATCGTATCAGCCAAACGGAAAGCAGATAGTGTCCGCTGCCTGGGCAAGAATGCAGTTTTGTACTAATGTCGGGGGACTGACATAAGTGCTTTTAGCCTAATGAATAGGCAGCGGCCAGTTGAACAAGCAACCGCGCATTCTGCGTTTAAGCCTTTTTTTGGGGAGATGAACCAACCATTAAGGGGTGATGTCCCTCGCGTTCCAGCATCCAGCTGCCGTGAGGCCTCCTTTACGGGCTGCCAATACCCCGTACTTTATATCATCAATACCACCCATGGAGTGAGCGTCCGGATTAATGCTGATGGAAACACCGCGTTTCACGGCATAGGGTATCCAACTCCAGTCCAAATCTAATCTGTAGGGGTTCGCATTCAGCTCAATAACAACCTTGTGCTCGGCACAGGCGTCGATGATGCGCTGGTGGTCAATCGGATAACCGGCACGACTTAATAATAGTCTTCCGGTTGGATGACCAAGAATGGTCGTGTAGGGGTTGGCAATTGCCTTGAGTAAGCGGTCCGTTGCTTTTTCCTCCTCCATGTTTAATCCGGAGTGAATACTGGCAATGACAAAGTCAAACCCAGCTAATATCTCGTCCGGATAATCCAGCGATCCATCGGTCAAAATATCGGACTCGATGCTTTTAAAAACACGAAAGGGGGAAAGCGCTGCATTAAGGTCATCAATTTCGGCCCACTGTTCTTTGACCCGATCAATGGAAAGGCCATCGGCGTAAACGGCCGTTTTAGAATGGTCTGAAATCACGAGGTAGGCGAAGCCTTTATTGCGGGCAGCTTCGGCCATTTGCTGCAAGGTATGAATGCCATCAGAGTAGGTAGAATGGCTGTGGACAACACCTTTAATGTCGGAGGTTTCCAGCAGGACAGGAAGTTTGTTGTTTTTGGCGGGGGTGATCCAGCGATCATCCTCGCGTAGTTCGGGCGGGATGGCAGCAATATCGGCTTTCTCAAATACTTCGGCCTCCGAAGCAAGGTTTTGGAAATCTTTGCCGGGGAATTCCGCAACGAAGGCATTCAGAAACTCCGGGGCTCCGGTATAACGGAATTGCTTGCTTCCGAAGTTAGCCTGTTGGCAATGATGTAGCACTACGGGAAAGTCATCAACCGTGGCAGTTGTTTGATCTTCGCTGGTAAGCATGTTTTCCAGGCCAGTAATTTCGGGCGCGGCCGCAGGTGAAAGGGTCGTCAGTACGGCAAGGTGCGTTAGGGTAGGGCAGGCGCGCCGCAGCGCGCCCGTACGTTCAAATCGCTCCTCAGGAAACTGCTGTTGTAGGGCCTCCAGCAACGGAGTAGCCACCCGGTCCAACGTCCGGAAATGGAATTGGCCACGGCTCCGCTGATGAAATTCCAGTTTCTCCCGTAAGGTCTCCTGGGTCTTTGCGCCGAAACCCTTCAGTTCCACCAGCCTGTTTTCGTTAATGGCGTAGAGCAGTTGCCCAACGGTGGTTACCCCCAGGCCATCCCAAACGGCTTTAACTTTCTTGGGGCCAAAACCACGAATGGTCAACATCTCCTGGATGCCTTCCGGCGTTTGCGCCTTCCACTTCTCCAGGGTCTCCATTCCTCCGGTGGTCACCAACTCGTGAATTTTGGCGGCAATGGCTTTGCCAACGCCATCAATTTGCTGCAACTCCGCCTCCGTTTTACCGGCCAGTGGTTCGTCCATCTTACGCAGCTTATTGTACGCCGAGGAGTAAGAACGGATCTTGAAAGGATTGTCTTTGTGCAACTCCATCAACTTGGCAAGGGTGTTGAAGTGGCGCGCAATGTCAGGGTTGGTCATGGAGGCTGGTCTTGTAGTAAGGCCAGCAAAGGTAGCACTACAAGACGATTGCCCTTGATAAGGACCTAGTAGTATTGATTTGCAGCTTTGATGCGAAGCAGAAAAGCTGCAAATTAACCTGCGAGCGTCCGTACTTGGTTTTTTAGCCCTTAATTCACTTTACCAGACTACCTAACCATCACCCTCCGGGTCCAGGCCTGCCCGCCCTCCGAAGCAATACCGCTGAGCAGGTAAATGCCTGCTGGTAGATTACCGGGCAGGAAAGCCCGCGTGGTTGTTCCCGGGTAGGTCTTGACCACCTGGCCGGTCATATTGCGCAGCAATAGATCATGGCCCTGGTTCTGGCCAAAGATGTTAATGGCCTGTCCGGCCCTTGCCGGATTCGGGAATACTTTGACGGGAACTGCGGTAGGCTGCCCGCTGTTGGTGCCGGGAGATGTAGGGGAGCTTAGTTGACGACGCTGTTCAGCCTCCTCGGGAATGGCTGCTTCTACGGGGCGGGTAGAACCGAGGCTCATTGCCTGATTAGAATTTCCGGTCATTTCAGCCAGGTCTTCCGCTTGTCTAAAGCCAGGCCATGGGAACCAGAAGAAGGGCCGTAGGTAAACACTAATGTCTTCCGTTTCGCCATAGCCACCGCCACCGCAGGGAGAAGTAGCGTAGCCGCCGTAGCGCATAACGACCCGGATGCGGGACCACCCCCAGTAGGTACCGGGAGAAGTGAAGCTGAAACTGTTGCCACCGTAGCCGTTCCATTGGTGGAGGAGTTCTCCGCTGTCCGTAAAGTCGCCGTCACCGTTTTTGTCGATGTAAACACTCCAATATTCATGATAGGTACTGGAGAAGGCAAAGCCAGGGGTATAGCTCATGGTGTAGGTGGAGCCATGGTATAAGGTGTTGCTGCCCTCCGGATAATTCCAGTTGTAACCTCCATCCGCACCCGAAGAATGGTTGATGGCGCCAAGGCTAATGTTACTGATGTGCTCGTAGTATGGGTTGCGGCTGGACGAACAGTAGTTCTGTGGTTCTGCATCCACCGTTGTTACCGTGCCGGAGCAGGAACCGGTATTGCCACCATTATCCGTTGCTGAAGCGGAGAATGGGGTAGTCCCAAAGGTGTTGCTGTCAAAGACGTTGAGGTTGATGACCGGGATTGGCTGGCAATTGTCCGTAACGCTGACCAAATAATCGGTATTTATGACAAAGGGCTGGTCGGGGGCAACGAGGTAATAGGTTCGGTCCGTACAAGTTACTGTAGGAGCAGTCTTGTCTTGTACCACCACGGTCGACCAGCAGGTGGCTGAGCCATTCCGGGTGGTGTAGGTCATCGTGACGGTGTAGTTCCCTGGGATGAGGTTATTTCCGCCAGTGATGGCAAAAGTGGCGATGGTGGCATCGTAATCGTAAGATCCTCCGTCAACTTCATTGCCGTATAAAGTGATCTCACAGGCATCAGCTGGAAGGGCCACATATACGGTAGACAGGCATACCGCCACGGGGGCAGCAACCACAAAGGAAGTTATAAAAAGTGCGGGAAGAAGGAATAGGTAACGAAGCTTCATGGAGGAGGAGTTTCCCCTTTATGTTTTCAGGGAAATGGTTGTTACGTTCCTTTCCATGATTTTTTTAGGAGGAGCGCCCTTTGTCCGATATCCCTTACTCCTTTAACCCTCCCCCCCCTTGCTCCTTTAGTCCCTTCCCCTGCACCCGCGTCCCCGCCCAAAAAAAACACAGATCACCCAACGATTTGTTAGATAATTTGTTACTTGCAACGATGACCACCGAAGACTTCCAAGCCATTGCCAGCACCGTGCCCAAAGAGCCGGGGGTGTACCGTTTCATCGGTCCCGATGAGACCATATTATACGTAGGCAAAGCAAAAGTGCTGAGAAACAGGGTCGCCAGCTACTTCGGGGAGCGGAAAGACCGGCTGCACCGTACGCGCATCATGGTGCGAAAGGCTGCCCGGATCGAGTTTACCATCGTAGAAACGGAAGCCGATGCGCTTTTGCTGGAAAATGCACTGATCAAGACGCTTCAGCCGCGGTACAATATCTTACTCAAGGACGACAAGAGCTACAGCTATATCTGTATCAAAAAAGAGCGATTCCCCCGTGTTTTTACCACGCGCAACGTAGTCCGAGACGGCAGTCTCTACTTTGGGCCCTACACTAAGCATGGACAGATGAAGGACATTTTGGCCCTCATCCGGCAGCTCTTTCAATTGCGGACATGTACCCTCAACCTCAACGAAACCGACATCCTGGCCGGAAAATTTAAAGTCTGCCTGGAGTACCACATTAAAAACTGTAAAGGCCCTTGCGTCGGCGAAGAAACGGAGGAGGAATACAATGCTAAAATCGAGCAGATCAAGAACATCCTGAAGGGGAATTTTGCGGAAGTGCGCCGCCACTTTGAAGGAGAAATGGCCCGATTGGCCGAGTCCATGGAGTTTGAGCTGGCACAGCAAATTAAGGACAAGCTGAAGTCCTTCAAGAACTATCAAAGTAAGTCGCAGATCGTTTCGACGACGGTACGGGACGTGGATGTTTTTGGTCTGGCAATTGATGAGAAGGAAGCCTACCTGAACTACATCAAAATTGTTAACGGAGCGATCATTCACACCACTACGCAGGAAATCACGATGAACCTCGACGATGATGCGGAAAGTCTGTTGACTTACACGATTCCTGAAATCAGAAACCGCTTCAATTCCATCTCCGAAGAGATCATTCTGGACGAAGCTATTGACCTACCAGGGGTGGAGGCCCAGGTGGTGGTGCCAAAAATCGGAGATAAGCGTAAGTTGCTGGATCTCAGTATTAAAAACGCAAAATATATGCTGTTGCAACGCAAGAAGCAACGGATAAACAATGCCAATAAGGCGACACCGGCGGAACGAATCCTTAAGACCTTGCAGACCGACCTGCAGATGGATCGGTTGCCGATGCACATCGAGTGTTTTGACAACTCGAATATCCAGGGGACCAACCCGACGGCGAGCTGCGTCGTCTTCAAAAATGCGAAGCCCAGTAAGAAGGACTATCGTCACTTCAACATCAAGACGGTGGTTGGCCCCGACGATTTTGCCAGCATGAAAGAGGTGGTCTTTCGCCGCTACCGCCGTTTGCGGGATGAAGACGAGCCACTTCCACAATTGGTCATCATTGATGGTGGTAAAGGACAACTCAGCCATGCCATGGAATCCATTGATGAGCTGGGGCTGCGCGGTAAAATGGTGGTGGTTGGTATCGCCAAACGCCTCGAAGAAATCTATTTTCCGGAAGACTCCGTTCCGCTGCACATTAACAAAAAATCAGAGTCGCTTCGGCTCATCCAGCAGTGCAGGGATGAATCCCACCGCTTCGCGCTGCGCCATCATCGTAACCGCCGCAGCAATGCCATGGTCGGTACGGAATTGCACGAAATTCCCGGTATTGGTGATAAAACTGTACAACAGTTGATGGCACATTTTGGCAGCCCTAAGAAGGTGAAGGAAGCCCTTGCGTCGGAAATTGCGGAGGTGACTAACTTAAGTACGGCAAAAAAAATTCAGGACTGGTACCGGGATAAAGAGTGAATAAGCATAGGTACTGTTGACTACTAACAGCGTTAACTGCCCGCTGGTTAAAATACTGACATGGGGCAGACAACCATTCTACTTCCCCTGCTATTCTAAGCACCTTACCTTGCACCGGCGTCCGCGCCGCCTGGAAACCTAATTTACCAACTATGTACGCATCGCTCCGCGAAGCCGCTAACGATCTTGAAAAGAATGGCCACCTACTCCGCATCTCAGAGGAGGTGGATCCTGATTTGGAAATGGCAGAAATTCACCGACGGGTATTTGCCGCTGGTGGTCCGGCGATTCTTTTTGAAAAGGTCAAGGGTAGTCCATTTCAGGCTTTATCCAACTTGTACGGTACCAAAGAGCGTACGGATTTCCTCTTTCGTAAAACCCTGCCCCGAGTAAAAAAGGTAGTAGAATTGAAGGCGGATCCCGCAAATTTTGCCAAGGACCCACTACGATACGTTGGAGCACCATTTACGGCGCTAAGTGCTTTGCCTCGTCGACACTTCAACCCGGCGATAAAGTATGCCCAGACGACTATTGACCAGCTTCCGTTGGTAAAGTCGTGGCCAATGGACGGCGGCGCTTTTGTCACCCTGCCACAAGTGATGACCCTACCTCCGGGCAGTCGAAAGCCCATGGATTCCAACATCGGAATGTACCGAATCCAGCTAAACGGAAACGAATACAAGGAGAATAAAGAAATAGGCCTGCACTACCAGTTGCATCGTGGCATCGGGATTCATCATACCGAATATTTGAAGTCTGACAAGCCTTTCCGATGCTGTATTTTTGTTGGTGGGCCGCCTAGTCACGCCTTTTGTGCCATCATGCCATTACCGGAAGGGCTTAGTGAGATGACTTTCGCAGGGATGCTTGCCGGCCGTCGTTTCGGGTATACCTGGCATGAGGATTGGTTGCTGTCGGCTGATGCTGATTTTGTGATCTGTGGGACCATTCGTAAAGGGGAAAAGAAGCCGGAGGGGCCGTTTGGAGATCACCTTGGCTATTACAGCCTGGAGCATGATTTTCCGGTGATGGACGTAGAGACGGTCTGGCACCGGAAAGATCCGATTTGGCACTTCACGGTAGTTGGTCGTCCACCCGCCGAAGACAGCCAGTTCGGCTACCTGATTCATAAAATTGTAAAGGACCTGACGCCCGGCGAATTTCCCGGTATCCGGCAGATTAATGCGGTTGATGAGGCAGGTGTTCACCCGCTCTTGTTGGCCATTGGCTCGGAAAGGTACATGCCGTTTCGGGAGAAGGTGCCGGAAGAGATCATCACGCAGGCTAATCGGATTTTGGGCAGTGGGCAAACCAGCCTGGCCAAGTACTGTATTATTGCCAGCGATGAGGACGATCCTGATTTAGATGCGGATGATCAGCCGGGATTTTTTCATCACGTCCTGGAACGGTTCGACCCAACCAGGGATCTGCATTTCCAGACCCGTACCACTATTGATACGCTGGATTATAGCGGTTCTGGTTGGAATGCGGGCTCGAAGCTGATCTGGGCTTGCCGCGGGGATAAGCGCCGGGAACTGACGACGGTGTTACCTGCTGAGTTGGCTCTTCCCGAAGGGTTTGCCAAGCCTGCGTTTATTGCTCCCGGGATACTTGCCGTCGAAGGACCAAAGAACATTGGCAAGGAGAGTTACGCTGATATCGACCGTTTTACGGAAGCCAATAAGGAGGGCGCGGCCGCAGGTGCAATGCTGGCGGATGGAGTAGCCATGATTGTTGTCTGCGATGACAGCGCTTTTATGGCTGAAGACTTCAGTAATTTCATTTGGGCGACGTTCACCCGGTCCAATCCTAGCCATGACCTCCACGGTATCGGTGCTTTTACGGAGCACAAACACTGGGGATGTACCGGGCCCGTGGTAATTGACGCCAGGGTGAAGCCCTGGCATGCGCCCGGGTTGGTGGAGGACACAGAGGTTAGCAAACGGGTGGATGCGTTGCAGGCTCGGGGGGTGTTTTAATGGCAGGAATAGACCCTTTTACTTGGGCTTTTCCTGAGTAAACATTTTGTGAAGGATGACCCAATGACCGTTGGTTTTTATGGTTTACTTCTTTGTATGTGGTTTATTCTATTGCTCTTGCCCTTTTATAAAATTTCAAAGCATTATCTGTGTCATTCATTTTTGTATAGATGTCACCTATTTGGATCAGTATGTTCTTTGAATTTGGATGTTTTATACTTAAAGCGGTGATTAGGTTCAAAGCTTCTTTATACTGGCTGTGTTCTAGGTAAAATTCTGCGATTGAGATTGTTCTGTTAACATTTAGTCGCTCAATGAAGTCCGTATCTTGGAATTCTTGTAAGAAGGCTTCAAATTGCTTGAAGTCATTAGACCTCATAGCATTTCTGGTTAGGCTAAACATGGTCCAATCTGATAAACCTGCTGGGAAGTTATGTTTCTCCGATCTTTGCCTGAAGTAGTCGTAAACATAGGGCAGTCCTCCTGCCTCAGTAAATTCTTCAAGCGTATTGAATTGTAACTCTGGGTAGTATTGGTAGTATTTCCGGAGTCCGTGATACAGCGTAGCAAATGGTGTAGACCTATGTTCTTCATCTTCTAGTTTCATGAATGTCCAGTCTAATGATTTAGGCGACTTACTGCCTAGAAGTGCACTTAACTTTTGAGCTCCTTCTATAACCGAGCCTTTACTTGTTTCAGAGGAGAAAAATAAGAACTTATCGAGAGAGGCGTTTTCAGTCATCAAGCTATCTAAGCCTTCTGTTTTGTCATCAAGTGGAAATGGACTTGCTGCAATATATCCATTAAATAAATCTGGATTTCGGAGCAATGCTTGAATTGTAAAACCTCCTCCATAGGCCCATCCAAAGAGGATTCGATCTTTTGATGTCCTGTATTTAGTGTCTATAAGACTGATAACTTCGGTTTCAATAAAAGACAAGAAATCTTCGGCATTACTGCTATAGTTACGATTTCGGTCAAGCCTTTTTTTAGAGATCCCAACTATGATGAAGCCTGGAGTTTGTTTGAACTCGATAAACGACTTTTGTAGACTTACAGCGTGTAAAAAATACCTTTGCCCATCCAAAATATAGAGGACAGGATATTGCGCTGCATTTTCTTCATAGCCTGGTGGTGTAAAAACTTGGATTTCTCGCTCGTCTCCCAGTATTTCGGATCGTATGATGAAAGTCTTACCTACAGTATAGTCCTTTTCATTTGTCTGAGCAGATGAATAATTACAAAGAAGTAGTATGACTGAAAGTAGTGTTGTTTTCATTTTGAGAAGGGGTAATATGATTGTTCTCAGGATTTTGCGTACGCAATCCTCAATCTGCCAGCCTAAAGTTACACAGAGAGGTTGGGTTCATGTCAAATGTCGTACTCCTCCTAAATATTACTGCAAGAGGGTGTATGATCTCAACAGTACGTTTTTCTCTCCCTACACGTCGTACCTTCGCCACCTCCTATCCAAACTCGTTAATCTAAGGCTCCAGTGTCCACCCAGATCCGCCATTTTATAGTCCCGTTGCCTGCACGTGAGCTGGATCGTTACCTGAAGTCCGGTTGGCGCCCTGCAGGGCAGGGCATCTACACGGCCGACTTCCTGCGGGCCGACGACGAAGAGATTTACGGTTGCATCCAGGTCCGTTTACCACTGGAAGGATTTACCTTTAAAAAACGGCACCGTAAAATCCTCCAACGAAACAATCCGCTGTTCAGGGTTACCTACGGCCGGGCCTCAGAACCAGACGAAGAATTGCTGGCCCTGAACCGGCGATACATGGCCGTACATCCCGAAAAGACCCGGGAAGACCTTGACTTACACGTGACCGGAGAATACCTGGTTAGGGTGCTGGATACCCGAATTATCAGGGTGTATGATGGAGATAAGTTGGTAGCCTTCAGCTATTTTGATCTTGGCGAAGAAACAGCCTACACGAAGGCCGGTATCTATGATCCGGAATACGCCCGATTCAGCCTGGGTATTTACACGATGCTACTGGAGATTGACTGGTTGAGCAAAAACGGGAACAAGTTTTATCATCCTGGGTACGTCTCTCCAAGATATCCTGTTTTTGACTACAAGTTGCAGTTTGGAGACATGCAATACCGACAAGTACATACGGGGGACTGGTTGCCGTATGACCGAAGTCAACCCGAAGATCTGTACACGAACATCGAATCAGCCCTCCAGGTGGTGCTTGAAAAAGTAAAGTACGAGGTTCCCGCCGAGTTGATGGACTATCCCTCCTTTACCGCCCGGTATCACTATCAAAGCCCCAGCTTGAATTTACTGGATTGTCCCCTGCTGATACGTATTGGTGCTGACGCCACCAGCTGGGGTGGTTACCTGGTCACTTATGATGTGGAACAACGTAAGTATCAGCTGTTGCACACCCGGTATACTTCACTGAAAGACATCAACGTAAAGCTGTTCAGTAAAAATGGCCGGCCCCGTATTCCAAACCCCCTGTCTATTACGAAGGTATTGGTTACGACGCCGGCCATTCCGGAAATAATTGAAGCAGTTATCCAGCAGATTTCTGGATCAGGAGTTGAGGAAGATGATAAAAATCACCACTAAGAGCACTAGTACACAAATACCGGTGATGGTGAAAAAGCGCTTGTTGGCGGCAGCATCTTCCGCACTGACATTGGTCTTTTTCTTTGGTTTGCTGATTCTTCGTTTTGCCATGATCTATTGTTTATGCGTTAGAAAAGATGATTCGGGTTCTTACTGCTAATCTATGGGTCAAGATAGCTGGTGACGGGCAAATAGACAAGTTGTGTTGAGTAGCCAACCCGCATAGATGTTTTGTACATGTGCCAATTGATAGAACTTATTATCTTTCCAGCCCTTACAACAGTGCTATTATGGCATGTTTAATCAATACCCAGACCAAATGACCTTTCCTTTTTCCAAATCCATGTTCTTGTTCCTTTTACTGTGTTGCCTGGCCATCCCGATCTCAGCCCAGAAAGAAAAACCAAAAGAGGTAGATAAGACCGAGGCACCCACCGACGAAAAGAAGGAAGAGAAGAAAAAGAAGAAATCTCCTTTCAAAGCGTACGCTGAGGTGATTACCGACGAAGCGGAATCCACCACGGGGCTTTTCAATACGCACCGGGTAGGAGATAAATACTACTTTGAAGTCCCACTGGAGATGTTGGGAAAAGATATGCTCTTGGTGAGCCGGATCGCCAAAATTCCTGCTAATTTGGGCGGGGGGTACTTCAATGCTGGCACAAAGACCAACCAGCAGTTGGTGCAGTGGTCGCGAAATCATCACAGCATTCACCTTAAGTCGATTTCCTACAGCAGTGTGGCGGATGAGGAATTGCCGATCAACATTTCGGTTCAAAATAACAATTACGCGCCGTTGATCATGGCCTTCAAAATTGAAGCTTTCAATGAAGATTCTACCGCTGCCGTTATCGGTGTAAACGACCTTTTCCTGAGCGATGTGCCGGCCATTAGTGGCCTGCCCACGCGTATCAGATCGACATACAAGGTCCGAAGCCTGGATAAGAAACGTAGCTACATCAGCAGAATGTCTGCTTACCCCGAAAATGTGGAGATCCGTCATGATATGACGTTTACTGCGGCCGCGCCCCCTTCTAATGCTCGGACGGGAACCATCTCTCTGCAAATGGCGCAGTCCCTGTTCCTTCTGCCAGAGGAGCCCATGCAGCCGAGGATGCATGATCCTCGGGTAGGCTGGTTTACCCTCAGCCAGGTAGACTACAGCTCGGAAGCGCTTAAAGCAGATGAAAAGGAGTACATCCGCCGGTGGCGGCTGGAGCCCAAAGACCCTGCGGCTTACGCCCGGGGAGAGTTGGTAGAACCCGTTAAACCCATCGTCTACTACGTCGACCCGGCCACTCCCGAAAAATTCGTCCCTTACTTCATTCAGGGCATCGAAGATTGGCAGGTCGCTTTCGAAGAAGCTGGCTTCAAAAACGCCATCATCGCTAAAAGAGCGCCAACTCCGGAAGAGGACCCGGACTGGAGCCCGGAG
>JBGCFZ010000091.1:0-41074 GCA_045110355.1 Lewinella sp. | reverse complement strand
TACCCACGTTAGTCAGCGGCGGCTTTACCTGCTTCGCTCTGGCCAGGAATCCTTTATTGGCCTAACGTACGATGTACGCGGAACAGCGGGCGGTAAAACCCCGGAGGAAGTGGAAGCGCGTCGGCAGATGGGGATATCGCTGCTTCGGGAAATGCTTAAGGGGTAGTGGTTATGTTGTAAGCTAAGGCTCTACCGCCAGATTGATGGTTACAAGAAGTATTACATTGGTAACTGCCATACACCTTTCGCCACACGAGCTATGGCCCGCTGGCGAGCGGTTATATTAGCTTCGTTCCATTTATCGTAACGATCAACTATCGCTTTTGTCGACGCCACATCGCTAGTAGAGAAAATACGCTTCTTGTCTTCATAACTACGTGAAGCAGCATCGCGATTAAGTCGGGATTCCAATAAAGTCAAATTGCCTAATCGATATACACAGCGTTCCAGCGTATCGTCTGGAATGTCGTCCCAGGCTCCGTCATCGGGATTCTCAGGTAAGATGTGTTCCACAGTTAAACTTGAAGAAAAGCCATCTATCTGAGAAGTGTGTATTTGCCGGTCTAGCTTTTCAAAAATGTAACGAATAAGCTTATGTGCTTTAGGCGTTCGGCCGAACTCTACGTTAGCAAACGCTGCTTCAAAGCTGCTATCAGAAGGGTACACAAGTGACAAAGCAGAAGGGGCGAACCCATTGCCATCACGAAGTTGTAATGCGATGTTGTTATAGCTCTTTTCCTGATCATTAGGATTTAGCCCCCCAATAATATTATAACGAAATGATACTACTACGGTAGATTTCAATACGCGTTCGAATTGATGCAGGGATAACGTTTCATAGGCAGCGAGTAGTAACGCGATAGGTTGGCTTACCTGGAAAAGTTTGAGTTCACGAAGATAGGGAGGAACATTTTGCATGCTCGTCCATAATTCATCATCTGGGTTGCGAAGGGCGGAGTAAGTATCCGCACTGCTAAGTAAGTTTCTTACTAAAGCAAATGCTTCTGCCTTAGTTGTAATACTCATTCGAATGGCCTTGAACAGTTCATTTTTACGGACTGTCCTGTTACGGCTGTTCCAGTAAGTGCGTAGGAATTGTGGGAATAACCGGCTACCGAGTTTGCCAATTATCTGGCTCCAAAGACTTTCAATTTCTGTGATTTCGGATGCATGGCTACCCTGGGCATCCACGATCGAAAACAGATAGTTTTTGAGCAAGTCCGCTGAACTGAGCTGTACTCCCCGGGCGTTCAATGTCTCAAAAACCCGGAAGGCATTAAGTTCATCGTCTACCGTAATTACAGTGAAAAAGAGTTTATCTACGATATCGTCCAAAAACTCGGCAATGCTTTCTCCAGTGGCGAATGTTGTCGTTAAACGGCTGTGAAACCACTCGAAACTATTTCGCATCAGTTTTTCCGAAGTATTTATTCCGCGTCTAGGGAAACTGATTAGAGGAACTATATACTGCCGATAAAAGTCATCATTATTTCGGTTAAGCCGAAGCTTGTTACGGGGAACCAGGGTCACAGGGTCAAGATAGCCAATATAAGACGACCTAAATGTAGCTATTCTTTGGGTGTTTTGCTCTGGATCAATGTCTTGATCGACCATGTCGCTAAGCCTTTTTATACATGCGAGTATAAAAATACTCAGGGTCGTCAATCGTTGCTGTCCGTCGATGACTTTATATTCTTTGTCGTCTTGTGTTTGCAGTACTAAATACCCTAAATAATGCGCGGGATCTTCTCCTGTACGGACGGCTTCCATATCTCGCCATAGGTCGTCCCACTGTTCCGCCGTCCAAGAATAATCCCGTTGGAAACGAGGAATCACGTATCTCAGTCCGTTACCCAGTAACTGACGTAGTGTACTACTCGTGGTATCCTGTATTCCTTTCATAATTCAAATTTAGTAATAATGGTGCTAACTAAATAAGATTTGGTATCGTGTCTGGTACTTATTCCTCCCATAAATCCACCAAAGAAAAACTCCCCGCCTCAAAGACCCCCTTATCACTCAACTTCAACTCCGGGATCACCAACAACGCCAAAAAGGACAGCGTCATAAACGGCGCATTCAGCCCGCAGCGGAGCTTGCGGCGAGCAAAGCCGTTGAGCTCTCCGTAGCGCGCGGCTACGCGCGGGCCGGTGTCGTTGCTCATGATGCCAGCCACCGGTAGGGGTAAGACTTCGAGGTATTCGTCTCGTCCGGCGGCAATGCCGCCGCGCTCAGCAATCACGGCATTCGCCACCCGGCAAATGTCTTCGTCGGTTACGCCTACCACTACGATGTTATGACTGTCGTGCGCCACCGAGCTGGCAATGGCACCGCGTTGAAGTTTCATACCGGTTACAAAGCCAACGGCCGGAGGGGCATCTTCATACCGGTTAATGACGGCAATCTTAAGTAAGTCACGCTCTGGCGCGGCAACGGGTCGTCCGTCTTCATCCAAGGTGGGGGAGAGCAACTGCTTCCCGGTCACCAGTTCCCCGTCAAATACTTCAATGACGCGGAGTTTGGCACCTGCCGGCCCCGGAGCAACGGCAAAATCAGCCGGTGTTTTAAGAGAACAGTTGAAACGATTGATTGGCTCGGGCCGGAAGTCTGGTAAATTGTGGTGCCCGGCTTCGGCGACCAACTGTCCTTTTATATAGGTAGTCATCACGGCCATGAAGCGGAGGTCGTCGACCTGGATAAAGTCAGCCCGATCACCAACTTTCAGTTGACCGATGTCAAGTTTATAATGTTCAACCGGATTCCGGCAGGCCATCTTGAGCACATCGTAAACGTCGTGTCCGTCCCGTATGGCCCGGTTGACGAGCAGGTTGATGTGCCCGGCCATCAGGTCGTCGGGGTGGCTGTCATCGGTGCAAAACATCAGCCGGTCGGAGAATTCATCGATCAACTCATGCAGGGCGGCGTAGTTCTTCGCTGCGGATCCTTCACGAATGAGGATTTTCATGCCGGCGGCGAGTTTGTCGCGGGCTTCTCCGGCGGAGGTGCATTCGTGGTCGGTGGAGATACCCGCCCGGGCGTAGGTAGCGGCTTCCTCGCCGCGGAGACCAGGTGCGTGCCCGTCTACTGCCTTCCCCCGTTCGATGGCGGCCGATATCTTAGCCAGCATTTCCATGTCTCCGTTCAGAACGGCTGGGTAATTCATCACCTCACTTAGGTATTTGACGTCGTCCCGCTCCAGTAGGCTGACGACTTCTTTGATTCCCAACTCCGCACCGGCGGTTTCGAAACTGGTGGCTGGCACGCAACTCGGAGCCCCGAAATTGATGTTCAGCGGTGTATAGCTCGCGTTGTCTAGCATGTACTCCACCCCTTCAAGGCCCATGACGTTGGCAATCTCGTGCGGATCTGAAACGGTCGCAACGGTACCGTGGATAACGGCCAGTTTAGCAAATTCGACTGGCAACAGCATCGAACTCTCGATGTGTACGTGAGCGTCCACAAAACCTGGCAAGATGAACCAGCCGCGCTTATCACGCGTCGGGTCTTTTTCGATGGACTCGATGTAACCGGCGTCGTTTACCGTAATGATCGCTCCGTAAGTTGTGCGGGTATCGAGATCGACCAATCGGCCTTTTACTTGGAACATGGAGGGGGCAGGTTACAGGTTTCGTAGGTTGCAGGTTGCAGGTTGCAGGTTGCAAGGTACGGAGGAATGTCTTTGCCCTTTTACCTGTTTTTGCACCTGCGGCCGCGCCCTAAGTTAGATTGATAGAAGGGATAGATTGATAGGCTACTGCACCAGACTGCTCGCTCCGCTCGTGAAAATATTCTATCTGTTCTATGTACGATCAAAAGAGTATCAACTACGAGCGAAGTGGGCTGCCGAATGCGGTAGCACTATCAATCTATTAACCTATCACATCCATCAATCTACTTCCCCTTCCCCTGCAGCAACACCACCACCGTATAAAACAAGATCTTGAAATCAAGGGCCAAGGACCGATTCTCTATATAAAGGATGTCGAATTTGAGCCGCTGGATCATTTCGTCCACGTTGCTGGCGTATCCGTACTTGACCTGGCCCCAACTGGTGATGCCGGGCCTTACTTTGAGCAGGTGGCGGTAGTGTGGAGCGCGGGCACTGATCAGGTCGATATAATACTGGCGTTCAGGCCGGGGACCGACCAACGACATGTCTCCGCGCAGTACGTTCCAAAACTGGGGCAATTCATCAAGCCGCCACTTTCGCATGGTGCCACCCCATGGGGTACATCGATCATCGGTATCACTGCTGAGTTGGGGCCCGGCGGCCTCCGCATCCGTATACATGGATCGGAACTTAATGATGTTGAAAGGTCGGCCGTTGAGGCCAATTCTTTCCTGCTGGTAAAAGATGGGGCCGATGCTGGAAAGCCTTACCCGTATGGCTACGTAGATGAGCAATGGCCCTAAAAGTAAAAGCATAACAGTAGAAACAAAAAGGTCGATCACCCGCTTGAGAAAGCGTTGCCAGCGTGGCATCATTCCCTGTTCGATCTCAATCAGGACGGCGCCAAAAACATGGTCCATTTTTACGGAGCCGAGCATAATGTCGTACATGTCCGGAATGATCTTGACCAGTACGCGGTCTTCAAAGTCAAACAGTACGTTGAGTAGTTCACGGAGGCGATTGTGCTGACTGGTCTCGATGGCAATAATGACCTCCTCAACGTTGTGTTCTTCAATGACCTCTGCCAGCTTGCGGAGGTTACCCAGTAGCGGGAGCTCGTCGGCCAGGAGGGGCGGCGCAGTGCGCCGCGAATCCACAAAGCCCACAAACCGATACCCCAGTCCCTTAGGTTGGGAACGGATGTCCTGGTAGAGGTTTAGTGCCCCCTCGCTTCCTCCGATGATCAGGGTGTTAAAGGTTACTTCTCCTTGTTTCAACCTACGGCTTGCCCGCGTCAGAAGCACCATCCGAATGGTGGCGGTGAGGGTGAAGTGCAAGGCCAGCAGGCTCAGCAGGTTCTGGTAATAATCGTGGTAATCAGCCGTCACATCATCAAGAAGTACGGTGAAAAACAGCAGTAAGACCCCGGCAATGGAGAGTAACAGGGTTTGGAAAAGGGTTTTCAACCGACTGAGACGGTAGATGTCCTGGTACTGATCAAAGAGCGAATAGGCGAGCACCCAGCCCAGGGGGATAAGGAGGCTCCCCCAATAATAATTGACGTCGTTGGTCAGGCTTTCGGTGGTAACGATGTTGCCCTGCTTGCCGGAACGGATGAGGAAGAAAACAGTCCAGGCCAGCCAGGCGGCGAATAAATCGGCAGTGATGTACACACGGCGGTCCTCCCGCCGCCGCAGGGCGGTATCGGGACGGAGTGCCTTCGGCGAAGTTTTATTTACTTTGCTGTGCCGGCTCAGAAGTGAATCAATTTGATGTTATCAAGGTACACGTCGCCTTCTGAGAGTTCAGCGGGTAAAAGCGTCGTTAGGTTGAGCTTATAATTGTCGAGGGTAGATTCCAGAATGGTCTCCGTTAGGTTGAAGTAAATCTTGGTCCATTCATTGCGCGGGCGAAAGCCAGCATCGAAGAATCGGATGATGTCGATCCCGTTGGTGCCAGTGGCGCCCCATTGTCCGTTGGCATCACTACGGAAGTCCATCTCCAACCAAACATATTGGCGTACATCGGTTAGCCCGCTAAAGGTTTCTGTGGAGGCCACTTCTACAAGGGGATCGTCATCTGAGAGATAGATTTTTCCACTAAACTCACCCGTTCGGATAACTTCCTGCGTAACAATTAAGGAGGTGTCTCCCCGAACCCGTTCAGTAAATGCGCGGGTAACGCCCTCTTCAAAGGTTTCCAGTATGGCAAACTTTACCTGTTCCCGGTAGCCAATTACCGGGGTTCCAAGATCAATGGTTTGTCCGGGAACCAGGTCAAGGGTTCGGATGACGGGGGTGTAGAAGTCGTAAATCTCAGGAGTGGTGCTTATGCCGTTCTGCTTCACGCCAGACTCGAAGCGCAAATCCGTAACGCCAGACCGGGGAATGGGGATACGGGCTGGTAGCGGAAAGGCGCCGATGAAATTATTATTCGTGCCAGCGAATACCCATACTTCTGAAATGTCGGAGGTGGCCGGGCCCAGAGCCGGGGTTTGTAGGTCGAAGCCATCGATGGTAACGAAGGCGGGGGCTACTTCGAGGTCTGCCGGACAACCGGTAAAACTCAATAAAGCGGCCACGGATAGCAGGAGTGTGAAAAATCTGTTCATGTATACCTCAATTAGGAGTAAGGACACCACAAGTATTGGTCTTGTTGCCTTGCAGGCTGTTGGGTGGTGCGTTCTCTCCTACAGCTTGCCGGGGTGCTTACGTTGATTCGCTTCCACTGCGGCGGAAATGCGGTGTGCTAATGCTAACGCACGATAACCGTCTTCGATGCTTACGGCGGCTGGTTTTCCCTGGTTTATGCTGTCTGCAAGACTTTCCAACTCCATTTGGATGGCATTGATTGGCCCGCTATCGGGCTGGTCAACGTGAATAATCCGTGGGCCCTTTGGTGTTTCCAACGGGAATTGTTGTCCGTTTTCGGGTAAGGTGGCGTCGGCATCGAACAGGCGAACGATCTGGCTTTCCTTCTCCAGCAAATCCAGGCTGATATAAGCATCGGGTTGGAAGAGCCGAACTTTACGCATGTTCTTCAGGCTGATGCGGGAGGCCGTGAGGTTGGCTACTGCTCCGCCTTTGAATTCGATGCGTGCGTTGACGATGTCGGGTTGGTCAGAGACTACCGCCACGCCGCTGGCGCGGACATCTACGACCTCGTCGTCGGCTAATTTCAGGATGATGTCAAGATCGTGGATCATCAGATCGAGTACCACCGATACGTCGACGCCCCGGGGATTGAACATCGCCAGGCGATGGGCTTCGATGAAGTAGGGTTTAACCTTTAGTCCTCCCAGCGCGAGCAGGGCGGGGTTAAATCGTTCTACGTGGCCCACTTGTACCAATTTACCGGCTTTGCGGCTAAGCTCAATAAGCTCCTTGGCTTCCTCGAGGGTTTCGGTGAGGGGTTTTTCAACGAAAACATGACAGCCTCCCCTCAGGGCCATTTTGACCATTTTGTGGTGAGTTGGAGTGGGGGTGACCACGTCGATCACGTCCGCTGCGGCAATCAGATCCTCCGGGTTGTCGTAGGCTTTGAGGTGGAATTCATCAGCCACTCTGCGAGCCATGTCCGCATCGGCATCGTAAAAGCCGATGAGATCATAATGCGTCCGCGCCAGGCGGATACACTTGAGGTGGATTTTGCCAAGATGGCCTACGCCGAAGAGTCCGATTTTTAACATGGGGTAAAGGTAGGAACTAGAAGCTAGAAGCTAGTGAGCTAGGATCTAGGGTGTGCATAACAAATTGCACTTACTGACCTCCTAGCCGTCCGACCGCCTACTACTCCGGCTTCGCCGAAGCTTCGAGCGGCCCGACGGCCTACGGTCAGTAAGTCTTAGCTATTCCGTCGGATGACTACGCGTCAAAGCCTATCGCCTTGATGGGTGGGTCATCGGGCGGATTGTTAACTTCTGTGCAATTTGTTATCCACACGGATCTAGGGAACTAGAAACTGGACATGCTCCCTCGCCTAAGGTGTCTAAACATTGTAATGTTCAGGGTAGGTGCGGTAGCCTAGGTTCTAGTTTGTAGCTTCTAGTTCCTAGTCCTATGCCAACCATTGCTCCTTATAAACCGTTTTTGCACCAGCGGCCGCGCCCGGCTGTTTCTTCGGAAAGTAAAATTTGTCGAAGACGACCAACTACACACTACCCACAATTCACTAAATACTATCTTCGCCCCATGGCACTGGATCAAGTCGATGTTGACGATTGGGAAATTGATGAAAACGGACGGCCAAAGCCCCCGGAAGACAAAGAGATGTCTTTCATCGATCATCTGGAAGAACTACGCTGGCACGTAATGCGAGCCCTGATAGCTATTGCGCTTGGCGGAATAGTACTTTTCATTTTCAGCGATTGGTACTTTGCCCGAATACTTCTGGGGCCAACAAAAGCCGATTTTATCAGCTACCAATGGTTCTGTAACCTTTCTGGAGGCTCGCTATGTATGGCACCTGAAACAGACGTGGTCGTACAGGCTATTGGTCTCGGAGAATCGTTCATCACTGCCGTGAAAATGTCATTTGTTGGCGGGTTCGTTGTTGCTTTTCCCTACGTCTTTCACGAGTTCTGGTCATTTATCCGCCCCGGATTGTACAAGGAGGAGCAATCGGCCACCCGTGGTGTCATTTTTGTTTGTTCGGTGTTGTTCTTCATCGGCATCAGCTTCGGTTTTTTAATCATCGCTCCGTTTGGAACATTTTTCCTTACCAATTTTACCGTCGGCGGCGCTTCGAATATCCCTACACTTGATTCGGTGATCAGCTATATGGTCATGTTTACCCTGCCCGCAGCGCTCATCTTCCAATTGCCCGTACTGATTCATTTCCTGGCGAGTTTCGGCCTGGTTACCGCCGATTCCATGCGCAAATACCGCAAGCACAGCTTCATCGGAATCCTTATCCTTGCCAGTGTACTCACGCCTCCGGATGTAGTCACTCAGGTGTTGATTGCCCTGCCGCTTTACCTGCTTTACGAGATATCCGTCTTCATCGCTAAAAGAGCGGAGAAGAAATACCAGGCTAGTTTGGAGTAGTGCAACCTGAAACTTGTCCCTATCTTTGTCAAGCTTTTAATAAAAGTAATTTTCTATGTTTGTTATCCCCCCGTACATCCGTTTTGCCCTCATCGCTCTCTGTCTTGTCGGAGGCATCGCACTTTGGGTAACTCTGGGTATTTGGTACGGTATCTTTTTCGTCATCACCGGCCTTATTTTGTTGGGGGGGTACATCTTTCTCGGCACGGTGGCACCGGCTGCAAAGCAGGTGCAGGCCCAGGATTTCGACGGTGCCGAAAAGACCCTGAACATGACGTTGAAGCCCGAGTGGCTCTACAGCGCCAACCGGGCCTTTTACTATATGATGCGTGGCAACATTGCCCTGAACCGTAAAGACATTAACGGTGGTGAGGCATGGCTTCGTAAGGCCGAGGCCATCGATATCCCTACCCCGACGGAAAAAGCAACGCTCCACTTCCAACTCGCCCAGATCGAGTACCAACGAAAAAACTTTACTGCCGCCAAGAAATACCTCAAAAAGGCCAAAGAGGCCAACATCAAGATCCCGCAAATCCGCGAGCAAATCGATATGATGGATAAGGCATTGAAGCAGTCTGGCCAAATGAAAGCGGCCCAGCGTATGGGCAAGGCTGGTCATGGCATGATGGGCGGCCAGGGGGGCAAGCGGCGGCGGCCTAAGAATCGGTAGGTTAACCCCCTCCCAACCCTTCCCCTTGGGGATGGGGAGTAAAACGTAAAAATTCTCTCTCTCTTGGCTAAACGCTCCACTTCCCCTTCCATCCTACGTCCCCACGCCGAAACGGCTTTTGCCAGTGAGCTCAAGGCACTGGCGAAGCAGGATAAAGGCATAAAGCCGACGGGCTGGAACATCAGCCCCCGCGCTGTGGTCGATTATTTGTTGGGGGAGACACTGGCCGATGGTACGGTGATTAGTCCTAAGTATTTTGGTGACCGTCGGTTAATCGAGGTAGCCGTAGCCAGCCTGGTGACCGACCGGGCCCTGCTGCTGGTCGGCGTGCCGGGAACGGCCAAAACCTGGGTCAGTGAACACCTTGCCGCTGCCATCAGTGGAGATTCGACCCTGCTGGTGCAGGGTACCGCAGGCATGAGCGAAGATGCCCTGCGGTATGGCTGGAACTACGCCCGCCTCCTGGCGGAAGGCCCGAGTGAAGCAGCTATGGTGCCCAGCCCGGTCATGACCGGAATGCAGGCCGGTAAACTCGTTCGCCTCGAAGAACTGACCCGAATCCCCAGCGACGTGCAGGATGCGTTGATCACTATCCTTTCTGAAAAGATATTACCGGTGCCGGAATTGAACAAAGAGGTTCAGGCAGTCCGTGGCTTCAACATCATCGCTACAGCGAACGACCGGGATAAGGGCGTCAACGAATTGTCCAGCGCCCTGCGTCGACGCTTCAACACCGTCGTTTTACCCCTTCCGGCCACCCTGGAAGATGAAGTTCGGATCGTGACGGACCGCAGCTCCGCCGCCGCGGCAGGCATGGAACTCCCTACCGTCAAAAAAGATGTCGCTGCCGAAATAACCCGCCTGGTCACCATCTTCAGGGAACTGCGGAATGGCCGGACGGAGGACGGCCGTACCCAGGTAAAAATGCCCAGTAGCACGCTGTCTACGGCCGAGGCGATCTCCGTCGTTAACCAGTCCCGGGCCCTCAGCCATCACTTCGGCTCGGGCAACGGATTAGAACCGGAATTCCTGGCCTCCAGCCTGACCGGAGCCATTATTAAGGACCGGGGGCAGGACGAACCGGTTTGGCGAGAGTACCTGGATGTGGTGGTTCGGAACCGGAAGGGGTGGGAGGATCTGTGGGAGGTGTTGAAGTAGGCTGATACCACTACAACTCATTGCGCTGCGCTATACTCAGTGAGTACTGGTCAGTCTTTTCGTCCATCACCTGAAACAGGTGGAGATGAATGGCCTTTGGCGATTTTTCTACGCTGGTAATACTGGTGGTACGGACCACATCCCCTCTATTCATCACCAGGTCGTTTTCGGGGTCACCATTGCCGCCGGTACGATGAAATGTCAGCAGGTCCTCGCGCGTAGGGTTGTTGGTGAGCATGGCCCAATCGAAGAACCATCGCTTTCGCTTGCTTTGCAAGGCGGGCGGGTATAGCGTACAACTGGACCAAAGTTGGCGAACGGTGGGATCTAATTCCTGAACCTCCAACGAAACCTCGTCCCAATACAGGGTGACGAGCCGGTCGTTGTCATAGATGACCATGGTGAAGGGTTCGATCCCGCTAAAATCATAGTTGGCAGTGAAGGCGTCTACGCTCCAGAAGCTAAAAAAGTCTAAGGCCATAATGCCGCGGCTGAGCCGGTATGGGGGCTCATGCCGGTGCTTCACCCGGCCACCATTTAGGATACAAACAAGTTGGTCCGCATCGGAAACGGCTATCCAGGTACCACTGGCACCGGTGTCTCGGGGATACAACAGCGTTTTTCCGTTGGTGATTCTTTTTCGGACCACCTCTTGCGCTGCCCGCTTAGGAGCTTCGTCGCGGTTGGAGGCGAAGAGAAAATGATTGGGAGCTAGGGGGTAGTAGGTGACGGTGCACATGGGCTTGTTAACGGCCAACGATGGGATAGGTTGACCAAAATACAAAAAAGGATGGTTTAACATGTAAAAAAACAAGCTTGGTCTTACGTTTCAAAACCTTCGGCCCAAGCTGAGTCCTCCCAGTAAAATCGCTCCTTGCCCCGTAGGTGCTCCGTTGGTGATGGCATTGATCTCTACCCCAAGCGCTAATTCCGGGGTGAGGGTGAACCGGTCACCAAGAAGAAGTCGATAGCCGATTGCTGCAGTAGGTTGAACAACGACCAATTCGGTAGTTCCCTGGTCGGTTCCCGGCGCATTGAGGTATTGCACCCAATTAATGGTGTTAAACCAAACATCAAGCCGAGCACCAAGATAAAGCCCCTGATGATCGGTTCGGAAAGCGTACATCCAGGCAGGGGAAAAGCCGAAACCACCACCGGTTTCTTCATCCTGCACCCCCGCGTCACCGTGGTAAACAAAGTTATAGCCTACCCTCAACTGCAGGTATTGATGAGGCTTAAATGAAGTCGTATAGGTTAATCCGGGGATGGAACCGGTAGGATATTGCTGGAAGCTTATGGCCAGCTCCTTAAACCTGTTCTCTGCATCCTGCGCCCGCGCCCAAAAAGAGCAGGTGCCTAAAAATAATAGGAGAATCACTCTTATTAGCATAGAAGGTTTATTGTTGGAACTGCAACAGTTCCAGGGTGTGTAGCCCCAACTGCTGACGTAAAACTACCGCATTCATCTCCATGATCGGTCTTCCAGCCGGATTTGCGTCATAATGCGACAAGTTTCCGCTAAATCAATCCCTAAAACGGACCATTCGCGTGGAAACATCGTTTAGTTACTTAACTTGTCTGCCGATAATAATATAATAATGACCCTGATCGAACAGAGTGAAGCTGTGCTTTGCGATGCACAGTTTTACCTTGACCGCCTCTCCGCAGAAGTGTACCAACGGCCCATTGAATTATTGTCCGGAGCCACTATTGGTCAACACAGCCGTCATCTTATTGAGTTTTACCAATGTCTGATTACTCAGGCCCCTTCGGGGACGGTCAATTATGACCTGCGCCAGCGCAATCATCTCATCGAGCAAAATCCTACGTTTGCGAGTCAGGTAGTTGACGAAATTAAGCATCAAATATCGTCGCTCGACCCTACCACCACCCTCCGTTTCGAAGGGATGAATGATGCTGAAAAAGTAGCGACCAACGTTGGTAGGGAACTGATCTACAACATTGAACACACCATCCATCATCTGGCCATCATTAAAGTCGGTCTTAAGCTGGAAGCCTCCGAACTAACCCTGCCTGAAAGCTTTGGCGTAGCTCCCTCCACCCTCGCTTACCGTAAAGCCATTTTGTGTGCCGAGTAATGCAGGTCAACGACCTTTTCTCTTTAAACTAAGAAATTGGGAATACTGGCCCATCTGGCTGGCTAATATTCCGACCGTTCTTTTTTGGCTCTTTTTTGCGCTAAAAGCAAGGAAGTTGTTCTTCTTCAGCACCGCTAATCCTGGTATCGAGACCGGCGGCGTACTTGGGGAATCGAAGATGAATATCCTGCGCCGAATTCCAGCTCAATACCTACCCATTACCTTATTCGTTACGGGGGAGGAACGTGATCCTACGCTGTTGCTGGGCCGGGCAACTCAAGCCGGCCTCTCTTTCCCCTTCATCGCCAAGCCAGACGTTGGCGAACGGGGATTTATGGTGGAAAAACTAAACGACGAAACGGAATTCCGGCAATACCTGAAACGTAGTAAGGTGGCTTTTTTACTGCAGGAATTCGTCGCTCTTCCCGAGGAAATCAGCGTGATGTACTACCAAATGCCGGGAGAGACGGGTGGCACCGTTACCTCCATCTGTGTGAAGGAAATGCTCCACGTCACTGGCGATGGAAAAGCGACAGTAGCAACCCTGATGGCTACCTACCCAAGGGCCAGCCTGCAACTGGATCGCTTTCGGAGGGAAAAGAAAGACCTGTTGGGCGTCGTGCCCGCCGCCGGGGAAAAGCTGTTGTTGGAACCCATCGGCAACCACAGTCGGGGAACTACCTTTCTGAATGGTAATCACCTGATTGATGAGCAAATCAACCACCTGTTTACGGCTATTGGCCGCCAAATAGAAGGCGTTTTTTATGGGAGATTTGACATGAAATGCGCCAGCATCGAACAACTCAGGAAGGGAGAGGCCTTTAAAATTCTGGAGTTCAACGGCGTTACCGCCGAACCGGCACATATTTATGACCCGACCTACCCCATCGGAGCTACCTATCGGGACATTTACCGGCATTGGCGCATCATTTACCAGATATATCTCCGGCAAAATGAACGGGGTGTAAAGGCCATGACCTTTGCTGAGGCCCGGAAAGCGATCAGTGAATACAGGAATTATATGCAGCTGGCCCGGGAACCCAACAAGTACTAAATGGCCACTACACTCCTCCTTCTCATCGGTTTTTTCCTAAGTTTCCTTGGCACCCTGCCACCCGGACTGATCACCCTAACGATTACGCAAACGACCATCAGCGAAGGCAAAAGTGCAGGTTTTAAGAATGCTCTGGGGGCTACCATTCCCGAGTTTCTGTATACCTACGTAGCTTTAGTTGGTATTGATTTTTTGCTGGATCATGCCGACATCGGTCGCTACATCCAATGGGCCTCCGTTGTTGTTTTTCTGGCGTTGGGACTGTGGTTCTGGTTTGCCAAGCCACCCGAAATCGGTACAGTGCCTGTGGTGGCCAATCACCGCAAATTTTTCTTACGGGGACTAACTGCCGGCTTTTTCAATTTCCTGATCGTCCCTTTTTGGGTGGTGGTCGTCGGCTGGCTGCGCGCCAATGACTACGTTATTGACGGGCAACAGGTGTTTCTTGGGTTTTCGCTGGCCGGTGCGCTGGGGGCCTTCCTGGCTTTTGTCCTTTATATCGAGTTGGGAGCAGTCATCCTGCGCCGTTTTCAAACGGCGGCGGTTTACGTGAACCGGGTGGTTGGCGGGCTTTTTTTAGGTCTGTTCGCTTATCAGCTTTGGGAATTATTTTAGCTCCTAGCTCCTAGCTCCTAGCTCCTAGCTCCTAGCTCCTAGCTCCTAGCTCCTAGAATCAGGCGCGGCCGCAGGTGCAAGGAAAAGATAAAGGCAAGGTTGGTTAGCTCCGGATCTTTGCCAGCATCTCCAGTATTTCCTCCCGGATCAGCGGTACTTCACTCCATAATATGAAGTGGTCGCCCCCTTCCACGTAGGAAAGTTTGACGCGGCTGGTATCATTAATACTTTCTGCTACGAAGGCAGCATTACCCATGGGTACCAACTCGTCTTCAGTTCCCTGAACGACGGTCACCGGCATCTCCATCTTTTCCCAGGCGGGCATCATCTTGTCCAGTTCCCCCCGTAGTGGGATGATCTCCTGGTTACACACCCTTAACGCAGGCGGCGTGAACCAGCGAATGGGGGGGGTGTTGACGAACTTACGCCAGCCCGCGGCTGGCTCCAGCATTGGAGATACGGATGGGGCGACCATCACCATCCCGTCAACCTCCTCCGGGTAATCCATCGCGAGTCTGGCCAGCAGTGGGCCACCCATCGAATGGCCGATCAATATCTTCAGTCGGTTGGGGTACCGCCGTAATACGCTGGCTACGGCTGTTGCCTGATCGGCCAGTAAAGGGGCGGCCGTGCCAAAATCTGAGTAGCCAAAGCCTGGCCGATCAATGGCCAGAATGCTGAAACTGTCCAAAAGGAGCCGGTCGGTGAAGTACGGTTCAAAGGCCGATAGCGCACCGGGCGAGCCGTGCAGCATGACTAAGAGTGGAAGGGAGGCAGTTTGGTCAATCTCCAGGTACTGAAGATGGCCCGTTATGGAGGTGTCTCGTAGTAGTTTGGCCTGGGTGATGCCCCGTGTTTCCAGGCTCGCCATCAATTCGTTCGGCTCGTAGCGCATCTTCAACGATTCGCAGCGACTCATCAGAAACAGACCAACGAAGAGACTCAGGGCCCAGTAACGTTTTTTGATTTTTGGCATGGTGTGAGGTACTTGGGGGGATTTAGCATCAATCAGTTGGAGAAGTCTAACTCCATCCATTCTTCCCGAAACTCCGCCAGCGCCCGGTCAATAAACGTCTGACTTCCCTCAAGGATGGTTTCGGCACTGTCTCCATGCAGACGTGGGCCGTATCTGATCCGAACGTCGGTGTATCGCTTGCCGAAACAGGCAATGAAATGAGGTAGGAAGGTCTCCTCTCCGACCCAGGCGTCTTTTGGGTTGCGGAAATCTATGGCAACGGAGTAAACGGGCGAATTTTCCTCCATCGCCTCAATAAATGCTCCGGGGTTAAACTTAATGGTCTGAGATTCACCGTGTGTTGTTCCTTCGGGGTAATTGATGATGAAGTACCCGTCCCGGATCGCGTCACCGATGGCTTTCCTGGTTTTGTGTCGGCTTTCTTTATTGCTTCGATCGACAAAAATCGCCCCTGAAATACGTGCGCCGTAGCCGATGATTGGCCAGCTCTCCACCTCTTTTTTTGCTACAGCTACGGCCTGTACATCGCGGAGTAGTACCACCGGGTCGAGGTAAGAACGGTGATTGGAGACCAGTAAGCCACCTCCCTCGGGCAATGTCCCTTCCATCATGATCCTAACACCCATCCATCGTAACAAATGTCCGACCCATTCCTTTCGCAAGCGCAAACCCCGGTCCATATCGTGGCCGGTAACCAGGGCTTTAGCGAGGTACCTGATCACGTAGAGCAGCGTGCCGAAAAAAAAGAAGAACAGGCGTAGCGTGCCACGTAGGTTGGAGTACATGCCGAAAAGATAAGGCCTAGCACCAACTACTTCTCCTTTAATAACTGCATAATTTCCGGCGGAATATTCCGAATGTCGAGCACCATCAAGCCATCGAGTACATCGGAGAAATCAGGGTCGAGGTTAAAACTGACAAAACAAGCCTTCATCTTGGTGTATTGCCTGATCAGCATCGGGACTTTAATATGGGTAGGTTCGATCTCCGAGAGAAAGGATTCCAGGTCCTTAATTTTGTCGCTGCCTAAACGGTCGAAATCAATGTCTTCGATGTTGGGGTAATACGGTGTTCGTGGCGTGAAATATTGGGCCAGTTCTTCATCGTAAAAGAATTTTTTCACGAAACTGACAATGACACTTTTCGATATTTCAGAATAGTACTTACTGATGCTAACCGGGCCAATGAGGTATTGGTAGCCTGGGTTGTGTAGGAGATAGACGAGGATGCCGCTCCAAAGTAGAAAGAAGGGTAAATAGCCCTTCTGGTATTTCTCGGTGATGTAAGAACGTCCCAGTTCAACGGATGATTTAAGGTGGGGGTGGAAACCTTCGCGGATCTCAAAGAGCGAGTTTAGGTAGAAACCTTCTACTCCGTTAGCGGCAAAGACATCAGCACCTGGGCCGAGGCGGTAGCCGCCGGCAATTTGTTCAGCTTCGCGGTCCCATAAGAACAGGTTGAGGTAGTAATCATCAAAGGCATCAATATCAATGGCCTTGCCACTACCTTCTCCAGCAGCCCGAAAGGTGATCTCTCGTAGCCGACCTATCTCGAACAACAGGGCGGGACATCCCCGTCCGTTGATGAGAAAAACATCAAACTTTCCCCGAGACAACAAACGAGCGCTCGACGGCAGCCCGGCAACCTCCGTCGTAAGGGCATGCTTCTTTGTGGGAGCTACAATGGATTCCATGGAGGTAAAGGCTCATTTAGAAAATGAACGACTTCACACATTATTATGAGGAGTCGTTGGGACCAAGATATGTTAACCTATCCGTCCAAACACGCAGTTTTCGACAGCAGAGGTGAGGTTTAACGACAAATTGAACCTAAAATCATCTTGAGGCACGCTCTTAGCGGAATTTTTCTTGAAAGGCATCATACTGATTTAACCTTAAAACAGTTAATGAGCACTAATCCCAAAGCGTACTTTGGGCACTTACCGGGTCAACACTACGTCTCCCTTAAATACCTCCACCCGGCCATCAACGAACAGTACGGTGGCTGTATACACGAAAACTGCAGGATTCATTGGCTGACCATTCAACCTTCCGTCCCAGCCGTTGGCGGGGTCATTTGGCAGAAAATCGGTGTTGTTGAAAACGGATGCTCCCCATCGGTCAAAGACGGTGAAGTCCTGAATCATGCTGATGCGATCAGTATTGCCAAAGGGAAGGAAGACGTCGTTAACACCGTCTCCGGTAGGCGAAAAAGCGGTCGGGAAATAAACGTCGCGTAGCACATCAACAACAATCTCCACGCTGTCCGTCGCCGCACACCCATCCGAACTCAGGACGCGAATGGTGAAGGTGGTGGAAACCGTTGGAGAGGCCGTTGGCCTCAAACAGTCCCCACAATCAAGTGAGGTCATCGGCGTCCAGCTGATATCGGTCAGGCTGGAGTCGGCAAAATTAGTCCGGGTATTGATGAAGTGCGACTCCCCGAGCGTGATGACCGACCGTGGATCAACAAAAAGGTCAAGGACCGGCACGTTGGGGATGGTGGCCTCACTACGTACTTCACAGCCATTGGCATCCTGTAGCACTAAAGGGTAGCTCCCGGAGGTAAGGCTATCGGCAAAAGGTGTTACAATGAACGGCTGATTTCCCACAGCGAAAAGAAAAGGAGGCGTTCCTCCCTGTACATCGGTCAGTTCTACCCGGCCCAGGGGAACGCGGCAAGTAGGGTCCCGCTGCTCAAAATCAAAGCCGAGTAGTAAGGCCTGGGTGGTGAGGACGTCGGCAGACGCGACACAGCCATTCCGCTGGCTGGTAACCGTGACGGCATAGTTGCCCGGCCCCTGGATCAGGGTTGTGCCCGGAACGGTGCTGCCCAATAAGGAACCACCGTCGGTTGCCCAATTATAAGAAAAAGGCGCCGGGCCGGAGGCAATGGCGGTCAGGTTAACCGGTACGTCTTCGCAACCAAGGTCGAAGTCATCGCCCAACTCAACGGTGGGCGGCGTAATGTCTTGGCTAACCATGACTGGGAGGCTTGCCCGGCAATCAGTATCAGTGTTGATGACGGTAAGCTCATAAGTGCCTGGCTGATCTACGACTGGCCGAAGGCGGTCACTACCACTCACGATGTTGCCATCCGTAGTCGTCCAGCTAAAAGAGAAGTTTCGCCCTCGCCCTCCGCGTATGGCAGGTAATTCTACACTCGTTACCAGGCAGGTCAACGTGGATGGAGTACCCGCGCTCAGTGCTGGTGGTTGGTCCTGCTGTAGTACACTCCTGGTGGCTTCGGCGGTACAGTTGTTGTTCTCATTGAGTACTGTCAGCAGGTAATCACCGGCAGCAGTTACCGTTGGCTCCAGGGTCGTGCTGCCCGCGCTGATGGTTCCGTTTTCGGTGGTCCATTGGTACGAGAAGCCCGGGCCGGATGAGGAGAAGCCTGCGTTGAGGTTTACCGACATGTTTCTACAGGTGAGCTCTGATGAAAAGTTGATGATGGCCCGGGGTAGCTCGACGTCCTCATCGACGGTAACCTGGGTAGAATCCAAACAGCCGTTTTCAGGGTTCACCAGCAGCAGCCGATAAGTTCCGCTTTGGTCAAGCAAGATGGAAGGGCCGTCTGCCTGGCCAACAATATTACCGTCCGTGGTGCTCCAGGTAGGGAGATAAGTCAGCCCGGGCGCAGGAGGTGCGGCCGTAAGGGTCCGTTCCCGGACGGTGCAATTGAGTGGCCTGACGGAGGGTACCTCCGCGTTTGGGGCAACGAGGTTGGCCCTCACCTCCACGGTGTCGAGCGCAAAGCAACCGGTACTGTCGTTGGAGACCCTGAGTTGATACGTGCCTTGCTGGTTGGTGGTCGTCTGCGGAAGGTCGGTAGCCATTGGCGTACCGCCGCTAATGGTGGTCCAGGCGTAGCTCAGCCCGTCCATTGCACCTGCGGCCCCGCCCAAAATGATGGTAGAATCGATGCAGGTAAGGAGACCTCCCAATCCTGCATCTACTTCTGGAAGGACCCGTGCGTCCGTTACCAAAACAGTATCGCCCTCCGCAACACATCTGTTTCTTGTGTTGGACACTCTGAGAATATAATCCCCCCCGGCATCGACGGATAATTGGTCCCCAAGGTGAATCCCATCGGGTGTAACCCAGGCATAGGCGATGTCTGGCCCCTGGCTGGAAGCCGAAGCATCGAGGCTGGTCGTTGGCGCGTTACAGGTAAGTTCTTCCGGTTCCGAAATGATCGCGATTGGCCGCACCGTGTCTTGCTCCACCACTACGCCCGCCGAGTCAACGCATCCGGTATTGGCGTTTGTAATCGTAAGCAAATATGTTCCACCTTGTGATACTACGGCCCCGTTTTGATCGGCCCCCGGCTGGATGGCCCCATCAGTTGTTGTCCAGTTAAATACAAACGGATCACCTGCGTCAGAATTTCCAGGGTTCAGGGTCGTCTCCATCAGGTCTGGGTGGCAGTTCAAGGTGTCTGGTGTCAGAATCTCAACATTTGGTAGAGTAGTGTCGCGCGTGATCAATACGGTTTCATCACTTTCACAGCCATTCCGTTCATTGGTAAGCAACAAGGTATAGCTTCCCGGTGCATTAACGGATATTTCCGGAAGCGTATCCGAGCTGGAGATGTTGCCATCGGCCGATGTCCAAGAATAGCTAATACCTGAGGCAGGAACGCTGCCAGGGTTGATTGACAGGGAGGTGTCCCTACAGGTCAGTTCGGCAGGGCCGGGGGCGATGGCCAACAGCGGAGGGTCCTGGTCTGCACCAACGTCAACACTATCTATAGCCGTACAGCCATTGTTGTTGTCGGTGATTTCAAGGTAGTAGCGGCCATCGCTATTGACTAGTGGCGAAGGGGTGTCGGCGTTTGCTATCGGGTTGGCTTCGCTGCCAGTCCATAAGTATGAATACCCGGGGCCGAGGTCGGAGGAGAGAAGCCTCCCCTCCCGGTCACGACAAGTCAGCGTCAGGG
Source organism: Lewinella sp. (assembly GCA_045110355.1). Taxonomy (GTDB): domain Bacteria; phylum Bacteroidota; class Bacteroidia; order Chitinophagales; family Saprospiraceae; genus Neolewinella. The sequence goes on along the minus strand of JBGCFZ010000091.1, from coordinate 20,906 downwards.
GGGCTCCTGCCTCAGTTATCGGTGGAGCCACATTTTCAGCTACCATGACGCTGCGGCTGGAAGGACACCCATTGACGTCATCGGTAATGGTCAGCAGGTAGGTGCCGGGGGCATCGATGGTAGGGCTGAGGCCGTCGGTTCCCGTCACGAAACTTCCGTCGTTGGTATCCCAGGCAATGGTAAAGCCGGTTCCTGCATCTGACCCAGTGGCGTTTAGGGTAAATGTTGGGTTTCGGCAGGTCAGGGTATCCGGCGTTGCAAGGGCTACTGCAGGCGCATTGGTGTCTTCCAGTACCGTAACTTCAGCAACGGAGGAGCACCCATTAATGGAATCGAGGACACGAAGTTGGTAGGTGCCGGCCCTGCCGATAATGGGTTGAAGGGAATCGGTCCAGCGCACAAGCAGTCCGTTCGTCGTTGACCACTCATAGCCGAAATTTGGCCCCTGACTGGACGCCGTTCCGTCAAGCGTATCGGTGGCCGTGCTACAGCTAATGGTAAAACCGGTACCTGCGTCGGCGTTGGGCGGGGTGATGTTTTCACCGATGGTGATGGTCGTATCCCGGGAGCAACCATTGTCGTTATTCAGGACGCGCAGCGTGTAATCTCCCGGTCCCATCACGGTGGGTTGCAGGGTGTTGGTGTCACTTAAGATGCCTCCGCCGTTGGTTGCGGTCCAGGCATAGGAGAGGTCTGCTCCAGTACTGCTGGCCGTGGCATCCAGCATGATTTGGGCGCGGCCGCAGGTGAAGGGTGGGGGATTTTGAAGCGCAATGGAGGGCCGTAGGGCCGCGCTGCGCACGGTGATCGAAGCAGTGTTTGTGCACCCCGAAGCCGCATCAAGAACCCGTAATTCGTACTCCCCCGGTGCATCAATCAGCGGGTTGGCGGTGTTGGCATCGCTGATGATGTTGCCGTCAGTTGTCGTCCAGGCAAAGGTGTTCCCCGGGGTGATGGTACTACCGGAACCATCAAGACGAAATTGCAGCAGGTTACAGTTTAAGGTATCCGGTGTGGCTATTGTGGCGGTCAGTTGTGGCTGGTTAATGGTCAGCACTACCGACTGGGTAGCGGAACAGCCGGTAGCATCGTTGGTTACCGTTAGCACGTAGGTGCCGGCTGAGTCAACGGTAGGGGAGAGGGTGTTTTCGCCAGCAAGGATATTACCATCGGCCGTAGCCCAGCTGGCCGAGAATCCCGTGCCGCCATCGGAACCCGAGCCGTCGAGTTCCAGCATCGGGTCGTTGCAGGTAAGTGGTGCCGGATCGGTAATGCTCACGGTTGGGTCTTGCCGATTGTCTTCGATCATAACCGTGGCCGTTTCCGAACATCCGCTGATGGTGTTGGTGACCAGGAGCTGGTAGATCCCCGGCTGGTCAATCACTGCTTCTTCTGTGAAGCCCCCCGAGACGATGTTCCCGTCGGTGGTGGACCAGTCGTAAATGAAGTCATTTCCCACCGAAGAGCTGCCGATGCCAAGTACACCCATATTGTCGAAGCAACTGATGGGGCTGAGGATGACGGCATTTGCTGTGGGCAGATTTCCATTGTTGGGGTTAACAACAACGGTCACCTGATCAGTACAAAAGGTGATGCCGTCGTCATACCTGGTGGTGAGTAAGTAAGTGCCAGGAGCATCTACGGTAGGCATGGTTGTTGTGGCGCCAGAGACGATGTTGCCATTGGACGTCGTCCACTGGTAGAAGGTGTTGGGGCCTCCTGAAGAGTTGCTACCATCGAGTACGGCGGAGACGCCACCAAAACCGTCGCAGATCAGGTCGGCAGTTGGTACTGCATCGGCATCGAGGAACACTTCATCAAGGTTGACTTCGTCGGTTTGGGTACACACTTCCCCGAAGAAGATATCGTCGATGGCAAAGTCATTGCCACTGGGCTGGGTATTTTGGTTGACGATACAGATCGTTGCGGAGACGGAGTTGCCGGAATTCCAGGTCTCGGTAAACTCTCGCCACTGGCAATTGGAGGAGGTGGCCTGGAAAGTATTCCCCAAAAGGGAACCGTTGACGGAGAACTGAAGGCGAGCGGGGTTATCCGGGTTAACGGATTGTAGCCAGGCGCTGAAGGCGTAAGTGATGTTGGGGGCCACGGTCACCGTTTGGCACCAAACGTTTTCGTTGGGTGTGGCAGACCCGTTGACGACCATCATGTTTCCACCGCCGGTATGGTCGGGGCAATTACCAAAATTAGTATGGGTTAGGTTGCTGTTGGTGGTGACCACGTATTCCCCTTCATCGGAGAGCAGGCCGAAGGCACCTCCGGAGCCTGGAGAGTAGTCGGTCGTAAAATCGGAATCACCTGCGGAGAAGTCACCATTAATGATACTGTTGGTGGTCGGGTCAAAGACCTCGGCGGTGAGGGTGTAAGTAGTGGGGCCACTAACGGTAGCAATGGGGTTTAGAACGGTAGGATCGCTGAGCCCGGTGGCCGGGCTCCATGAAAAACCGGATAATCCTGGCCCGGAAATGCTTCCGTTAAGTTGGAGGCTGCTGCCGCCGGGGCAGAAGAAGGCATCGGGACCGGCGTTGACCGTCAGGCCACACTGGGCCTGGAGCAGGCTGGGTAGTAGTAATAAGAGTAGTGTGCAAAAACGGAAGAGAAAGTGCATCAGAAGGATATCGTAAGCTCGAAGGTAGGTAATTGTATTGGGGAGCGGAAAATTTGAATTAAGACGGGGTCGGAGTGAAAACATCTGATGGCGATGGTTCGCCCTCCTTCGCTCTTCTTTGCAGACCTTGCACCTGCGACCGCGCCTGCGGCAAAACAGTAGCGAAAGGGCGTACGCAAAACTATGCTTAGCCATCGTAAGGCGTCTCTAAGCTTTACCCGGGATAAGAAGAGGAAGAAGTTTGTGCCTGCTATCTTTGCGGCCCCAATAAGCCACCCTTTTTATGCGTGTTACCGAATATTTTGAAAAAGCAAAGGGTAAGACCCTTATCAGTTTTGAAGTGTTGCCTCCTCTGAAGGGAGGCAGCATGCAGGCTATCTTTGATACCCTGGACCCACTGATGGAGTTTAAGCCACCCTTTATTGACGTGACTTATCATCGTGAAGAGTACGTCTATAAACGTCGGCCAAGCGGTTATTACGAAAAGGCATCTATTCGGAAACGGCCGGGGACCGTCGGGATTTGTGCTGCGATCATGCACCGCTACGGCGTAGATGCCGTACCGCACCTGCTGTGCGGTGGTTTCACCCGCCAAGACACTGAAAACGCCCTTATTGACCTCGGTTTTCTGGACGTACAGAACGTCCTCGCCCTGCGCGGCGATGCGCGAAAATTCGAAGGCAAATTCATCCCCGAAAAAGAAGGCCACGATTATGCCAGTGATCTCGTGAAGCAGATTCATGACATGAATAATGGTGTATACCTGGATGACCTAACGGTAACTGACGAAGCCTCCAAGACGAACTTCTGCATTGGCGTAGCCGGCTACCCTGAGAAACACTTCGAGGCACCGAACCGGGAGATCGACCTTCGCTACCTGAAGCAAAAAATCGATGCTGGTGCCAATTACATCGTCACGCAGATGTTCTTCGATAACCAGAAGTACTTCGATTTCGTCGATGCTGTTCGTGCTGCCGGCATCAATGTGCCGATCGTTCCCGGCCTGAAACCCCTCACGAAGCTCTACCAACTCAACTCCATCCCCCGCCTCTTCTATATTGATCTGCCCGATGACCTGGTCACGGCGATCACAAAGGCTAAAGATGCTGAAGGTCGCCGTCAGGTGGGTATTGAGTGGTGTGTTGCCCAAAGCCAGGAATTAAAAGAACGTGGTGTACCGTGCCTTCACTACTATACGATGGGGGACTCCAGCACTATTCAGGCCATCGCTAAGGAGGTTTACTAGGTTGCAGGTTTTCAAGGCTTTATCTTAATTTGATCATCATTTCCGGGCTGTGACAAAACCGGGACAAACCCCCTAAACTATTGTATGTGGGGGGGGGGCACCACTACTTTCGTCAGTATTAAATATCCGGTTATTGGCACTTGGTTGTCCAAAAAGCCAGGCCGGATGGAATCCTGAAAACGAAAGCCTTATGTCCCGTATTCTATTCATCCTTCTTTTAGCTTTTGCCCTCTTCTTTCAACCACAACAAGACCTGTCTGCCACCGAGCTGGAAGTAAAGACTTCCGCTGTGGAGACCGTTATGTGTCCGGTAACCATTGACCCCGGCATGTCCAAATTCCGTTGTGTCAACGGTAATCAAATGACGCTACGGCTGCCTTACATGGGCGTAGCTCCGGGAGTGACGGTAACCCTGACCGGGCCCGGAACCGCCTTTGTAGGGGGAGATGACCCCGCAGTGGTTTCTGATGGCATTATCGAATTGATTGATCTGGCACCGACTTCCTCCTATTCCGTCTCGATCGTCGGAACGAGCTGTTTTGGACCAGACGCCATCCTCTACAATTTTGTTACCCCGGCTTACACTTGTGGTAGCGACCTGACGGCGCTGATCAACGAAGTACTCCCCGAGCCCGGATCTGATGCTAACGATGACGGCGTAGTCAATTACCTCGAAGAACAATTCGTGGAAATCTTTAATCCGGACCCTCTCGTAGAGATTGATATGGACGGCTGGGTGCTCATCATCGGCGGTGTTTTACGCTATACCTTCCCTCCGGCATCAATACTTGGCCCCCGGCAGGCACTAACGGTATTCGGAGGAGGCGCCTTATCCGACCCCTGTTACTATGCCCCCGCCGGCTTTTTATCCATCAGTGCAAATGGAGACATCGTGTCGTTGGGCGATCCCACTTTTGGAATTATCCATACCATGTCTTTTTCGGGTACTTCTTTCCCGCCAAACGTATCGCTTGCACTTAACCCGGATGGCAACGTCTTGGGCGGATTCGTTCCACATACTACGATTGTAAGTAATCCGGTAAACTACAGTCCTTGCTTTAGTAACCACATGCCAGGAGTCGTGCTGCCAATTACATTGACCAACTTTACGGCCGTCCATCGTAAAGGAAAAGTCCTGTTGAACTGGTCCACCTCCCGGGAAGAAGGCCATGCTTATTTTGACGTCGAAAGATCTTCAGACGGGCGAACGTGGCAATCCCTGAAAACCGTTCGGACACCGATAAACGATACAGAAGAAACCAGCGAAGCCCTCCACTACGAGTTGGAAGATATTACACCACCCACCGGGCTTGTCTTCTACCGACTTCGCCAGGTAGACCAGGATGGAACGGCCACCATCTACGGTCCGAAAAGAGTCACCGTTCCTGATCTTCAGGAAACCATTTCTTTATATCCTAACCCCGCTCACAATCAGCTTTGGGTCGGTGCTGCTGCTCAGACAGGGGATTTTGAAATCATTGATGCCCGTGGTAAACGATGGGCGGAAGGCACCTTTTCCGGAGTACAAAACGCACCAGTTGACATCACTACGTTGCCCGCAGGAATGTACTTTCTGAGGATGTTGGACGGAGCGGATGCTGCGTCCGTTGTACGGTGGGTGAAGCGGTAAGCGTTGGTAAGGGACTCCAGGTGGTTTCTTTCATTTTCGCCAGCGGGTCGGGGCTCAGCCCCGACTCACCGGGTTAAGGTTGGGCCATTCCGCGTTCGCGTAGCGAACGCGGTGGTTAAGTTTGACGCTGGTAAGGGCGAGGCTTGCCCCGGCCCGACCAACATAATACTGGTAGTTACTCGTGTCATAAGGAGCAATACCTCTCCGGTTAAACCTGGCTTGCCGCCACCTGATACCTGTTCAGGTACCCCGCCAGTGATGCTGGTTTGTCCAGACCCACCTTCTTCTCCAGCCGGTAAACATTTTTACGGACACTTTCGGAGGAAATTCCCAGGATGTTGGCAATGGTCTGTCGGTCAAGCCCTAGGCTGGTCAGGGCAGCTAAGCGCAGTTCCCCTTCGGTGTAGCCGATGGGGTCACGCCGCATTCTTGGTAAAAAATCTGGGTGGACTTCGTGAAAAAGCTGCTGGAATTTACACCAGTCGGCTTCCGTGAGGATGGCCTGAGAACTTAGCTGAGCCGTCAATTGGTACCTGTTACTATCTTGTTCCGAGAAGGCAGTCTCCAACTCCTGAATGCGCTGGTTCCGCTCGGCAAGGTGGCTGGTAAAGGTGTGGAGCTGGTGGCTTTTATACTGCAACTCCATCGCCTGTTTGGCCCGAAAAGCTTTTTCTGCTTTTAACCTTCGCCGATAGTATTGGTAACTGAACCAGCCGATTAAAAAGACAGCGAGAAATACGCCGGCATAGAGGATGCGTTCCCGTTGCAGCCGCTGTGCTTCCAGAACGTTCTCCAGGTTCAGGCTGGCTATTTCCTCGCGCTGGCGCAGGTATTCATAGTTGGCATTCAACGCCGCGATCTGGTGCAGGTTTTTTGCTTCGTCCACGCTATCTTTTACGGCGTGGTACCGGCTCAGTTTCTTGATCTGTTCCCGGAGACTCCCCGTCTCCTTCGCCAGTACAACGTCCAGCTGTAATATCTTTAGTAAATACCGTTGATCTCCCGATTGATCCATCCTGGAGCGTGCTTTTTCCAGGTAATAGGTGGCCAGCTCGTGACGTTGCAGGCGGAATAAGACTTCCGCCATCGAAGTTGCGGTAGAGATGTACAATTGGTTGTGTCGGATGGATTCCGGCCCCGAGGTGAGCAATTGCTGGAACTGCTCGGCAGCGGCGTTGTAGTTGCCTCGCCGCTGGTCAATGACGCCCAGGTTGCCGCTAATGACCTGCTCCAGATGAAGATCCCGGATTTCTTTGGCGATGGGTAGTATGCTGCGAAAGCCTTCCTCCGCACGGTCCAGTTGTCCGTTGGCGGAGTAAAGCACGTAGATGTTGATTTGAGAGATCAACATGTCTGAGGTATCTCCGGCTTCCATCTCATAGGCCAGTCCACGTTCCAGATAATCGAGGGCACGGAGGGTGTCCTGCGTATCAAGGAGTACCAGGCCCAGGTTGTTGTAAAGGCCTGCGAAGGCTGTTTTTGCCCCCGCCGATTCATAATGCTTTGCGGCGGCCAGAAAAGAAGCAGTAGCCGCTTCCCATTGAAGAGAGTTGTGCAAGACGATGCCCTCTGTTTCCAGCGCTAAGCCCATGCCATATTGATAATTGAGTTGCTTGCCCAATTCATAGGCTTCCTGGCAGTACTGCCGGCTTGTATCCGTTGAATTATAGAGATATTCCCAGGCCAGGTCCGTAAGGGCCAGTACTTTGGTGGTGTCAGCAGGGACTAACTGGTGTTGATTTTCCAATGATGTGGCTCCCACCGGGAACCAGGAAAGGAGGAGTATTAGGGGTAAGACGAGTTGGTAGCGCAAAACAGGTGCTTTTTTGCCGGGAGGTGTGGTTCGTTTCTAGTTTACACTAAACTAGTACAATGTAAACTAAGTTTTTGCATGCAGGGGCCGGGCTTGCCCCGGCCCTCTGCGTATGGAAGAATCGTGTTTTTCGTTCGCTCAGCGAACGAAAAGGAGCGTTTGATGGGGCAGCCGATACGGGTGGAGGCAAGCCCCACCCGTACGGATAAATGCCATAAAACTTAGTTTACACTGTACTAGTGCCGTATAATCTTATGCCGGCTACCTATGGTGCCATTACTGACTTCCAAAATATAGATTCCGGCGGGCAGGTGACCGAGTTCAAGGCGGTCATTTGCCAGGTTTTGGGAAAGTAAAGCACCAGTGATGGAAAAGAGGCGATAGTTTAACGGACCGGTGCCGGCAATTTGGCGGGGCCGCAGGTGCAAGGTGCCGGTTGTAGGATTCGGGAAAACGTCCACCAGATCTTCAGCAACGGCCTGTGCCGGCGTACTTGTCGTGAAGCCTTCAAAGCCAGCGAGCAATGGGCGGATCATGATGGCCCCGGTCGTCGTTCCCGTAATCGGTGTCCAGCCGTTGCCGTTGTTGAAATACTGTACACCCTCCGGACGGCTGTTGCGGTCAAATCCGATACCGATATTTGCGTCTGAGCGCTGCTGTTCCCAACCTACGAAGTACGTGCCCACCTCCAGTGCAAGGGCTTCGGGCAGCAGGTAAGTGGTATAGCCCTGGAGGCTGTCCAGGTGGACATCTTCTGCGTAAATGATCGGGAAATCATAGCTGACCACCAGCGCCTCCGGTACATCTGTACCAGTGTAAACGACTAATCGCAGCGTCTGGCTACCCAATGATCTCAATCCCCTGGGAATCCGGACCCGGATACCCGCCAGAGAATCCGCTACGAAAGCATCGTAACGCTGTAGAATGGTGGTACCATTGTTTCCCTCAATAGTAACTTCGGCGGTGCCGTCATCGTAGGCCATGTACTCGTCAAAAGTGGTGATTTGAACTACGGTGTCGTTGCGCACCAATCCGCCGTTCGCAAAAATATTGTCCTGGTTATTTACCGACATGCCATAAAGGGTCAGTAGGTTGAAGGGCTCATTGGGGTCGGCATTATTCAGATAGGTGGAAATATCGGATACGATACCGGGGACACTGCTGATGTCTCCTGTCCGGAATTCTAAGGATTCCGGAGCAACCGCATTATTGCTGCCTGGGAAAAAGATGGTCAGGTCAGGACTGGTAACCGCCGGGCTATTCGGAACTTCGGTCAGGATATTGAAAGAGCCAGAGGATACGTTCAGGACGTCATTGTTTAAGTTCCGGATGGCCACATTGTATTCCCGGCGAAGTAGTTCATCGTTAGTAGCCTGGTAATGTCTAAGCGGGATGCCGGAATAATTATTGAGCAGGTACTCCGGGAGTTCAACAAAAGCGAGGTCCGGGATGACTAAGGAGGTGCGAGATTCGCTCAACTTCACATAATCCAGGTGCCACATGTCCACGGCCCCTTGTTCGCTACTCTTACCGGCAAATCGGAACTGAAAACCGAAGTACTGGTACTCACTGGGGACGTCGATGATGGTCCCGATAAATGGCCGTTCGCTGTTGTTGGGCTCCGTTGTCCGCAGGCCTGCCTGACTGAACACGGTGTTCCAATTGCCACTCTGATCGAGGAACTGAACCAGGAAACTATCTTGTGTTTCCGGGCGGTTGCCCAGCCCTCGGGGTTGGAGATAAAAGGACAAGGTCGTGCCCGATGCTCCCTGTAAGTTAACCGGCACGGAGGTAAGGTAGTCCCGTATGGTGGTGGCTGCGCCGCCACTGCCAGCAGGGTAGGGCTGGCCGCTAAAGTCGACGGCATCAAACGTAGCCACCCCGATGGAGGGCGGGGAGTCGGCAAAGTTGCGGTTGATCAACACGTCGTCGTCTTGCCAAAGGTCAGGACGTGGCCGGTTGCCATTGTAGGCGAAGTCGTCAAAGAACGGCAGGTTGGCCGTCACTCCGTCGATATCAAAGGTAGTACGGTAAGTATCGCAGATGCCGAATTCATTGCAGATGGTAACACAAACGGCGTCGGTACCCCGGTATCCGGCGGCGACGTAGCGAAAATCATTACCGTCTTGCTGGCCAGTGATAAAGTCGAACCGTTGCCCCCGGCCGGGGTAATCCGGCGCGCAACTTTCAATGTTGCGGCAGGAAATGCCGCCCGGGAGTCCGCCGTCAGGAACGACCACTTCGATCACACCGCGTGGATCGACGTCCTGATTGCCAAGGTCTATTTCCCGGTCTGCTCTTCTGACGAGGACGATGATCGTCGTTTCCGGCCCGCAATCGCCAGCACTGTTGCAGCCGGAAATACGGAAGGTGTCCAGGCCCATCTCTGCACCTGCGTCCGCGCCGTAAAAAAGGGTGTCAGTGGCCACGAAGGCCGTGCCAAAATCTGCCGTGGAGCAGCCTTCACACTGATAGGTGATGGCGCCACCGCCTAGTCCCGTTGTATCTGCTCCTATCCGGATGCCCCGGCTTTCGCCCGGGCCAAATAGCTCATAGGCACTCAGGTCAAACTCTCCACAATCGACCTTGTCTTCAGCGGGCAAGGGCTTGCCCACAGTACGTTCCCGGAGGGTCTCGTAGCCCGCTAATGGGCGGAAGGTTTGGGCAAAAACAGGAGAAACAGTAAGCCCGAGGAAGAGGGCTGATAGAAGTAGTCTTACGTTCATGGTTATCACTTGGAGTAGGAGAACGATTTAAAGGGCTGGAAAGTGCGCGTTAGGGCTCACTTCGTTCGCGTTGGGGGCTCGCTGCGCGAGTGTTGGGGTCGCCTTTGGCTGTTGGGGGCTCGCTGCGCGAGCGTTGGGGTAGCCTTCGGCTGTTGGGGCTCGCTGCGCGAGTGTTGGGGTAGCCTTTGGCGTTGGGGCTTGCTGCGCTAGCGTTGGGGTAGCCTTCGGCTGTGAGGGCTTGCTGCGCGCACTCGCAAAGATGTTTTAAAAATGAGTTTTATTTTTAAAATTAAACATTTTTGTTTATATTTGGCTTGTCGCACATATCATAGCTTTTTACTGGCTCACGCCCTTTCCTTTTCGACAACTTTCCAAGACCCTAAATACTGTTCCGTCATGGCTCAGTCGTATCTCGATCTCGAAGTGTACAAACTTTCGTTTGATCTCTTCGTAGAAATCCACGAATTTTCTCTTTCCCTGCCTAAATATGAAATGTATGAGCAAGGAAGCCAAGTTAGGCGTTCGGCCGATAGTGTAAATTCTAACATCGTTGAAGGCTACGGCCGCAAGGACTACAAGAATGATTTCCTTCGCTTCCTGACATATTCAAGAGCAAGTAATCACGAAACCATTAACCACCTCCGGAAAATTGCTGCGGTCCACCCTGATCATAAGGAAAAAGCGCTAGCATTAATGGAACGCTGTAACAATCTTGGAATAAGGCTCTACAACTTCAAGAAATTTGTCCAATTCAAATGGAAGAAATAAGTGTTGCCCCCAACACGAGCGAAGCGAGCTTCCCCAACGGCCGCAGGCCTCCCCAACACGAGCGAAGCGAGCTTCCCCAACGGCCGCAGGCCCCCAACACGCAGCGCCGCAGGCGCTACTCACACCCATCCGGCTTCCGCTGCGCCAAATAAATATCAAACTTAGAACCTACGGGTACCATCTTTCCTCCAGGAGGCTCAGTCCGAACTACGTACGCTTCGCTGCGGTCGGAGACTTCACCATAAACTTTACCGACGAGAAGATCGGAGCCGTCGAGGAGGAATTCCACGACGCCAAATTTCTTACACTTTATGTTGGGCACCGAAACTTCTCCGGTTTGCCGTACCGTGACGACAAATTCTAACTTAGAACCAGCGGGGACCTTCACCCCGGCGCGGAGGTCTTCGTCGGTGATCTTCTGGTCGCCGTAGAAGAAGTGCAGAATGGTATTTTCCTCCTGTTTGGGATCATAAATCTGTTCCCTGATCTTAGATTCAATGTCGGCCATTTTTCCCAGCCGGGTGGTGTATTGTGTGTAATCGTAATTACCCACCAAACCAGGAAGTTGAATCATCGGAGCATCCTCACTAAGGATGGTGAGGTAGATAGACCTGTTTTTCTTGACACCAGCACCCGCACGAGGGTGCTGCAGCACCACCAGGCCAGCGGGCCGGTTGGCGTCAAAAGGTCCTTTTTCAAACTTTAGGGTGAGACCGAGATCGTCCGCTAACGCTTCCGCTTCGGGGCGGAGCATGTCAACAAAATTGGGCAACTCGGTGCTACTGCCATGGGCCGTGTACAGCCCCAGGCCTGTGCGCAAGACAAAAAAGCATACGACGAAGAAAAGGAGCGCTGCCAGGGCGTTTTTCCAGAAATAGCCGGAAATGAGCATCCGGCCAAGGCTTTTGATGGTGCCGAGGGCACGGTCCTTGAAATTCGGCCCGTCTGCTGTAGTAGCAGTATAGGCCGGGGTCTGTTCTTGTTCAGGTTCTTGATAATTCATAGGCTCGGGAGCAGGGTCAAATGCCATTGATTTGGTGGGCGGGGTCGCCGGTGCAAAATAAGGGGTTTGGGGAGCAGGGTCCGAAAATTCAACCGGCGTTTCCATTGGCTGGACGATGGGTTCGGTTACTGCCGGTACGGCAGCCAGGGGGGCAACATCGTCAGGTTGTTCCTCGGTGGAGGTGGCACCGCTGTCTCGCCGGGCCTTGCCGAAGGCAAGTATCCGGCTGATGAACTCCGCTGGCTGGTAGCCGGCCAGGGCAGCCTGGTGGAAGATCGCCGTAGCCGGCGTCATGCCCGGCAGGCTGTTGATCTCGATGGGCACGGTTTCTACCCGTCCGTCGGCAAACACCCGTACGAAAGCATCGATGCGGCAGTAGCCCCGTACGTTGAGGGCGCGCGCAGCGCGCTCCAGGTCTGCTCTGACGTGGCCGGCCACATAGTCGTAGCTGTAATTTGCTGTCGCCAACCGGGCTGGGGTAAGGTTTTGCCCTTCGCCGGCAAGGAACTTCTCTTCGAGGCTGAGGACTTCACCTCCGGCCAGTGTTTCGCTGGGCTCGAACAGCTCGTAGCGAATGGTACCATCTACGCCATAGTGCGTGAGCATGCCGCCGGTGATCTCCAGAAATTTTTCCGCGCCGGCGGCCGTGATGGCCTGCTCGAAGAGGATGTTTGGCTTGTTGATGGGCCATTCGTCTTTGGCCGTCAGTTTCATCTCCCGGCGGGAGTGGACCTCGTCGAGCGTTGAGGGCCGGAAGGTCAGGTGGCAGTAGGCGTGCAGCTCGTCCCGTTGTTTGATCAGCTTCACGGCCGAGCTGCAACCGTCGTCGACGGGCTTAGCGATGAGCGGGTAGCCGAAGAGACGCTCTACTTTGTCGTAAAAGGCGTATTCGTCTTCAATGAATTCGTCGGCAGTAGCTAACCATTGCTCCGTTACGGGGAGGCCAGCCTCCCGGAGGGTCAGCAAAGTGTCGTGCTTATTGATCGTCACCTGGCTGCTGGCGATGCCGGAACCGTTGTAATACAGCCCGAGGGGTTCGAGCTTTGCCTGCACTTGCCCGTCTTCGCCGGGGCGGCCATGAAGGGCGATGAAGACACCATCGGCCACATCGGGTAGTTGCTCCCAGGGCAGGGGCTGAGGGTGGAAAACGACGTCGGGATCAGCGAAGCGGGTGGTGATGCCGGCGCAGGCTTTACGGATGTCGGCGACTATGGGATGCTCTTCGGTTTTGACGAGTTTGTCGCGGATGTCGTCGGCGTTGTCTTTTAGTAGGAGGTTGATGGGGAGTTGGTGGAGGGCGTAGTCTCCGTGGGGCTGGGTCTCCCCGGACTCCACGGGGAGCTGCGCTCCCTCGCTCCGTCCGGGATTAAAGCGATTTGATCCCTCCGGGATCTCGGAGGGCACTCCGGATGTAAGGAACACTGGTACTGGTCGGTAGCCTTCACTAGAGCTTAGCTTTTCGTAGATGTTGCGACCCGATTCTACACTGATGTGGCGTTCGAAGCTGGTGCCGCCAAGGATGACGGCAATGCGTTCTTTGCTGGTGGCACCTGCGCGCTGGGCGTCGATGGCGTCGTCAAGCTGGGTGCCGAGGAGGTCGGCCACTTCCATGGCACCGTTATCCTTCCATTGCATCCCGCGTTCGCGCAAAGAGATGCGAATGATGAAGGTGAGGAACTGGCTGGGGTTGAGCCCGATCTCCGCCGCCTGGTGGAAGAAGAAACTACTGGGCATCATGCCCGAAGTCGTGTTCGGGTCGTTGAGAAAAATTTCGCCTTCGGGCGTGTGGAAGCCGTCGATGCGGGCGTAGACCTCGAAACCGAGTTCGGTAAACAGCCGCTCACACTCACTACGGATGGCCTGGATGCGGTCCGTCGGTAATTCAATCGGGGTGATCTTACGACTGCGGCCGGGCATGTACTTGCTGCGATAGTCGAAGAGTTCACTACTCGGCTTAACGATCTCGGTGGGCGGCAGCGCGACGACCTGGCCGTCTTCCGTCCGTACCACGATGGTGCTGAATTCTTTGCCGTTGATGAAGCCTTCTACGATGACGCGTTGCTCAGACTGGTGGCCGGTGAAAACGACGAGTGGGTAACCAGTGTCAGCAGCAGCTGCTTCGAGGTAGTCATGGAGCTCATCGGGTGTATATAAGGTCAGCTCGTGGTCGCCGCGCTTCGCGTCCATGGGGAAGGCGATGCCATCACGCAGGTCGGAGAGCTGGCGAACGTACTCGAGGCGCTCGTAGGTATCGCGGGCGATGTATTCGCTGATGGGGAGCAGCTCGCGGAAGAAGGCGGCGTTGACGGCGCGTTCGAAGCTTTCCAGTCCGTCAGCTTCATCGATGATGGCGACGCCGATGGAGCTGCCCTGGCGGGCGGGGCGGATGACCATGGGCCAGCCGATCTCTTTTTCGCAGGTGGCGAAGTGCTCCTGAACGCGTTGGCCGTCGAAGTCCCCTTTTTCGATCACCAGCAAGGCTGGGGAGGCGAAACCTTTGGCTTCCATCAGTTTTTTCTGGATGGCTTTGTCCATCCCGATCTCGCTGGCCTCCACGCCGGAACCGGTGTAGGGAATGCCGGCGTACTCCAACTCGCGTTGTAATTGTCCGTCTTCGCCGTACTCGCCGTGGAGGGCGAGGAAGGCGACGTCGATCAGCTCCGGCAGCTCGTCGCGACGGATGCGGCGACCGACCTTGCTGGCCATTGCTTCGAGCTCCAACTCGTTGAGCGGGCCGAGGCTTTCCTGATACACCTGGAAGCCGTGCTTCGACTTCGGCGCCAGGTCGATCGGCGGAAAAAAATCACGGATGGTACCCCGGTAGAGGTAGGGCCAGTCGAGCAGGTGCCACTTCCGGAAACTGTCCACAAAAATGGGGACGGGCTCGAAGAGTTCCTTGTCGAGATTGTCGTAGACGGTCCGGCCGCCTGCGAAGGAGATTTCGCGTTCGCGGCTGGGGCCGCCGAAGAAGATTCCTACTTTGATCCGCATACGTTGGTTTGTACCTAACACTTTGGTCATTTGATGACCGGATGCGAAGGTAGGGAGATTGGGGAGAATGGGGGCGGGGAACTAGAATTCGCGGGCAGATGATTGATATGCGATATGGGATTGATGATATTTGATGGGTGATTTGGGTCACTCCGGTCGAGGACTTGTAGTCCGAGTGCGAACGGGGCCGGAGGCTCCCGGAGCGGGATAGGCTGGTGGCCGTCGGACCGCTCGGAAAGACGACGAAGTCGTCGTGTAGGCGGTCGGGCGGCTTGGGGTGGTTACTTGATTGGGGATAGGGGCGGGGCCGCAGGTGTGGTGGGGAGTTGAATGGCAGTGGAGGGGTAACGAACGCAGGGGGGGGATTAACGAATACATGGGGCTGAAGCCCCATGCTACGAGAGACGGTCCTCCGGACCTGGGGTGATGGCTACTCTTTCTCCATTCAATCACCTCCGACGATGCAGCACCAGCTTCAACCCAGTCCACCGCCCCCGAGAAAACGCAAAGCCCCCATCCTCAGGAATTTTACCATTGCTGTGGCTGTTGAAGGCAACGCTGAGGCGTTGCCCGGGGCGAATAGCTATTTTTCCAAGATCATGGTTTTGTAACTGGTAGTCTATCGTAGTCGGAGCATTGGTCGTTGAGGCAACTTGCTTATCATCTACGAAGAGGATGTAGGTAGATTCCCCGTCGGTTTCCTGCAGGCTGGTGAGTTCCACTTTATAGGTCGCATGCTGGCCCTCAAACACATATTCTGCAATGGCGTACTCGTCCTTGTATTTAGCGGCGTTGATGGCCAGCGCATTTTTATCTGCGTGACGGTAGGCGGGAGCGTAGTCTGGTTTTTCGGGCAGGGTGAAGTCGTCCAGGGCGGAAAGCTGGATGATGACGGGGTCTTCTTCGGCAGTTTGCTCGCTGCCGGAACAACTGGTGAAACCAAAAAACAAGAATAAGATGGGGAGAAGGTGGACTAAGCGCATCGTTGGAGGACGGTTCGTGAAACCCAAGTTTACGAAAAATGGCTCGGCTGGTAGAGGAGGGGTCGTTGCCCGGACCAAAACCTTGCTCCTTCAACTCCCCTTTCACCTGCGGCCGCGCCATATTCAAAGGAGCCTGGAAGCAAGGTTTTCGAAAAGAAGCTTTTGCTCATCGCTTATCCATCTCCGCCTCCACCCGCACCACGGTCCGCAAGTGATTATCCACTATTTCCTGTATCTCGGCCAAGACTTCCGGATGCTCCTCCGCCTTATCGTATACCTCGCTTGGATCGTGTTGGAGGTGGTAGAGTAAGGGAGTGGCGTGGTCTTCCCGCATATTGTCGGGCCGGTAACAACTAGCGGTGATGTAGTGTGCTTTGTAGTCGCCCCGGCGGGCGGCGAAGAGCTCGTCTTTACGGTAGAATAGCATGTGGTCACGGGGGCTGGGCGCCCGCTCCCGCAGGACGGCGGAGAGGTCAAAACCGTCCAGAATGCGGTCGGTCGGGGCCCGGGCCCCAGTCCAGGCAGCGAGGGTAGGCAGCAGATCGAGGGTGGAGCCGATATCGGTAATGGTCCCCGGGGCGACGGCCCCCGGCTGGTAGAAGATGCCGGGTACGCGCATACCTCCTTCCCAGGTGGTGCCCTTGCCGTCTTTGAGTAGCCCGGCGGAGCCACCGTGCTCCCGCATGCTGAGCCAGGGGCCGTTGTCGGAGCTGAAGACAATGAGGGTGTTTTCGGCCAATCCCAGCGTCTCCAGGGCTTTGGTTACTTCACCGACGGACCAATCGACTTCCGCCATCGCGTCGCCGAAACGACCGCGTGGGCTCTTGTTTTGGAAGGCCTCTGAGGCGAATAATGGTGTGTGCACCATTGAGTGGGGGAGATACAGGAAGAAGGGCTTGTCTTTTTGTTTGGTGATGAATTCGATGGCTTTTTCTGTGTACCGTTTGGTAATGGTGAACTGGTTGGCGGGCCGCTCGATTTCGATTTCATTTTCCAGCAAGGGGACTCTCCAGAGGCTGGTATCCATCGGTCCGAGGAGGTTGTCTAAACCCCATTTTACACCATCCATGTCGTTGCTGTACGGGATGCCGAAATAATAGCCGAAGCCCTGGCGGGTGGGCAGGTATTGGGGCAAATGCCCCAGGTGCCACTTGCCAACGCAGCCCGTTGCGTAGCCTTCATCCCTGAGCATTTCGGCGATGGTTATTTCCGTGGTTGGCAGCCCGCCTTTGGAGTCTGGGAAGAACACGCGTTTCTTTGGCCCGGCGAGTCCGATCCGGATAGGATACCGACCCGTTAGCAGTGCCCCCCGGCTGGGGGAACAGACGGAGCTGGCGGTATAAAAGCTGGTCCATTTCTGACCTTCCCGCGCCAGCCGGTCGATGTTTGGTGTCTGGATGTTGGGGTGGCCGTAGCTGCTCAGGTCACCAAAACCCATGTCGTCCATGTAGATGATGATTACGTTGGGTGGGCCGGTTCGGGGAGCTGTCGTGGAGCTTTCGTGGGCGGGGCCGCAGGTGCAAAGGAGGAAGGTTAGGAGCAAAGGGAGGAAACGGCGCATGGTCTTTTGATCTGTTGGTAATTTAGTCACCTTACGGGATTAATTGCTATAGCTCGGAGCGCTTTGTAGCGCAGCACCGGCTTTAGCCGGTAAAAACCCCGATCTTCACCCCATGATCGACCCTGCCATTCGCGCTCACCTGAGCAAAGAACCCAATATCGCTCCAATTGTGGCCGCGCACGAAATCCCACCCCGCCCAGATCACGGTGGCGACGTCTACTACGGCCTCCTCCGCTCCATCGCTTACCAGCAGCTGAGTGGCAAGGCGGCGGGCACCATCTTCGGCCGCTTCCTCCAACTGTTCCCCGACGAATACCCGCATCCGGAACGCTTACTGGAAATGGACGACGATACCATCCGCTCCGCCGGCATGAGCCGGGGCAAAACCGCCTACATCAAAAACGTTGCCCAGTATTGGCTCGATCATAAACTGATCAACGCCGACTGGGAGCAGTGGACTGACGAGGAGATCATCGGTATGCTGACCACCATCAAAGGTGTAGGGCAGTGGACGGTGGAAATGGTGTTGATGTTCGTACTCAAACGACCAGACCTGCTGCCCTTGGATGACCTGATCGTGAAACGCAACATCATCCGCCTTTTTGGTGTCGACGATACTAAGCTAAAAGGGAAGAAACTGAATGCGGAGATCCTACGGGTTACGGAGCCCTGGCGGCCTTATCGGAGTTATGCTAGTCGGTTTATGTGGGCGTTGAAGGATACGCTTATTTGAACTTAGTTTATATTCGGGGGATGGCCTTTTATCTGAAAGGCTCTAACTTCAAGAAGGCCGAGTTTTATAGTCTGGAGATTTGCCATAGCAAACTAATTGGCTTACATTAGCGTTTACTTAAAACTAAACACCTTTTGTCGACCTTTCGCCTTATACCACTTGAACAACCGGCGCTAGCCGTCAAAAAGGTGTTTGTGTTGGAAGTTGATGGTAAGTAGCCTTATATCGACTTTGTGGACAGAATGCTAAAAGCAGGCAAGAAAAAAGAGTTAGGTCAATTTGATGCTTTATTGGAAGACTTGGCACTTGGTTATGACCTTCCTCCTAATGCTTGTAAACCACTTAGAGGAGTTGCGGCGGATGATAATTGGCAAGAGTTTGAATTGAAGAAAAAAAGCTTGCGTAGCTATTTCTTTCTTCTGCCTCCTGATGGTAATGTTATCGTTTTAGGCGAATTGAAAAAAGGAAACAAAGAACAGAAACAAATGATAAGTGAGTTTAGGGCGCTAAAAGCAGCTTACCGAGCTTACCTTTCTCAAAATGAAGAAGAATGATATTTGAATCTCTAGAAGAACGGTACCACGACGCAGATTTCTGGACGGGTAAAATCCAGCTGGAGCTCTTCAGGCTGATCAGAGAACACTTGGATGTCACAGGGCTCTCACAAAATAAATTTGCGGAGCAACTTGGAGTCAGTAAAGGGTATATGTCTCAAGTATTAAATGGTGATTTTGATCACCGACTCTCTAAACTTGTTAGCCTAGCTCTTGCCGTAGGCAAAGTACCTAAGATAGATTACATAGATATTGATAATGTGATCCAACATGCGCACGGAGTATACGGGCCATTGCATAAATCTTTTGTAGCTCAACCACAACAAATTGTTGTAGAACGGACGCCACCTCCTACACATGGGATACACAACAGTACACCCGATAGACCAATTACCTTTAAAGACGCTGCCTGATGGAGTACCAACTAACCGGCTTGAAAGAGCATATTTTATTCATAGGACAACCAAAGGGCAACGATGGTCAAACCAATTTTACGATCAATTGGTCCTTTGACCTTGATATTACAATGCCCGAGGATAATCGTTTTGCAGTCAAAATAGATGCTACCATTAATGTGGCTGAACCTAAAGATCATCCTCCCATCGGACAGTTTTCTGCATCACATTACTTTTCTGCTTTTGACGTAGAGCAAGACTTCAGTACCTCCAATGAAGGTAAAGACATGTTTAATTTTTTGGCAACAATAGTTGGTGTTAGCCTCGGGTCAATGCGTGGATTATCGTACGCTCGTACAGTCGGCGTGCTAGGTGGGGGCGTTTTTATGCCCATTGTTAATCCTTCGGAGTTGCTAAAATTAAACCTCGCACAAATCATTACCAGAATGGAATCGAGGTTACAGAATTCGAATGAGGTTGTTCATGAATAGGCTGGACAAAACTGGCCCTGAAGACTAAAGGTTTTAGTTGACGATGTTGTTTCAGTTGGCGTAATTGCCACAACCAATCAGTTAGTATCATAAGTATGGCAAAGGAAATAAGCAGGGCCATTGGTTTTTTCTTTTTCAGATAGTCCATTAATTAATGGTGTTCGACAAAATCAATCGACGTATGTGGCTTTTTTTCTTCGGGTCTATTAAATTAGAGGCGACTAAACATCTTGATGTCTATGCCTCGTTTTGCCCTATTGCTGCTTTTATGGCTGCTATCCCCGTCCATATTCGCCCAGATCACCCTCAAAGTTGGTGACGAGGCCCCAAAAATCACCCCAACTGAATATCTCTTCAACGGAGTAAGTAAATCCAAATTAAAGGATAAATCTCTGGTCCTCACCCTCTGCAAGAGTTGGGACCTGCCATGTCTTGATTGTTTGACACAACTCGACTCCTTGCGCACCGCATTCCCCAACGATCAAGTGGTCTTTCTAAACTTATTTCGGGGCAACACTGAACTTGCTCGCAAGGATACTGAAAATAGTAATTTCAAAAACCCGTTGGCCACCGATCTTAGTGGAGCAACCCAAATCCGCTACGGGGACGGTGAGGCAGGGCTGGTCAGTTGGCCACTTACCATTTTGATTGATGACCAAAACGTGGTCCGCTGGCAAGGATACGGAGGTCACCTTACGGTAGAAGCCTTGGTAAGGTTCATTCAAGGACAATATCCGGTGATCGATCTTACAAGCAAATATGTACCACTTGATCCCGAGAGTTTTCTGTTCGAACCGATGACAGCGGATGACATCGCCAAGCTATGGGAGGAGGACTCCGTAGCTTCCTTCGTGCGGGGCTGGGATCAAGACGATTTTGCTGAAGATTTTTATAACTCCCTCTATTCCACTAATCATGAATTTTGTGCTTACGGGCCAGAAACTTTAGAAAACATTTTCCAAGAATTATTCCCGGAAAAGCGGCTGGAACTGCCAGGAGACTTGATGGAGAAAAAATACCGCGTAGCCTACGTCCAACGACTTATAGACCGTAATACTGTAGATCACTTAATTTTCAATATTCTGGAAGAAATAGGGTTAAAGGCTACGGTTACTTCAAAACCAGCTACCTACTACAAACTAGAGGTTACCAGTCGGCTAAAACTGGACTTGCCAAGAGAGGTGTCCATCATCAATAAGCTTCCGGATGGAATGAAAGACTTGGGGAGTTACAGCGCTAAAAATTTGCACAATTTCGAAGTCAGGAAATACGACCTGGCTGGCCTGGCTAAGCTCCTGAATAAGTACTCCCCAGACCGCTGGAAGTATGAAGGTAGAAACCGAAAAAAATACAATTTCATCCTGGATGTTTCCTCCACAAAGGCGC
>JBGCFZ010000090.1:0-13267 GCA_045110355.1 Lewinella sp. | reverse complement strand
TCTTTACCGCCACTCCATCGAAGGGTTGGAAAGCCAAAGGTGACTTCGCCCATGTCTAGTAAAAAGCGGTATTCGCCATTAGGAGGAAGTTCCACATTTTGGCGGCCAAGGTGCCAGCCTTTGGGCAATCCGATGCCTTTGGGAGATTGCCGGAGGGTTTTGAAGGTTTGGGGGGTACGTTTTTGGGGCGGGGTGGTTCGTGGTTCCAGCATCCAAAGGAAAGCACCGCCGTTTTTTCGCAAGTGGCCCCACTCTACGAAGGAGGGGTAAGACCAGGAGCCATCGGGGAAACCATTTTGTTGCCAATTCCAGCGGTGCTCGGTGGCCAACAGACTATCGGTCGGGTTATTGGCATAAAGGCCACCGATGATGTCCCGATCATCGTAGCGCCAGCGGATTTGCTTGCCCCGGATGCCTGGATTCAGGGCACATTGGTAGTTTTTTCGGCTGCGTTGGGTGGTCAGGAATTCGGAGGGGCCGTAGCCCTGTACCAGTAGCGCGGTCCGCACACTCTCCATGCCGAAGAGACGGTAATGGCCCCAGTTGAAAACCTCTATCCCGATGGTGTTTTCTCCGGTTTTGAGGTGGGGGCGTAGGTCGTGGTGATCGTATCGCCAGTGCTGGACGTCTCCCAGCTGCGGCCCCCAGGCTACCCACTTCCCGTTGACGTGAAGGCGGAAGTGGGCGTCGGCGGTGATGTCAATGGGGAAGCTGTCGGGCAGTACTTCAAGGTCGAAGGTGGAGCGGAAGAGGACCACTGCTTGCTCGCTGCCTTTGAGGGAGGGGTGGGTTACCCAGTTGGCGTTGAACTGGGCTTTGGCTAAGGGCGGAACGAAGCAAAAGAATAGGAGGAATAGCAGGCTGCGGTTCATGAAGAGGGATGAAAAGGTTAAAAAGGGATTCACCTAGGCTTGACGCTTACTAGCTCGCCATGCACTCAAGGTATACGCCGCCAAAGTCCCCCAGCAGATCAGTAAGCCAAAGAATTCCCGCGTCAGCTCCACGTGCGGAGACTCCGCCTTCATCGAACCAGTGATGGTGGGCATACCGTCGCTGATCCATTGGGCGAACTCTGGAACGTAGGTCGTCCACCAGCCAAACAGTACCAGCGTAGGCAATAAGGGGGCAATGGGCCGCAAGCCACCAAAGAAAGTGCGCAGGGCGATGAAAACTACTACGCCGTAGGCTGCTACCCACTTGTTCCAATCGGGGTCGTTGAGTTGCCAGTAGGCACAAAGAGCGAAGAGTGCGGCGACTGCGAGGTGGAGGTATTTCATAGCGAAAAATTGAACTGGGCCAAAGATAATCGGTCTGGTGCTTACCAGCTCGAAGAGCTTTATATCGCAGTACCGGCTTCAGCTGGGAATAATTTTACGATAGTTCCTTATGGCTCCCGGACCGTTTTGGGCGACGGTGCGCAGGTACAGGGAGAAAGGTAAAGGAGCAGGGTGTCGGCGCATAGGATGAGGCGAATGCTACATTATGACAATTTCATCACCAGACATTCTGCTTACCTTGCCCACCGTGTAACCAAGCTCTTAATACCTAACTGAAAGACTAATGACCATCGATCAAGTAACCATCGCCCCCAAGGGCCCTGCCCTGTCTCGTATAGTTGCCGGCGTGATGACCTGGGGCGAATGGGGCGCGGATTACGCGCCCAATCAAATGTCCAACATGATCCAGCATTGCCTGGACATTGGCATCACGACCTTCGACCATGCGGACATCTACGGTCATTACTCCACAGAGTCCACCTTCGGCGAAGCCTTAAGCGAACTTGGCACCAGCGTCCGCGCCCAAATGCAACTGGTGTCTAAATGCGGCATCCGGCTGGAAACCCACCGACGGCCAGAGAACCGAATTAAAAGCTACGACCTCAGCAGGGAATACATCATCGAAAGTGCTGAACGCAGCCTGCAAAACCTGCGGACGGATTACCTGGACCTCTTTCTGATTCACCGCCCTAGCCCACTGATGGATCCGTCCGAAATCGCCGAGGCCTTCAGCCGGCTCGAACAAGATGGAAAAGTCAAAGCCTTCGGCGTCAGTAATTTCACCCCCAGCCAGTTTAATCTGTTGGCTGATTG
Source organism: Lewinella sp. (assembly GCA_045110355.1). Classification (GTDB taxonomy): domain Bacteria; phylum Bacteroidota; class Bacteroidia; order Chitinophagales; family Saprospiraceae; genus Neolewinella. The sequence goes on along the minus strand of JBGCFZ010000090.1, from coordinate 11,177 downwards.
CACCAAACTGGTCACCAACCAGGTCGAATGCCACCCATTACACCCCGACTGTTTCTATGACGGCACCTTCGACGAACTGATTACCGCCGATGTTCGCCCCATGATCTGGAGCCCCCTTGGCGGCGCTAAATACTTCAAGAGTGAGGGGACCGGGGTCCTGCGACTACGGGACGTCGTCAAAACCCTCGCCCTGAAATACGGAGATGTAGGAGAGGATGTCATCCTGCTGGCTTGGTTACTGAAGCACCCCGTTGGAGCTATTCCGGTAGTTGGAACTACTAAAACCAGCCGCTTAGACAACACCCGCCTGGCCCTGGCCCTGGAAATGGAAACGCAGGATTGGTTTGCTATTCTGGAGGCTGCTCGAGGGCATGAGGTGGCCTAGAATGGTCTGTTGGACAGGGCTGCTGATTTTTTACAGAAACAAGAAAAGAGGTTTGAGCCTCTCTTTACAACACTTTTGATATCTATTGACTATGCCATTATTAATTCCCGTTCGTGGTCACACTCCTTCTTACGGCAACAATTGTTTCATCGCGGAAAACGCCACCCTAATCGGAGAATTGACGATGGGAGACGATTGTTCCGTATGGTTTACTGCCGTGATTAGGGCCGACGTCAACGCCATCACCATCGGCAACCGTGTCAACATCCAGGATGGTGCCTGTATCCATTGTACCTACGAGCGGGCGGCTACAACCATTGGTAACGACGTCAGTATCGGCCACCGGGCCATTGTGCACGGTTGTGTCATTCATGACTCGGTACTGATCGGTATGGGCGCCATTGTGATGGATGATGCGGTGGTGGAGTCCAACGTCATCATCGGTGCCGGAGCGGTGGTCCCTGCAGGTATGCGCTGCGAAGCCAATTCGGTTTATGCAGGCATTCCCGCCAAGAAGATTAAAGACCTCGACCCGGCGCAGCGGGCGGATACTATTGAGCGGATTGCTGGGGCTTATCTGAAGTATGCTTCCTGGTTTAAGTAGGCCCGGTTACCCAGCCTTTAGGCTGGCTGATTTGTTTTTTTGTTCCTTTATTTAAAATAAAGGAACAAAAAATGATATATTTGTAGCCCAAGCTCAAAATAAGTCCCGATGGCTAAACCCAAACCCTCCAGCCACCACCACCACTAAATTAAATTCCATCTGATAGGTTATCCAGCAAACTCGCTGGTTCTAAATAATCATCAGCTCTCGAGCTGTATAACCCATCCGTAGTGCCAAGAATAGATAACTCCGTGACGGAGCGATCCCGAATGGGACAACCTCACTTTCAGCACATTGGCGCAACCTTTTCCATTACCATTAGCGTACATGATGCAGTACCAATGCAACTGCTAGAACGTGTTATTAAGCGACGAAAGATAGTATTAGCAGAGATTGACCGCAATGGTTTGCCGGATAAATCTCTGCGGAAGGAAATCATTCACGATAAATTCTATCGTTATCTGGACAAACTCCTTCACACAAGGAGGAATCAGGAGCATCCCCTCGCTGAACCAAATGCAGTCCAGAAAGTGGTTGACAGAATTTGGCAACTTTCCGAACAGTATTATGAGGTGATTGCTTATTCCATCATGTCGAACCATGTACATCTTCAATTGGATTTCTCAAAGCAGTGTCCTGATGATTGGGACGGGTACAGTGTAATTCCAGAATATCGAAATCTAGCTCAAGTCATTGGGTTCATCAAAGGGGGAAGTGCTTTTGATGTGAACAAATCGACGGGACGTAAAGGGAAGCTATGGAGTAAGGGCTACTATGATCGGTACATCCGAGATCAAAGACATTTTATGAATGAGTTTTACTATATTTTGGGTAATCCGGAAAAGGCAGGGTTAGTAGACAATTGGCGTGATCATTCGTTTACTTATGGGACACCTGATCTATTGAGGTAATTAAGGACCAGCCTGAAGGCTGGGTAACCGCATTACGCCTCCCGAATCAATTCCAAGATCTCCGCAACCCCCAGCTTCCCAGCATTCCCAGTCCCACTCAATATCTGATCCGCCAAATCCCGCTTCTCTGCGTGTAAGGCAATGATCTGCTCTTCAATGGTGCCCTGGCTAACAAAGCGGTACACCGTCACCGGTCGTTGCTGCCCGATGCGGTGGGCGCGGTCGCTGGCCTGGTCCTCGGCGGCAGGATTCCACCAGGGGTCGAGGTGGAGGACGTAGTCAGCTGCTGTCAGGTTAAGCCCCGTACCTCCTGCTTTCAGGCTAATTAGGAAGACCTCTCCTTCACCGCCCTGAAAGGCGTTGACCGCCTCTTCTCGTTTTTTTCCCGGCGTACTGCCATCAAGGTACTGGTAAGTAATACCCTGTCCTTTGACCCAGTTCTCTACGATTTTCAGGTGTTTAACAAACTGGGAAAAAATGAGGGCTTTGTGGCCATTGTCTAAAATTTCGAGCAGTGTTTCTCCTACCAGCTCCAACTTCGCACTACCAATTTTGGAGGTCGGCCGCACGAGGCGGGGGTGGCAGGCTGCCTGCCGGAGCTTTGTCAATTGTGCAAGCACCGTGAAGCGTTTTTGCTGCTCATCGGCAGCAGCAATGTCTTTCAGTGCTTGCCGGCGAAGCGCCTCGTAAAGGGCCTTCTCCTCTTCGCTCAGGTCTACGCTGAGTAGGATTTCCGTCTTTGGTGGCAACTCGGTTAGTACTTCATCTTTACGCCGCCGGAGGATGAAGGGTTTGACGAGGTTTTTCAACTGTCTCCGACGATCCTCATCACCATCCCGGGCGATGGGCCGGTTGAATTTTTCGTTGAAGGCCGTTTTTCCACTTAGCAGGCCCGGATTCAGGAAGCGGAAGAGACTCCATAGTTCACCGAGGTGATTCTCGATCGGCGTACCGGTGGTCGCCAACTTGAAGTCTCCGCTTAGGTTTTGAACAATCTTCGCCCGCTTGGTGGTCGTGTTTTTGATGGCCTGCGCTTCATCCAGTACGATGGTGGCCCAGTCAATGGCCTGCAACGCTTCTCCGATGAAGGACAACAGGCCATAGCTGACTAGGGCGAGGTCGCCGGAGCCAAGCTGAGGCAACAGTGCAGCGTCTTGCCTGCTGGCGATCAATACCGGAATCAACCCCGGGGCGAAACGCTCCGTCTCTGCCTGCCAGTTCCTCGTTACGCTGGCGGGTGCGATGACGAGTGCGGGCCCCTTGTTTGCCCGGGCGCAGAGCATGGCCAGGGCTTGCACGGTTTTGCCCAGGCCCATGTCGTCAGCCAGGCAACCGCCGACACCCCATTCTGCCAGTCGCATTAACCATTTAAAACCTTCCTTCTGGTAGTCGCGAAGCTCCGCTTTGAAATCTTTAGGTACCCGTGGACGAATCTTATCCGCCGCCTTTATCCGGGCTAAACTCTCGTTCCAGGCATCGTCAAACTCCAGGTCTTCCAGCCCGTCAGCCATCTCCGCAAAGGCGCTGGCAGCCAGGGTTGGTAGTTGGAATTTTTTACCCTTTTGGTGCAAAAGACCTTCCATTTCCAGAATGCGGTCTCGCAGTTCATCAGTTAGCGCAAGGAACTCACCTTCCTTTAGTTCAACGAATGGGTTGTCCTGTCGATTCCGGACCTGCTCCAGCAGCATCTCCAGATCAAGGACCCGGTCTTCGTCGACGGTAAGTTTACCGTCCACCTCAAACCAATCCCTGTTTTTGCCCACCTTGATGGCCAGTTCATTGGAGCCAGCAGTGGCGACGATCTTTAACTTCTCCCCCTTGGGGTGCTCAATGGTGATCAACTGCTCAGCAACGAGACTACGCAGTTCGAGCAAAATACGCAAGGCCGTTTGGGTATCTTCGATGATGTATTCGTAGAAGCTTCCCTCAATACGTTTTAGGGTAGGACAGGCAGCCAGGGCTGCTTCAACCTCGGCGCTTTCCTCTTTGAGGTCCCGAAGCAATAATTTTCGTCCTTCTTCCAGAACGACCACGGTACGGGGCATCCCGTCTCCGGGTTTGAAATAAATGGGTTCTTCGTGGATGGGTTTAACGTAAATGGCCACCTGGTAGCCTTCGCCAAAGGGCAAGAGGTGAAAGCAGGGTAGGGTACTGCCCACTACCTGTTCCAGGTCATCGTTGATGAGGTCAAAGGTGGACTGGATGGCCACCGTTGGCCGGAGGTCCTCCACCATGTTTTCCACCGTTTTCCGTTCAGACCCGGGAACTTCTACACCGGTGCCGATGGCCCAGGCAATCTTTCCTTGCCGTTCACTCAGGTGATATATGCGGTACCGCGTGGGGGTTTCTTTTCGCCATACGTAGCCGTGCTCTTCCACCGGTGGGTCAAACCGCAGCAGCATCCCGTCGGCCGTCTCGGTGATTTGCAATTCTGGCTCTGCCCGGCTCAACTCGATGGGGATGCGCTTCTTATCGTCGAGGTAAACCCTGGGGTGATCGGCAATTTCATAAAGCATTTGACCAAAGTCAATGTACAAGCTGTCATCATTGTAGACCAAGGTTCCGGATAAACGGCGTCCGTCATACGTCGAGATCGCATTGATGGCTCGGGCGTCGGCCGGGTCCATGGCTTTTGGGTTTTTAGGGCTGATCAGTTCATACCACTTAAGTTTACGGCCCTTAGTCCAGCCCCTTACGCCAGCCTTCTGTTCTTTGCAAAAGATCTCCCGCTCCGAGAAGTCTACTACCCAGATGGTTCGGAACTCGGGGCCCTCATCAATGGTTTCAGGTTCAACCAAACTGCTTTGCCGCAGTAGCCGAAGTGCGTATTCCCATGGCGCTTTAACGGGGAGCAAACTTTGCAGAAAAACTGTTTTTTGCACCTGCGTCCGCGCCTGATCGACCAAAAAATCTTCCTGAATATTTTGCCATTTTTCCTTGTCCGGGTGATGCGGGAAAATGACGGTCAGCGCATGGCATATCTCGGCCTTAACCCAGGGGATATGAACGAAGTCTTCGTCGAGGCCCTGGAAAAGAGTGGCCAGCATGGCCTGCCGGGGTTTGAGCCCGGTCCAGTTGATGCACCACAGGGCCACCATCCATTCCAGTGGGTGAGACAATCCTTTTTTCAGTTGGTCTTCCAGCAATTTTTCCCCGCCATGTGCTTCCCCGGTACGTACCCGGACGTAAGCCAGAAAGCAATTTATTAATTTGGGATAAGCACTTTTTCTGAACTTGTTGGACTGGAAAAGGAGCTCCCTTTCGTCTATTTGACCGGCACCAAGGCTCCGGGCCAGGGCGATGACATCAACTATTGTGGCTTCGTTTTCTACTTTCGGGAGCAGGCCAAATGCCTGGTCGGCAGCACTGTCTTCCCCGTTGAGCAAATGGATGACGCCCTGAATGCCGGGATCGAAGGAAAACTCATTGCGGTGATGACGAAAATAATGCAGGCCCAATAGTGTGATGGAGCGGGTTTCTTCGAGGAGGTCTTCCTCATCTTCTCCCTTATTGAGTACCCGCAGCAGCGGAAGCAGGCGTGCTGGCGTGTGTATGTCCCAGTCGGTATAGTTGTACTGCTGATTGTTGAAATGCAGCCACTGGAAATAACCGTCCCGGCTGGCCCAAAAGTTTTGATCGAGCGTTGCGATCAGCCGATCAATCTCTTTGAGGACTTTCTCCTGGATTTGCTCGAAATAACGGCGGGGGTTTGTCAGGAGAGCATAAAGGCGGCGAAAATCGTGCGCTCGATCGAGTAGTATTTTATGCAGAATCCTGGTGTGAATATCTTCGTAACGAATGTGCCAGGAGTTGTTTTGGCTGCCGTCGTCTGGAAAACGTTTGGTGTTATTGATGACCTTAATGAGTGCTTTTAACTCTTCAGGGCGGAGATTGTCGGCAGCAAAGAACAAAGGTGTTCGCCAAGGTAGCGCCACCGTAACCGAACGATAAGTATCTTGGATGAATCCGCTTTTTTCCAGCTTGTTGATAAGTGGCTGGACGGAACCCCTGCTCCATTTACCAATGGAGGAAACCTCCCGGGAAGCCAGGTTTAGCATGTTTTCCAACTGATAGGGTTCAACGGTATTTCCCTCTAAAAGTATCGTGACTAATAGTACTAGCCCCTCACGTGAAAGCGTGAGCAGGTCTTTTTTCTGCTTGTCAAGACGGGAAATTGGAAGGCTACGTTGCATAATTTGGTTGAAGGCGGGGCGGGGACGCAGGTGCAAGGTACGGCATGTAGGGTGGATCCCCATACGGAGGTTGTCCTGAATTAGGCGTGCGTCTTGCCATTGGCGTCTTGCAAAAGCAAGGGGAGGCAACGGGGTAGATGTTACCACCTTCGGAGGGTTATCGCGCAGGGGTTTCAATACAACCGACAAGAACAAATTCGTCGAATATTCGAAAATTAAGGTCGAACAACATTTTAATGTCTCCCTTTTTCAAGAAGGCACTTCCCGTAGTCTTTTCCTTGGTGAACGCCCCGAGGTCGACAACCAGATGCTCTTTGAAGTCCAGTTGGCGTCGGCCAAAGGCTTTGTACATGGCTTCCTTTGCCGACCAGATCAGGTGCAGCTGAAGCAGTTCATGTTCTGGCGTCAACTGGAGTCGTTCTCCCGGGCCGATAAACTTATTCGCCATGCGGCGAATACGCGGGACGATTCTTTGTACGTCGACACCACAGGGGTTTGGATGGGCAATTGCTGCGGCGTAGTTGACGGTATGACTAATGGAAACGTGGAAGACAGAATCCCGTAAGTGGGGTTTGCCAGCGTCGTCTTTGTAAAGTTCACCTCTGGTGCTTCTTCCACTCATATAATGTAACAGGATCCGTGCGGCCAGGAATTCCTTTCTACGGCCTTCTCCTTTAATCAGGGCCATTGCTTCCTGTTCCTCGGGGAAAAGGTGCACGTTCTCCCTGAGCCAGTCTTCGGTTTCTGTTATGTGCCAAAGACCCCATTCGCCGGGGTGCTGGTAGTCTTCGTGAAGGATTACGGACATTTAATGGGGGGAGGTAGTGAATAGGCTGGTTTCAGGCCGGGAACTGTTGTTTTACGGAAAGAGCGCGCTCGCTAAATCTTTTGAGATGTCAACGTGCATGCCAAAGGTACCGACTTTAGGGTTTAGGGGATATAGAAACAGGTGATGGTAGGGGAGAACTTTGGCTTATGGGAAATATTGAGTGCAGTATCCGAGGCTCAATGAAGTTGGCCAACTAAAGCAAATGATCTGGTATGTCTCCTTCCCCCTGTTCATGCAGCATGCGTGCATAAACACGAGTGTCAACCAAGTAAAACAAAGCAGTGCTGAGGAATAGAACTACAACAGTAGCAATGGCGTACTGCAGAAAAACGGGGAAGCTGGGGATGACGTATCCCAACATCCAGAATAGTATAGCGGCAAAAAGATGTTTCATGGTGGTTTTGGAATGAAAAGCGTACATATGTTGCAACGGAAACCTGCCTGATATGTTCGTTTTGTATGTTGACCCGAACAGAAGAACGTACTGGCCATAATGCCGCCATTTATGCCCTGAGACCAGCTCCGGATGGCTTTTACTCGGCGGCAGCTGATGGTCTGCTCGTACACTGGCACAAAGATGACGTGAACTTTGGTCGGGCTGTTGCCAACGTTGAGGGTGGTAAGTTACTAAGTTTTGATACCCTTGAAGGAGGAGGGCTCGTTGCCGGTGCACTTGACGGCGGTGTACATTGGCTCTATCCGGATGAACCGGAGCGCAACCGCCACGTGGCCCAGCACACCAGAGGCGTTTTTGCTGTGTTAAGAGTAGGGGAGGAGGTATTCACTGCCGGTGGAGACGGCGTACTCACCCGCTGGAATGCCCAAACCGGACGAACAGTGGAGAGTTTACCGGTTAGTACGAATTCGTTGCGGTGTATCGCGCGCTATCTCGAACACGACCTACTGGCTGTTGGCGCCAGTGACGGTAAAATTTACACTTTCCACCAAAGTACTTTTGAGTTGATGGGCAGCCACCGGGCTAATGATCCTTCAGTATTCTGCCTTGCGTTTCAGCCAGATTTCGGTTATCCACGTCTCGTCTCTGGAGGCAGGGATGCCCGGTTACGTTTTTTTGACCTGGCTTTCTCCAAAAACCTTCCGTCTCCGCTGGATGCCCACAACTCCACCATTAACGACCTGGCTTTTTCGCCCGACGGTCGCTACCTGGCCACCGCTAGCCGTGACAAAACCGTCAAGCTATGGGACGCCAACACCTGGAAGCTCCTCAAAGTCTGCGAAGTCGTCCGCGACCGGGGCCACGTCAACTCCGTCAATACGCTCCTTTGGCTCGACGATGAAACGCTCGTTACTGCCGGGGATGACCGCCGTATTTTAACCTGGAAGCTTGGCGCTAGAAACTAGGGAGCTAGACATCTAGCTCCTAGCTCCTAGCTCCCTAGTTTCTAGCGCCAAGCTCCTAGTTCTTAACCCCAGGGCTCCGCTCCAAAAACTCATCATACAGCAACGAGTGTCGGCTGTTCATCGGGATTTCCCATCCACTGATGAATACCTGCTGGATCTGCGTCTTGGTTTCCATTGGGTCACCATCACAGATGAACAGGTTGGCGTCCTTTCCGACTTCCAGCGAACCGAGGCGATCACCGAGGCCCATGATCTGAGCAGGCACGATCGTGATGGCCTTCAGGGCTTCTTCACGTCCCATACCATATGCTGCGGCAAAGCCGGCATGGAAAGGTAGGTCTCGTACGTTCTCCGTATCGTTGGAGCGAATGGCAACGGTAACACCTGCTTTGGACATGAGGCCCGCGTTGGCGTAAGGCCGGTCATAACGATCTGATTGCCGGGTAGGCATACCGATCACCGGGCCGGTGATGACCGGAATCTTCGCCGCAGCGATGGAGTCTGCTACCCGCCAACCTTCTGACACACCGGTAAGTACGGCTTTCACCCCGGTCTTCTTGATCCACTTCAGGGCCGATAGAATGTCGGAGGATCGATTGACCTCAATGAACAGCGGCATTTTTCCTTCCACTACTGGAATCATTTCCTCCAGTGTCGGGTTGTACTCCTGTACGATGGAGGCATCCTTGGCTTTAGCTGCTTTGATTTTAGCGAAGAGCTTCGTCTCTTTCCACAACTTGGTGATTTCCTTGAATGTCTTCTCCTCCGCTTTCTTCCGGTCTTCCGGAGAGCGGCGGTCGCGGCGGCCGCGGGCCGCCGAAGAAGGGAAATTCATCCGCATCGCCTTGAAGTCAGCGTACATCTCATCGGGGGAATAGCCGACCAGATTGATCAACGCTGCTTTACCGGGGATAAGGCCACCTTCGGGCATGGCGATCACGGTAGTTACGCCACTTACCCGGGTAACCGGAATAGCTACGGAGCTGGGGTTAACGGCAGTAAGCGCTTCCAGGAAGGGCTTCACATCGCCTGATTCGCGGGCATCCTGAGTGAGGGAAACAGAGCTTACTTCGACCAGGCCGAGGTTGGTGCCTCCATCAATAAAGCCAGGATAAATAAACTGCCCGGTGCAGTCGATCTCCTTAGCTCCGGCGGCGGAGAGATTAGGGCCAATGTTGGCAATTTTACCGTCTTTGATCAGTAAATCGCCCTTTACGGAGCCCTTCGTGATGGTCTCAATGGTAGCATTCTTTAAGAGGAAAGCACCTTTGGTGGCTTTGCCCACTACCTGGGCAGAAAGGCTGGTAGCTGTCGTCAAAAGGACGACGAGCACCAGCAGAATTGGATTTTTTGTTAAACGCATGGTGCTGGTTTTAGTGGTTGTGGAATAATGCTTCACCCGCGCCTTCCATGCACCGGTGGTCTTCGTCATAATTGAGCATCATCATGTCGACTTTCTCAGGATCCGGAGCAAGACGCTGGTCGTTGCTGTCTTCCTTTATGTCAAATCGGACGACTCCGTCAACGATGGTCATTTGCGGAATGGCATAAACGGAAAGCGGGTGGGCGCTAAAGATGGCAACATCGCCGTCCTTCCCTTTCTCGAGTGAGCCAACTCTGGCATCAATGCCAAGCTGAATGGCCGGGTTGAGGGTGATGAGGCGAAGCGCTTCGTTGTCCGTCAACTTACCGTAGCGTTGGGTCTTGCCCGCCTGGTGGAAGAGGTGGCGGATGTAGTCACCGGAATCGGAGTTGATGGAGGTAACTACGCCGTTCCTAGTAAGAATTGCGGCGTTATAAGCCGTGGAATAGTAGACCTCAAACTTGTAAGCCCACCAATCGGCAAATACGGAAGCGCCGGCACCGAACTCAGCGAGTTCCGGCGCTACTTTAAAGCCTTCGTTCACGTGCTGGAATACGAGTTTTTTTATGCCAAAATCTTTACAGACGTTCATCAGCATAAGGATCTCATCAGCCCGGTAGGAGTGGCAGTGGATGATGATGTCTCCTTTGAGGATGTCCCCCAAGGCTTCCAGACGACGATCGTACATCGGCGGCACGGCCGCCGGGTTGAGGGCTTTCTTTACGTTGTAGGCCTTCTGTGCTTCGAGGTATTGCTGTGCTTCGGAGAAGCCGCGGCGGAAGACTTGCTCGATGCCCATTCGGGTACGAGACATGAGTCCTCCTCCTTCGCCGTGGACGCGCATGGGATTTTCGCCCAGGGCGAATTTGATGGTGCGTGGGGCCCCTTCCATCTTCAGGTCGCTAGGGTTGTAGGTGCCATAACGAAGTTTGATCGTCTCACACTGTCCGCCAATGGCGTTGGCAGATCCGTGCATGGCGTGGGTGGCGGTAACGCCACCGGCAAGTGCCCGGTAAATACCTACGTCGAGGGGGTCGAGGACGTCCCCTGTCCGCACTTCAGCAGTAATTGGGTGAGTGGCCTCGTTCACTGCGTCTAACGCAATGTGGGAGTGGGCATCGATGATGCCCGGCATAACGAACTGCCCGGTGGCGTCTACCACCTTAGCCCCGGAGGGCGTCTTCAGGCCTTTGCCAATACGGCTGATGATGCCGTTTTCGATCACAACGTCGGCGTTCTCCAGAACGCCATTGGTCACCGTCAAAACAGTGCCGTTTTTAATGTGGATGCTGCCTTTCTCTACCTGGGCGGCGAGCGCGCTCGCGGCAAGTAGTAAGAACAGCATCAAGCTTTGCTTGAACATTGATTTTTATTTTAAATCCAGGCGATTACGCCACGAATGAATAGTAATTTTTTAAATTCCTAGCTCCTAGCTCCTAGCTCCTAGCTCCTAGCTCCTAGCTCCTAGCTCCTAGCTCCTAGCTCCTAGCTCCTAGCTCCTAGCTCCTAGCTCCTAGCTCCTAGCTCCTA
>JBGCFZ010000089.1:0-6870 GCA_045110355.1 Lewinella sp. | reverse complement strand
GAACGCAGTAGCAACGCCGGCTTCGCCTTCTCCGAGCAACGGGGGACGGTGGGGTACGGGCTGTCTTTGCCGGTGAAGCGGAAGAAGAAGGTGCCTGACAATCCCAACAACTAAGACAGCGTAGTTTAAACCTTTACTTTTTCTTGAGTACGGACGGGGCTTGCCCCCGTCTGTATGAAACCTCAAAAAACGTTTTGACACGTTCGCTTAGCGAACGAATCGAGCATCTCCAACCGTAGTGGCGAGGGCAAGCCTCGCCACTACAAAATATCGCTCGGCTGACGAATCAGGCCGTACCGGCTGCCTCGGCGGACGAGCAGTCTTAACCCTGGCCTCCCAATAACCCACTAAATCTAAGAACCATGCGTATTCTATTTTTCCTGGTGCTGATCACGATCAATGCCCCCCTACTCTATGCCCAGGGCGTAGTCGTCGACATTACCAGAGCCGGCGTCGGCGCTGTCCCGGACGGAGATTGCCGAATTGATTTAAGGGTATCAGATTGCCAGCAGTTGGACGGCATGCAAACCATTACCGTCGCTCCCGGCCAGCAGGTAGCCTTGTTTTTAGAATGGCAGAACGCTGGCTCGGCTGATTTCCGGGAAGTACGAGCTACCGATCAGAATAACGACGAGGTATTTCCTCCGGTCACCTCCACCCTGTTCCCTAACGAAACGGCCTTCCGCAATACGTTTTTCGAGGCCCCGACGATGCCAGGAACTTATGCGACACTGGTTACCCTTACCGCCATTGATTTTAATGACCGGGAGGATACTGACCAGTACCGGTTTTTCATCATTGTCGATGAATCCTTACCGGTAGAACTAGCTGATTTTCAGGCGCAGCTTAGTGAAAAGGGAGAGGTAGATCTTTTCTGGCGGACACTCGAGGAAAGGGACAATGATCACTTTGTTGTGGAGCGGAGCAGGCATGGCAGCACGTTTACGGAGGTGGGCGCGGTCGCAGGTGCAAGGGAAAGTTTAACGGAGCAGGCGTATACCTTCCGGGATCCGTTCCCGCTGCCAGGAAGAAGTTTCTACCGCCTGCGCCAAGTTGATCGGGATGGGACGGCTACTCTCAGCCAGGTCGTCTCCGTGGAGGTAGACCGTGGGCTCACCCTCTACCCCAACCCCACGGAAGGGCAGTTGTCGATTGCCGGCTTCGCCGGCGGCCGGGTAGACGTATATGACAGCCTGGGCCGACGGATACTCGGGCAGAACTTAGCTAAAGACGGTACGCTTGATGTAACTACGATGGCCTCGGGCAGGTACCTGTTACGGACTGATGCGGGAAGCCGGTGGTGGATAAAACGATAAAGGCATAAGAGATGACCTCATCGAAAACTAATCCCCATTCATAGTAGTAGGACAGACAGCAAAATCCCCAGGAGGATAAAGAGGTCGAAAATAAACAGGAGGGTATTACGCTTAGCATAGCGCTTGAAATCGTCCAGGTTTATCATGAGAAAAGGTATAAAAGGGGAAAACAATAATTACACTAAACGGTCGAACGGACTACATCTCAATATGAAAACAAAAATAAATTTATTAGGTCAACTTGAATATTTCACATTATAGTTGCCACGATGCCAAAAGTTGCCCCAAATGTAATAAATACAGGGCATTTAACCTTTCTCTTGTGGATAACAAATCAGAGCAATCGCAAGCTCTTTATCCACTCTCCCCCAACAGTACGACGCGCAGTGTCGTCAGACAATAAGGACATTTTCTTTACCTGGGACTGTGTCGTTTCTCCTTGTCCCAGGCAACGTAAAGGGCAGTCGCTACGCGATAAGAGGAAACAAGCATAAAACTATTGGTTCATCCTTTCAGGGCGAGTGGGCTATGCCCCGAGAAATCTCGGGGCATAGCCCACTCGCCCTGGACGTAAAAGAGCGCTGTTTTTTGGCACTAAAACCGAAAAACAGCATACCCCTTAAGCTGATAGGTAGACACCGTAGTCAACATAGAAGTACCGATTTCGATGTCGGACAATACGGACGCTAGCGGTATTTTTCTGGCCAGCAACGACTGTCCGCAAACCACCAGTTTCACGCCTGCGTCCTTCAGTGCTTTCACCAGTGGAGCATTGGGATTATCAACACCAAATTTCTCCCGGTAGGCCTCGTTGTTCAGCGTGGCGAAGGTGGCGCCGCCGTGCATGGCCAGCACCACGTCGATCTTGCCAGCGGGAACGCCGCCGACGGCGTGGAGGTTGATCATTCTCGCTACGTTATTGAGGCCAAAGGATAGATCCGTTGGGTCCTCCGCTCCGGTGACTACGTCGACGACAATTTTGTAGACCTGGGTTGGGTCGGGCTTAACCGTGGCCGAAGGAATATCGAAAATAGCACCGTATTCCTTGATGATGGGGGCTACGCGTTCCTGGGCGGTAAGGGAGGAAAGGAGGAAAGGAAAAAGAAGTAGGAAGAAGAGGTGACGAATCATGATGGTATCGTTGTGAGGGGTGAAGGTACGTACGGTTTTTACCAAATATTTTAAGGCAATCGTAAAAAAATCAACCCTCCACAAAGAATCAGGGCTAACGCATCATAGAATATTGCAATGCGAAAACGGAGCCTTCGACAGGCTCAGGGACCGAATATCGTTCCGAATTACCGTGGACCATTTTGCCTCGGACAGATGGAGTGGTTAAGTTTATCATGATGGGTTTGCCAATGTTTGCGGTTTTAGGCCCCCCGGCCGCGCGAATTGATGCCTTTACCGCTGAATATCTAATCGACGTGTTGGATCCCGGTGCCGGGCAAATACCCGCTAGACGTTCGCCATGCCTGACGCACCACGGAAAATGGCGGACAAGCACATGCTCATCCGCCACAATTACTTTTCATAAGAGATTAACACATTAACGCAGATCATTAGATCAACATTAATAATTAGAAGAACAACTCTCAAGGCAGTACTTATTTACTAACAAGTACTACCTAAAAAAACAATAGCTTCTGCAAAGCTATCTACCATCAAGCCAAACCAGTACATAATCATAAATTATATTAATGCTTCTTTAATAAATCAAATCGATTTTAAACATTGACTACCAAAAAAGCAGGCTCACCCCCTTAGAATAAAATCACAGCGTTCAAACATGGTGATTTAAGGGCATCCCCGGCCCCTGTCATTGCTCTTCCTACCCCTCCCCTGCACCTGCGGCCGCGCCCAAAAGAAAACGCCCGTCCTCAAAACGCCGCAAAAAAAGGCCCCGGTTATTCGAACCGGGGCCTAAGACGATTAATGTAAAAGTGAAAGCGTGGAAGACATTTAGTCGTTGGAACCGTCCCAGAAGAACGCTCCACAGTCCACCAGTAAGATGGTGAACTCTGTACGTTCTACTGCAGGACCACAAGGTCCTTCAGGGTCATCTGAAATCAGTCGGAAGGAAACGGAGCCTGCTTCCCGGTCCTCAGGGCCAGGAACGTAGGAGGTTACCCCCGGCACGCTGGCCCCGGTGGTAAAGGTGCCATCGCCCATTGTCTGAAATTCGCCGGTTAAGTCTGCCGGTGAAACCGTAGTGGCCCCGGCAAGGTCAAAGCCGGTCACACAACCAGTAGCTGCGTTAAGTGCCACCGTAGGTTGCACATCAACCGTAACGGTAAGCGTCGTTTCAAACATACATTCTCCATTCAGAGAAAACTGGATCGTATAGACCTGATCTGCGTCCAGACTAGTGATCGTTGGCTCGAAGCTTGTTGGATCATCCAGCCCCGTGGAAGGGGTAATCAGTATATCCAAGTCTTCCTGCAATGTAGCGGGAATGTCAAGGTCGATTTGCTGGCTTCCTTCGTTACATACAGTTGCCGTGTAAGGACCGAACTCGAAGTTAGCTGGAGAGGTCACCGGGATATTGATATCCACCGGACATATACCAAATGTACCACCGATGTTAAGCACTGCATCGGTGAAGCCTGCATTCAGACTGTAAGTTACCGTTCCGCTACCATTATCGGTTACCGTTCCAGCGCTTGAAGGGCTGAAAGAGTAGTCAAGATCAGCACAAACTCCGGTAATGGTTCCTTCTTCTCCCGGACACAGTGCTACTGACTCACCAAGGTTTTCCAGGAAAGTTGGCCTAATATCATCAAGTGGAAGAATTGACTCGCCACAGGTACAGCCAGGAACAATGAAACGAATCAAGACGGGACAGACATCGTTGGCATCAATGCCAACAAAGCTTCCGGTAAGAGAGCTTACTCCTCCACTATCCACCGTGATGTTTGCCATCATCGTGGTACCGAGTTGCATATCGGCACCTGCTTCGTAGGTTCCATTTGCATTTACATCCTGGTAGAGTTCTACCGAGGCAGCACCGTTGTAATCGGCACTTGGAGCGGTAATCTCAAGGTCATAAGCAACATCAAAAGTACCAGGTGCGGTACCACAGTCTGCAGAGATCGTACTGTTTTCACCAATCGTCACTGATGGTACTACTTCGACGTCGAACAAGGAGCTTTCGGTCAGCAGGGAAGCCAGCGTACAGGTCTCACCAGTTGTTGGGCACGTCAAAGGAGCCGTCATTTGCTTGAAGCCGGCACTCAGGGTGTAAATGCCACAGTCCACATCATCGACGTTAAGCGATAGTTTAACACAGAGGGCACCGCCAATATCAATACTTTCCGGACCGGTGAAGCTGTACATCGTAATGCCGCCGCCGAGGTCTGTTTCCATGATGTCATCGATGGAGAAGTTGGAGGGGGAGATTACTTCAATATTTTCAGAAGCAATGGAGAAGCCGGTAGGCACGGTAAACATCACTTCCAGCTCGGTGGTAGGTGCTTTACCTACGTTGAGTGTGGTAATGAGTAGTTCCGTTCCATTATCACTACAGCTTACCTGGATTAATTCCGGGAGGTCCAACTCAAACAATGGTGCGGGGATATCAGGCTGTGCCACCCGAATCGGATCGGAAGGAGTATCCATGATGTATTGCGGTTCCTGACAAGCATCTGCACCATTAAGCCTTGCTGAAAGCGGGGAGCCATCGACAAAGTCACAACCGGTTGCTGCATCAAAGGAAATAATGATGATGTCTCCTGCTTCGAATTCGCCCGGAGCAAGGAAAGCATCAATCTCTGCCTGGTCAAACACATAGCCACTACCAAAGATGGAGTTACTGTCTGGGTTCTGAACGGGTGGCGCCAGCGAAGCGGTACCGGTACCCACCAAGGTAATTTCGTAGCTGGTGTCGTCTACATCAAGTCCCGTCGGGATTTGAATGACTGGAACCAGATCTGACAAGGGACCTGATCCGTTGTTAGTATACAATACACTGTAAGTCTGACTGGAACAAAGATCAGATTGCATCGGCAGGTTGAAACTGATATCGACCTCTGTAGAACCACCACGGTACTCGTAGCAGACTGCGGGGTCGCAGTCAAGCATAAGTTCTTTGTATACGTTGACCTGCTGCTCGATGTCTACCTGGCTTCCGGGGCATCCCAGAATTGGGGTCATACAGACGGTGCCGGCATCACAGAAGAGGAGGTTGGTCGTAAGGGTGATTTCGAAGCACTCATCTGGGGCAGTTCCTGCCGGAATTTCAATAGCGTAGAACCGCGAAGAATCCGTTGCAGAAGCAAGAGTAAAGACCGAAGCGTCTCCGGTAATGGCGATAAGTTCTACACTATTAGCTACTTCGATGCTCAGTGCACCTCCGGCTAGCGTTTCCCCTGCGTCTGGGCAGAGAGAATAGGTATTCATCTCGTCACCAACGTCGTCGGTCAGGAACGGCATACCAACGGAGCCGGTTGATACTATTTTAGCGGGTTGAGTGCCGACTTCAGTCACCGTTTCATTGTTATTGATTTGGCGTTCACGGCTAATCGGGCTTCCAGCTATGAATAATGGGCTGTCATCAAGACGCAGGAAGGGGAGGTAATCAACGCTCCGTGGAGGAACGTCATTTCCATCATTATCTCTAATTTTTCCCGCCCAAAAGTCATTACTGTTTGTGTACGTATTTATCGTGTATAAGTCCGGCAAGTACAGGTTGGCTGCATCAAAATTCAGGTTTAAGCCACCACCACTAGTCGCTGCGTCTGAGCAAGCCCGAATGAGTGGAATCCGGAAAACGAGGGAGTCATCAGAGCCTCCCATAAATCCTAGTAGAGGGTAAGTTCCTCCAACGGTAACAACATCGTTGAGGGCCTCATCAGTGCCTCCGAAGCCAGCATATCCATCTGGCCGAACACCATCAGCCTTTTCAGCATCAACAAAGGTTAGTGTACCGGTACCGTTCGGGAACAGCACTTGTTGCCCGCCAACCGTGACGGTGTCCGTGTTACGGGATGCAGTGGGCTCAACGGGGGTAGCCGCCAAACCTCCGGTTTCGAAAGTAGCACCTCCCGCGTAGTAGTAGGGTTCGGGGAAATCAATATCGAATTCTTCCAGACCAGCAACCAATCGGTATTCATCGTCATACCAGTTTGTCGGGATACCACTTACGCCATACTTGACAACAAGTGTTGCCTCACAATCATCAGCATACTCAATTCTAGAACTACCCGTGACAACTGGATTCGCGTATTCAAAAGGCTCAGAGGTAGGTTGACAGCCACCAGCGTCACTATTGAAAAATAGGTCGTCAGTAGGGTCGCCAACGTACCCTCTTGCGTCTAACACGCCGCTTAATTGGTGCGTGGAAACGGTCCCATCCCAACCAGGGTTATCGATTAATACGACTTGCCAGACGATTCGCAATGTGTCTTCGCCTCTAAAAGCACCTCCCACCGCATCAAATAGAGGTGTGATGCCATCAGGGCCTCCCTGGAAGTTGGTAAACTGTAGTCTCAGTAATCGACCATCCAAGGCATCAACAGAAGAATTACCGCTACCAACTTTGTAACCGCCATTTGGG
>JBGCFZ010000088.1:0-14131 GCA_045110355.1 Lewinella sp. | reverse complement strand
ACTAAGCCCCCGACCGCCGAGACACCGATCTACGGCCCCAGCAAACGCCTCGATTTCGAACTTGAAATGGGCTTCGTCATTGGCAAAGATTCCGAGCTTGGTCAACAGGTTTCCACCGATGACGCCGAAGACTACATCTTTGGCCTTGCACTGTTCAACGACTGGTCTGCCCGAGACATACAGAAGTGGGAGTACGTTCCCCTCGGCCCTTTCCTGGGCAAAAACTTCGCCTCCTCTCTAGCTCCCTGGATCATTACGCTGGAAGCCCTTGAGCCCTTCCGGACCGCAGGCCCGGTACAAGACCCTGCCGTCCTACCCTACCTTGCCGCCAACGGCCCCTCCAACTACGACATCAGCCTCGAGGTTAGCATTACCCCTAAAAATGGTATAGAGCAGGTCGTCTCCCGTTCCAATTTCGGTTATATGTACTGGAGCATGCGCCAGCAACTGGCCCACCACACCGTAAATGGTTGCAACGTCCGGGTTGGTGACCTGATGGCCTCTGGTACCATCTCCGGGAAAGACGAAAGCTCCTACGGGTCCATGCTCGAGATCTCCAAGGGTGGTAAGCAACCCTTCCCGATGAACGACGGCAGTACCCGCAGCTTCCTTGAAGATGGCGACACCGTAACCATGCGCGGCTGGGGTGAAGCCGGAGACATTCGTGTGGGTTTTGGTGAGGTTTCGGCGGAGATTTTGCCCGCTGGTACAGTGTAAACTAAGTTTTCGCGGTTTGTGAACAAGGTCATTATTATTACCAACCTCTTTTCGCCTTTGCTTCGTTATACTTGATCGCTTTATCCGCCGTATTGCAGTAGTGGATCAGTAGATCATTTGCTTGATTACAAAGCCGAATCAACTTTTCCTCAGCAGTATATTGGTCCTCTTGAAGGTTCCGCATGGTGATCTGGAGTGCTGCTAAAACTTTGAGCTCTTCAGTAGTTGCGTAATCACGCATGGTGACATGTGGATCAACAACGCCTGTTTTGGTCCTCCATTCTTTTGCAGTCATGTTCCACATTGCGATATTTAGGATATCGGCCTCAGTAGCTCCAAAGTGGCGCCGGACCATGATGTCGGCTTTCTCAGGAAGGCTATGTTTGATCCCGTGAACTACGAGATTGAAATTTTCAGCGGCGATTTCCCTCGCGAATCGATGGTGTAAATGATCTCGTCCAAGAAGGGAATCGGTTTGTTTTCGTAGCGCACTAACCGTTTTAACGTAGAAGTAGGGGTCTAACCAGTTGGCAAAGTGTATCGTCCAATCAATATTACAGTAGGTTCCCCCTGTACGGCCACGGCGCGAAAAGATGCCCGTAGCACCTGCGACGACTAAATCGGAAGCACTAAGTTTAAAAGAGTTCTCACCGGCACGAAATTTAAAGGGGTCGAATTCGACCCCTTTAAATTCGGGGTTGTGTTCCACCTCCCAAGCGATAAAAAAGTCAATTGATCTACCATTCCGAAGCCAGTTCTTGACATGGTCCGTGCCAGACCCATCTTTTAGGTTACCGATGTCCGTGATACAAATGAAGCCCGTCTCTTTATCGACCCGGATGTCTGAGTCAAGGATTTTGACTACGGATTTACTTGGAAGTGGCATGCTGGTATAATTGAGGTTATAGAACCTCTAAGTGGACGATAAAGGTACGAACTTACCAAGTTAAGAACGATCCTGGGAGTAGAGAAAGAGTAGTCATCGCCTATTCTAGACTGGACTCGATCACCAGTGGTGAAATTTTGCTGAGTTGATTTTTGTGACTCAAGAGTCAAAAAACGGCCAGCAAAAACCACCTGAGGTGACCAAGCCCAGTACAGCAGTCTGCCAGGTCATACCTTAGCAAAAGCTAACATGCAGATCGCTTTTCCAGATTAAGCCTAATTCCCCCTAAAGGGCGACTGCCCTAACGAGTGATAGCTTGACAAGCCCATTTATAAACCTGTCGAATTCGACATCTTTAAATTACCAACAACTCATCCTTGATGATCATAGACCCCAAAAAAGTATCCACCGCTGAACTCTTCGGCTACCTGACCACCGCCGTGGCCCCTCGCCCCGTCTGCTTCGCTTCTACGATCGACAAGGAGGGCAACGTCAACCTTAGTCCCTTCAGTTTTTTCAACGTCTTCAGCGCCAATCCGCCAATGATGGTCTTCTCCCCTTCCCGGCGGGTGCGGGATGGCTCAACGAAGCATACGCTGGAGAATGTGCTTGAGGTGCCGGAAGTGGTGATCAACATCGTCAACTATCCCATTGTGGAGCAGATGTCGCTGGCCAGTACCGAATACGATAAGGGCGTTAATGAGTTTGACAAGGCGGCGCTGACGCAGGTGCAAAGTGAGGTAGTTGGGCCGCCACGCGTCGGGGAATCTCCCGTTGCGTTCGAATGTAAGGTCGATCGCGTAATCGCTTTAGGAGAAGGGCCAGGAGCCGGCAACCTCATCCTCGCCCGGGTAGTTATGGCCCACATCAACGAAGACTACCTCGGTGAAAACGGCAAACTCGACACCCGTAAGCTTGACCTCATTGCCCGTATGGGCGGCAACGATTACTGTCGGGCCACTCCGGCATCCCTCTTCGAAATTCCCAAGCCCGTTCGCACAAAAGGCATTGGGATCGACCAACTACCACCACACATTCGTAACAGCACCATCCTGACGGGCAATAACCTCGGCCGGCTGGGGAACGTCGAACGATTCCCCTCCCCTACCGATGTCGAAAAAGTTATTGACCCCACCAGCTACCAGGAGCTAAAAGCACGCGGACCGGAAGCCATCCACCGCCTCGCACAAAGCCACCTGGAACAGGGGCGGACCTGGGAAGCTTTGTGTTGGTTAGTGGGGAGGTGACACTCCCCTACCCTACCCATAAAATGGTTAAAAACAGGCTTGCATTTCAAATGCACACTAACTAGTGCTCTATCAAGTTTGATTTTGTCGCATTAAATGCTAGTGAATTTTGCCTGCTGGCAAGGCGCCTGAACCGGAGTTTAGCCGTAGCTAAATGAGGATTTAAGCAACGCAGCCAGCGGGTAGAAGACGCCGCAGTTAATGTTACAAGATCGGCTTGACAAAGCACTAATTGCATTGCAACACATTGACTAACAGTACATTTACTCACCTTTAGCCTCTTAAGGAAGAGTCAGGCAATAAAGATTATATGCATAAAGATGAACTTATGTCTTTAAACAAAGACGTAAAGCTATATTTTCATCCTTACTTCTTTATATACACTTTTCTTCATATCTTTACGTACATACATCTTTACACAAAGAAGCAATGACAACTTTAAATAAAGACACCATTATACAAAGACATAAAGAAATACAATGATCATTTCAAGCATCAACTATAAAGGAGGAGTAGGGAAGAGTACCGTTGCTCAGAACCTGGCCGTATCGCTGGTTCACCAAGGCTATAAAGTCTGTGTGGTAGACGCTGACAATACCAGGGCAACTTCCAGTTGGAGTGACCGGCGGGACGAGAACAGCATTGAGCCTTCTATTCCCTGTATCTCCCTGACCAACCCCAAGAGCTTTGCCAAGCAGGTAAGAGCGCAGTACGAGCAATACGATGTGCTGATCATCGACTGTCCGCCGGCTCTTTCGCCAATCGCAGTAAAAGCGATGTACACCAGTCATTTTCTGGTCATCCCGATCAGTACCACCGGAGGCAGCGACGTTTGGGTCTCTGAACAATTGTTGGAGAAATTCCAGGAGATCCGTGAGGCAAAGGAAGATGCAGGAGACGACCCCGTCAATGCGCAGCTCCTGGTCAATATGCACCGGAGCAACGTGACGCTCCATACCCTGGCTGCAAATATTGTAGAGCAGCTTTCTGAAACCTACGAGGTAGGTATGTTTAAGGTAAAACTGGGTAACCGGGTAGCCTACGGCGAAGCAAATGTATCAGGTTTAGGGGTGGTCGAATACTCCGACCGAAAGGCCAAGGTTGAGATTGACCGGCTGACCCGCGAGCTGGTGGCACTGGCAACAGCCTAGTAGTTGGCCCGAAAACAGGATGAATAAGTTTATAAAGATTTAAAGACATAAAGATGGCAAAGAAGAATTTATTGGCAGCCAACTTGAAACGCCCCAGTTTGAAGCGCGCCGTAAAAGTGACGGAAGAGAAAATGGACGAGGTCGTCCAGAAGGTAGCCGACAATCCTCCGGCAAGAGAAAGACCGGCCACCAAGGTTGAGGCGGTCCCTGCTCCTTCAACGACTACTGCACCTGCGGCCGCGCCAAAAAAGGCAGCTGCGCAAGCCATCTCCCAAACAGCCCCATCAACGACGCCCCGAAAGGGTAGGGGACGCCCCCGAAAGGCTGAGGCTGTGGGCCTTTCCACCAGGTCGGTACACCCAAAGGAAGGAACCAAGCGGCTGACCCTCGATATTCCCAAGGCGCTCCACCTCAAACTAAAGTACCTCGCCCTGGAACGGGAAACTACGATGAAGGACTACATCATCGAGGTCGTTGCCCGGTCGCTTAAATAAGGCGTGCCCAGGAAGTATGCCAGATGTAGGACAAGTACCGATGAAGTCGCTACGAACACTCCTTATTATACCAAATCTAGGTAAAAGACCTACAGAACCGGCCCTACAGCAAGGTTAGTGTACCATATTTAGGAAATTTAGCCCCTGATCGCCTAAAAGCGAGCAAAAAGTCCAGCCCCTTCAACGAAATATACCAAGTCTAGGGCTTAACAAAAGCGCAAAAATAATCATAACTGATTGTAAATCAGTAAACTAAATCAATTGCATCAAATTTAGGACATCCAGCTTGCCACACCCGCTCAGTATATAAAGTGGACCTCTCCGAAAATGTGGTATAGTTAGATTATTCAGGGAATTATACCACTTCTAGGACCAAAACGGACGTTTTACTGCTGATCCGGTACCGTCAGCATCAAGACAAGGTATTTTAAGCTTCTGACGACCTAAAGAAGATATATTTAGAACGATAGAAATGTACTCACAGGTAAGAACTATACCAGATTTAGGGCTAAAAACACTAAGGGGGAAAGGGAATTAGCCTTTCTTTCTCTGAATTATACCAGATTTAGGGGGATTTGATGGAAACCCTACGCTAATAGGCATCTTGACACCCTAAAAACCGTTCCAATGCACTAACTATACCAGATTTAGGACGAGAACCGGCTGAAAAGGGGATAACGGCCAATTTTTATTCCTGCCAACTATACCAGATTTAGGACGAGGAAAAGACTTGTTTAAGAAGACATAAGGTCATTTGAAAGCTAAATAGGAAAAACAACTATACCATAAGTAGGGGTTTTGCCCTACTGTTGTTTTACCTTTTAATACTCTTTTATCCTTTTAGGCCTTCACAACTAGTTGTTATTCAGCTTTTTACAAGCCTAACTATACCGGCTTTAGGGGAAATTATACCGTATTTCGGTCGAAGTATACCGGAAGTCGGTCAAATTATACTGAAAATAGGATCGGTGATTCCTAATAATGGTATGCTTTCCTAGATATGGTACAGTTAGATAGGGCCTCCAAAATAGCGGAACACAGGTCTAAATATACCGTATCTTGCAGCAAGATATAATTCGCACCGAATGACACCATCTATACCTACTGTTCGCCTGATGGTCAGGAAGTCAAACTCCCTGGTCGAAGCCCGTTATAAGTTCAATATGTGGGAGACACGCGTCTTCACCAAGATGATTACGATGGTCCGTATGGCCGACGAGGATTTCAAGCCTTACCGCATCTACCTCAGGGACATCATTCAAGAGTTCGGGCTTGACAAAGATAAGGCCTCTTACGACCTGTTGCGGGATGGTGCAAATACGTTGTTGCAGAAGGAAGTTTCCATCTTCCAGGAAACGGAAGATGGGATGAATGAAACACGGACCCACCTTATTGTGGATGCGACCACGCAGGTACAAGGTTCGAATACCAATTATATCGAAGTGAGGTTTCACCCTAAGATGAAGCCGCATATCCTGGAGCTTAAATCCCGCTTTACGGTCTACGACGTAAAAAATATTCTTAACCTACCCAGCAGCTACTCCGTTCGTATCTATGAGCTCCTGAAGCAGTATGAGAAGATTGGGTACCGCACCTTCGAGTTCGAGGAACTGAAGGAGATCATCGGAGCCAAGGAGATGCACCGGAATTCGAAGGGGAAAATGGTGGTGAAGGATAATTATCCGCTTTACGGGAGTTTTAACCAAAAGATCCTAAAAAAGGCTCAGAAGCATTTGCTTTTACACACCGATCTGTGTTTTGAATTTGAGCCACTGAAGCAAGGTCGGAAGGTGCACAAGATTCGGTTCATCATTATGCGAAACCCACGCTACGATGCTGCCCAGGTAGATGAGAAGATGCCGGAGTTGGGCGCACCGCAGGTCAGCCACGAGGAAGATGCGGTCGTTTCCCGGCTGTTCGTCCAGGTTGCTGCTTATGTAGACGAACCTGCGGTACGCCGGTGGGTGAAGGTGTATCCCGAAGAACAAATCCAGTACGGCATCAATTATACCCTGAACCAGTTAAAGGCCGGTAAAAACATCCAGAACATCGGCGGGTACCTTCATACCATGGTCTCGACCGATAACCTGGTGGCGGCCCGCGCCGCCGAAGAAGCCAAGCGGAAACAGGCCCGGAAGAAAGCAGATAAGCGGCGCAAGGAACTGGCCCAGGTGGAGAAAAAATATGAGGAAATCAACAGCCAATTGGTAGAGAAAACCGAGGAAGTCATCCGCGGTATTTTTGACCGGTTTCCGGAGGCTAAGGGAAATGCTTTTGCCAAAGCTTCGAAAAAGCGGGGGAGTGGCTACCGAAGCGATCGGAGTAATGCGGAGAATATGGCAGACCCCGTTTTTCGCGCCATCTTCCGTGGGATGGTTAGGAGAAACTATCCCGAGCACTTCGCGGCGTTGAAGACGCTGGAAGACTGGGCCAAGAAACTGCGGGGGCAGATGGGAAGGCTTAGGAATTAGCTCCTTCGTTTAGATCTTTGCATAAAGATGTCTTTATGTAGATCGAAGGAATAATTCAGGTAAGGAAGAGAACATATTTTACTCATCCATAATTTTCTTTTAATGTTTAACGTCCGATCCTGTAGGTACTATACCCAAACCACTTTGACTTAGGTATAAAACCGTTTACGTCTGCAAAAGGGGAGGGCTCGAATTGAGAAAATCATACAGGTAAGAGGAGAATAGTTAAAGACTATTTTTTAAGTTCTTCCTCTAAATCCAGCACATACCATTCAATGGCTTCTACGTCCAGGCCAGCCCGCCGACCGATATCTTCCGGGGCATAATTGGTGGCCAGATAGTTCAGGATGATCGGCTCATTAGCACCGAGATCCCAAAGCCCTTGCTTGGCTTGCATCCAGCGAATCATCTCTGTCCAACCTTCTTCGGTCGCCCGGTTCTGGGTGACCAGCTTGGCGGAATGGCAGGCGGTGCAGGTACCACGTACAATCTCGAACCCTTCGGCGTAAATGAGACCGGTGGCTACGTGGATACCGTTTTTGATTTGGTCTTCGTCGACTTCAGCCCCTCCGCCATTTGCAGGCCGGTAGGCAGTCATTTCCATCGGAACGGGTTGGTTCTGGAAGGATCGGATCACGCTGTCTCCGAACAGGAGGTAGAGAAAAATCAGCGCGAAGCCCATCAGCGCAAGATTCAGTATGGCCAACATGGGGGGGAGTACGTCAGGGCGTTTACTCATGATCAGGATACTTTTACGGCGATTCGGTGACAGGCATTATTGAGATAACCCCGGGGGTTCCACCCGGGCAGCAACATCGGTTGGGCGGCATAAGTTATGTCCGTTGCTCGTACCCAGACTTCGTAGTATCCGGTCTCCGGAAAGGAGACGTTGGCGGTGAAGGATTGCCAACTGTAGCGGTTCTTCGATACGCTGACGGTACAGGGGTTCCAACTGGAACCAAAATCAATGGACCATTCCACCGTCTTGATCCTTTGCGCCGAAGTCCAGGCTTTCCCCCGAATGGGAAGACCTGCCGTTCGTTTTACCATAGCCCCGGTCTTTGGAAAAGTGATGAGGGATTTGACGGGCATTTGTTCGATGATGCACATTTCATCATCGGGAACTTTGGTGCCGGGGGCCACCGGTTTGCAGGGGACCCGGTAAGACTGGCCGGTCATCTTCGGGCCGTCGTGTACCTGATCCCGAACAACTATTTTCGACAGCCATTTGCCGGAGCACGAAGCGGGAAAGCCACCGAAAACCAACCGCAACGGGTAGCCATTGAGTACCGGTATATCCTTGCCATTCATGGCCCAGGCGATGAGGCTCTCTTCTTCCATTGCCTTCTTGATTGGAACGCCGCGGGAAATGACCACTTTGCCGGCTTCCCCCGAAAGATGGGTGTCCTTACCGTAGTACGCGACGTACACCGCATTGCTCTTCACGCCAACATCTTTGAGGACATCCTTTAATCGTACCCCAGTCCAGGCAGCGCAACCGACGGCACCGGTAGACCACTGGTTGCCCTTCGCCGGAGGGTTGAACTCCTTACGACCATTACCTCCGCACTCAAGGGTAAGGTTGTACGTAACGTTTTCAAATTTAGACTTAAGCTCCGCCAGGGTATAGCTCTTTTGTTGGCTGGCGGATTCTCCTTCAATCGTGAGGGTCCAGCTACTAACATCAATAGCCTCAGGCGGAATACCGTTGTTTCGGACAAAGAAAAGGTCGTTGGGCGTCAGCTCGTCATCCAATAAATGAGGTGGGGTTTCGGCGTTGATCGGCTTATCATTGAGTACCACCATGCCGGCCCGTTTACCTGGCAGGGAGAAGGGCAAATCCGAGTGGGCCAGGCCTGCAGGAATCATGCCGGCAGGGAAGTTGTTGGCGAAGACCATGTTGGAGCCCAATGCTAGTGATAAAGCAGTGAGCGCACCTTTCTGCAAGAATCCCCGTCGGGTTACGGGGTCACTAGTACGGCCCCACAATAGCTTGTCTGCTTCGATGGGGTCCTTTTCGTATAGCTCATGAAGGCCGATCACTTTTTTGTCTGGCATGTTATCTTATCTTGTGGGCTTGTTGCGCCGGTTAAGTTGTCTGAATTATTGGTGGAGGGAAATCCCTTGCGTTCATTCTTTAGGGGCATCCTTAAACCCATGAGTAGCCTGGCCGGCAAAGCCATGGGGGAATTCTTCTACCCCGGGGAACCCCAGTCGGATGTCTTGCCCATCGTGAGGAATATAAGCGGTTCCGAACAGGTAGTCCCAAACGGCAAGGGTCAGGCCAAAGTTGACACCGAAGTGCCGGCTGTCAGGTAGTTCGTAGGAGTGGTGCCAGATGTGCATCTCAGGGCTGTTGAACAGGTATTTCATCAATTTACCCAGAAGCACACTGCTTGCTGCGGCAAAGCCAATAATGATGGCGATTTTTAGTGGCAGAGCAGGGGCATCGAACAGGGTAATATCCAGCAAGTTGTTTGCCGCTACCGTACCTAAGAGCGCACCGAAAATGCCTCCGGTGACGTAGCCACTAACACTGATGTTAGAATGATTGTAGTGCCCCCAGGCAAGGGTGAAGATGTGGATGATGAAGAAATCATAAAGCCCGATGCCCAGCAGTGCCAGGGGAATGTACTCTAAGGTTCGGTACACTATGTTCTCCATCCAGTGGTAACGCAGGTGAGCGGCAAAACCCATTTCTTCTACAGAGTGGTGGACCTTGTGAAACTCCCACAGCGTATCCGAACGATGCAGCAGCCGGTGGATCCACCACTGTACGAAATCCCGGACCAGAAAGCCGATCAGGAGGACTGCCCACATAGGAAAGCTGTTCATTGGGTTGACGGCCTGGAGGTTAAACCCTCCGGTAATCCAACTGATCCCATCGTTGAACAGATTAACGATCACGTTGGAGGCTGCGCTGTAGATGATCAGGGAAAAAAGGAAGAAATTGAAGAACATGTAAAAGACGTCCAGCCAGAAATCTTTGCGGAAAACAGGTTGCTTTTTACGCCATGGGATAACAACTTCGAGGATAAAGAAGAACAGCGAAACGGCAATCAGCCAGTAGAAGTAGTTATTCCAGGAGGGATGGGTGACCTCGTGGTACAAATAGTTGGCGTAGCCGGTATAGCCCTCTTTAAATGCGTTCCAATACTTATCCATGATGTGATCGTTTACTTGCTGGTAATTTATTCAATGTTTTCGTGCTGAAGATCGGCCATTAGATCATGGTAGATCATCTCTACTTCATCTGGGCTGGTGTGGTGCTGTAGTTGACCCGTGGTATCTGATGCGAAGACATAACTCCATTCAATCCAGGAACCATCATAATTTTTGACGTTTGGGAAACCAAGTAGCTGCCTAAGGACGAAGGTAGTGTGTGCCGAACGTACTCCTGAATGACAATAAACAATGATCTTTCTATCAGGGGTGATGCCCTGCCGAAGAAAATTGTGTTTTATGTCGGCCAATGACTTAAATGTATGATCCGCATGAAGATCAACCGCTTCGGACCAATTGAGATGGCGTGCTCCGGGGATGGCGCCAGGGGCGAAAGCTCCGGCCTTATGGCGAACGACCCGGCCATTTGAAAGGTGAGGGATGCCCAAATGTTCATAATCCTCCCTGGCGTCAACGATAATTATGTTGGTATCCCTTATGGCTGCGACTACCTCCTCCAGAGAAGCGAAGCAATCCTCCCGCTCAGGCCCGGGAAAATGATAATCAGTTGGTACCCGGTTAGTGGATACTGCTTTGACAAGTGGATATCCGGCATGTTGCCAGGCGGCCTTTCCTCCATCCATTATGACCACCCGATCATGTCCATAGCTGCGTAGGATCCATTGCAGCCGGGCGGCATCCACACTGCCTTTGGTACAATAAACGACGATCAACGCTTCCTTTTTCGCGCCCAGATGGCCCAATAATTGCGCCATCTTTTCGCGGGAGGCCCTCATCCCTCCAAAAGGATAATTTTCATCATCAGCGTAATCCGGACGCCAGACATTAATCGCTCCGGGTATATGGCCCGTGCTAAAAATCTCGGCTACACTGGTTTCAATCAGTAGGGGAGGGGAAGGACTTTCCAATAAGGCCGCCACTTCTTCTACTGACAGCAGGTAAGGGCTACTGGCGATGGCCACAGGCTGTTCTCCCGGCCCCTTGTGGCCGGTATCTTTTATACAACTGAACGTAGTCAATAACAAGGCCAGGAATACCACGATGTTTTTGAGCGACATCATAGGTTCTTACCCTTCAACATCTTGATCGAATACATAGAGGGAAGCAAATGTTCCTGCCGCCTAGTGCCTGAATGGATATCGATTGGTTCGATGGGTTGAGCAACGACCATTATTCCTGGGATTCCCCCGCAAATGATGAGTTCTTGATGAATTGTAGCCATGTAATCGATCTTTAAGCTTGGTCAAGTTAGCAGCACCCGAAGGTCACTTTATGTGATCTCCATCACATAGGAAGCGAAACGGCCATAACAGTTGAGCACAGATGAGTCTTTTCGATTGCGGTGAGGAATGCTTTCCTTCCGTCTGGCATGTCTTTATGTGATCACCGTTACCTACTTTTGGTAGTTTAGATAGTACCTTCTCAGCATCGTTTTACCCCATAAATTACAAGCTATGCAACGAATCATCACTATCCTTACGATTTGGCTTTCCCTTGTTTCGGGAGAGTGGGCCTGCTTCCCTTAACTTCCCTTGCACCTGCGGCCGCGCCAAATAGTGAGTAGGGGATAGTAAGTAGTCGGTAGCTTCTCTCCGCGTATGTTTCAAGGTGCTATTCACTACCTACTAATTACTATCTACTAATGAGGCGCGGCCGCAGGTGCAGAATTGGTTGGAAGGAGCAAGCGAATTCCCCTAATTCAGACTGCTTTTAATTAGGGTGGGGGAGTGTCGCTTTGGGCTTTTCGCCATGTTTTAACTGTAACTAATATCACCTATACAATGGACGTAGAAATTCTTGCCAGGGTCCAATTCGCCTTTACCATTGCTTTCCACTACATCTACCCTCCGCTAAGTATTGGTCTTGGCCTCCTCATGGTGATTATGGAGGGCTTGTACCTGAAAACCGGAAATAAAATTTACGAAACGATGTGTCGTTTCTGGACGAAGATCTTCGCCCTGACCTTTGGCATCGGCGTAGCCACCGGCATCGTTATGGAGTTTGAGTTCGGTACCAACTGGGCAACTTACTCCCGTTACGTCGGAGATATTTTTGGCAGTGCCCTAGCAGCTGAAGGCCTGTTTGCCTTTGCGCTGGAAAGCGGATTTCTGGGCATCCTCCTTTTTGGCTGGAACCGGGTGAGCCCACGGGTACACTTCATTTCTACCGTTGGGGTCTTTCTCGGCTCTGCCTTTTCTGCTGTTTGGATCACGGTGGCAAATAGCTGGCAACAAACACCAGCAGGCTATAAAATAGTGGGGGAGGGGATGCAGGCCAAGGCCGAGATTATCGACTTCTGGGCCATGGTCCTCAACCCCAGCAGCATCGACCGGATGCTGCATGTATGGATCGGTGCTTTCCTGGCCGGCGCCTTTTTGGTGTTGAGTGTCCATGCTTATTACCTGGTTAGAGGGCGGTACGTTGATATGTCGAAAAAAGCCTTTAAGATTGCTTTAGTTGTGGCAACGGTCTTTAGCTTAAGCCAGTTGTTTACCGGACACCGCAGCGCGGAGTACGTCGCTGAATACCAGCCGGCCAAACTGGCGGCGATGGAAGGGCATTTTGATGCCGAAGGCCCGGCAGATCTTTACATCATGGGTTGGGTTGATAAGGAAAACCAGACGACTACCGGCATCGCTGTTCCCGGCGGACTCGGCTTTTTGCTGGAGCAGGACTTCGACGCGCCGGTTCCGGGGCTCAATGCTTTCCCAGAAGAGGATCGCCCCGGGCAAGTCAACGCAGTTTTTCAGTTCTATCACCTGATGGTCGCCATCGGCATGGCCCTGATTGGGCTTACACTGCTGGCTTGCTTCTTCTGGTGGCGGGGAACGCTCTTCGATAAGAAATGGCTGCTCTGGGTATTTGTCTGGGCGGTCGCCCTTCCCCAGATGGCCAACCAGTTTGGTTGGTTCGCCGCCGAGATGGGCCGTCAGCCCTGGGTCGTTTACGGCCATCTGCGAACTTCCGATGCCTTTTCCCGGGTAGTGACGGCTAATCAGATACTATTTTCCCTGGTCGGGTTCATGCTCATTTATCTGCTGCTGGCCATCCTTTTCTTTTACATCCTTAATAAGAAGATCAAAAAAGGCCCCTACGACGAGAGCAAGATTGACGACCGACCGCTGCAGGAGGGGATGGCAAAAGCTGTTGGAGGATAATCCCGGTCTTTCCCAAAAAACCTTTTATTGATTATTGAGTAAGATGTTGCCGCCATGAAAAGAATCGTTTCCTTTTTCGTCTTATTAACGCTGTTCACCTCCTGTGGAACTGATGCTGCATCGGGGTATTCTACCCTTGCCGGTATTGACTACCCAACCCTCTGGTTTCTGGTTGTTGGGGCAGTATTTACCGGCTACGCAGTGCTGGATGGTTTCGACCTGGGCGCCGGTGCCTGGCATTTATTCTTCCGGAAGGAGGAAAGCCGGCGAATTGCGCTCAACGCCGTCGGACCGGTTTGGGACGGCAATGAAGTCTGGTTAGTCATCGGAGGCGGTACACTGTTCGCGGGCTTCCCGGTCGTCTATGCCAGTCTTTTCTCGGCGATGTACGTCCCCTTCATGCTCTTCCTCTTTTCCCTGATCTTCCGGGCCATTTCCATTGAGTTTCGCGGCAAAGAACCCATGAAATGGTGGCGGCAAATGTGGGATGTTTCCTACAGTGTATCCAGCGCCTTGCTGGCCCTATTGCTTGGTGTCGTGCTGGGCAATGTATTACAGGGCATGCCCCTGAACGAGAACTTTGAGCACAGCGGCAGCTGGCTTGCTTTTCTCAATCCCTATGCCTTCCTGGTGGGTATCACGTCCCTTTCCTTGTTCATGATGCACGGAGCCATATACCTGACAATGAAAACGGAAGGGAGACTCTTTGCCAAAGTCAACCGATTATTGCAGCGTTCCATCATTGCTTTTGTTATCCTCTTTGTACTGCTGTCGATGTATACCCTGCTGTATGTTCCGCATTTATCCGATGGGTTCAAGAGCCG
>JBGCFZ010000087.1:0-3409 GCA_045110355.1 Lewinella sp. | reverse complement strand
ATTAACTGCGGCGTCTTTTACCCGCTGGCTGCGTTGCTTGAATCCTCATTTAGCTACGGCTAAACTCCGGTTCAAGCGCCTTGCCAGCAGGCAAAATTCACCAACAGTTAATACGACAGAATCGACCTGACAAAGCACTAGTATCGGATGCGCGCCCGTATCATGAATCAAATTGGCCACATCAAAACGACCCAAAATCAAAATAATGTTTATACTGCGTGGCAAGCATTAACGTTCCAACATTCAAGTATTTCCTAATTCACTGAATCTTATAGTGCCAGACCAACCAAACACCACACTAATCGTAGAAGGAGGTGGTTTCAAATCCGCCTTCACCACCGGCATCATGGATGCATTTCAGATGACTAACTACCGTCCGTTTAACCGGTACCTTGGTATATCGGGTGGCTCCATTGCAGTATCTTATTTCATTAGTGAACAGTACCGCTTCGGCCTGGAATCTCTGCTGCACCTGGCGCAAGACACTAACTTTACCGCCTTCAGTCGTATTTTTTCCGAACAGGGCTATATGGATATTGATATCATTGGCGCTGTAGCGCAGGAACGCATCGTTTTTGACCTACTGAAAGCCATGAAAGTCTCGCTGCGCTATCCCGTAAACTTCGTCGCTACGGACGAGCTTACCGGTCGGGCGGCCTACCTGAAACCAAATCGAGACAACTGGATGGACGCCATCATCGCCTCCTCCGCCATTCCGTTTTTCACTAAAGGACGACATAATTTTGAGGGGAACACCTATGTAGATGGCGGCTGTAGCGACCCCCTACCCGCACGCTGGGCCTACCAGCAGGGAGCCAGAAACATCCTGGTACTGCGTACCTGGCCGCGTAGCATACGTTTTGAAAAAACCTGGACTGACCTGGCGGGCAGTTACTACTACCGCGACGATCCTGTCTTGAGCGGGATTGTAGAGCGTGGGCACGCCATCTATAACGAATGTGCCGATTTTCTCGAAAATCCGCCAGACGATCTGAAGGTTATCCAGTTAGCTCCCGAAAAGCAGTTGGCCACCGGGACTTATCTCAACTCCGTAGATTCGATCATGAAGGATTATGGTCTGGGGTTGGATACTGGGCTTAGGTATGTTGCGGGGTTGATTTAACCCACACTAAAAAACAAAGCCCGCACTATCTTTGTTGCCCTGACAACTATTCAACCTCCACCGTCATGCCGATCTACCATCGCCAGGGAACCATTCCGCCCAAACGCCATACACAGTTCCGTAAACCCAACGGTGATCTTTATTACGAGCAGTTGTTCGGCACCATTGGCTTTGACGGCATGTCGTCTTTAACCTATCACTTGCACCGCCCTACGCAAGTAAAGGAGATTGTGACCTCCGTTGATGTCGCTCCGAAGATTGCGGAGGCGAAGACGATAAAATCACGGAAGCTCATTGGTTTTGACGTGCCGCCTGAGGATGATTTCCTGGACTCCCGCAAAGCGCTACTGGTAAATGCTACGGTGCAGGTGGGCGTGGCTGCGCCACGCAAGTCTCTCACCGACTATTTTTATAAGAATGCAGACGCGGATGAGATGCTCTTCATTCATCGCGGCACCGGAACCCTTCGGACCTTCCTCGGAAATATCCCATTCGAGTACGGAGACTACCTCATTATTCCCCGGGGCATGATCTACCAGATTGAATTCGATACTGAGGACAATAAGGTCTTCTACGCTGAATCCACCGATCCCATTTATACGCCAAAGCGCTACCGGAATCACTTTGGTCAGTTGTTGGAGCATTCTCCCTACTGTGAACGCGATTATAAGCTGCCTACTAACCTGGAAACGCACGACGAAGTTGGGGAATTCACGATGAAGATCAAAAAGCAGGGGGTGTTGCATACACTGGTTTATGCCAGCCACCCCTTCGATGTAGTTGGCTGGGACGGCTACAACTTTCCTTACGGCTTTTCCATCCACAATTTTGAGCCGATTACCGGGCGGGTACACCAGCCACCGCCCGTGCACCAGACTTTCGAGACGAAGAGCTTTGTCATCTGCTCTTTTGTACCCCGCTTATACGACTACCATCCACTATCAATACCTGCACCTTATAATCATTCCAACATAGATTCGGACGAGGTGCTGTATTATGTTGATGGTGATTTCATGAGTCGTACCGGCATTGGGCCGGGGTACATCTCTTTGCATCCGGGCGGCATCCCGCACGGACCACACCCTGGTACTTACGAAGGCAGTATTGGTCATACCAAAACAGAAGAACTGGCGGTGATGATCGATACATTTGCGCCGCTGCAGGTGACAGAGGAGGCGATAAAGATTGATGACGGGAAATATTATCAGTCTTGGTTGAATAATTAGCTTTTAATTTAGTCTGTGTCATTTAGCAGGCGAGGTCGCAGGTGCAGGGAACGGATAAAAAAGCAAAGACCGGTACAACGTTCCTTGCGTTCTACCGCTACTTTTGCACCTGCGTCCCCGCCCTCCTATATTTGCCCGATGCAGCTACCAAAAAACCAGTTTAAAGCCAAGCTCCACTCCCCTACCCACGGTATTTGGAACTCCCTAAAAAACACCTATGCCGTTGAGATTTGTGCCGGTGCAGGATTTGATTGGGTCGTCGTCGATGCCGAACATTCTCCTTTTGAGCTGACGGATGTAGTACATCATTTGCAGGTCCTGAAGGGGTACCCTAAAGTCTCCGCCGTGGTAAGGCCACCCGGCCACGACGCGGACTACATCAAACGGCTCCTTGACGCCGGTGCGCAGAACCTCATTGTACCGATGGTAAATACGCCAGAAGAAGCAGTGGCTTTGGTGCGTGCCATGCGGTACCCGCCAGCAGGCATACGAGGCGTTGCTTCCGCTCTTGCACGTTCTTCCGCCTTCGGTGAGATTACGGATTACACCCGCAATGCCAACCGGGAGATGTGCCTGATCGTACAAATCGAAACCGTAGCAGCTTTAGAAAACATTGAAGCCATCGCAGCAGTCGAAGGCGTAGATGGACTGTTTATTGGACCGGCCGACCTTGCGGCCTCTATGGGGTACTACGGCGATGGCGGGCATCCAGAAGTAGTAGCCACCATCAAAGCTTCCCTTGCCCGGATAAAAGCCACCGGAAAAGCGGGAGGCATTCTTTGTTTCTCGTCAGAAATGACAGCACAGTATACCGCAGCAGGGGCGACGATACTGGCCGTTGGCGTTGACCTTTTGGCGCTGAAACAAGGGGTGATGGCTATGGCACGAGATTACTTTTTGTAAACTCCCCCAACAGCCTGCTAGTGGATGAATTCACAATTACTTGACCGTTATTCCTTGCCTTTTAGCACCGTGACTTCGTTGCTGAAATCCTCATTTAGCTATGGCTAAAATCCGGTTTCAGCGCCTTGCCACGGCACGAAAATCCTGCGGACTAAAC
>JBGCFZ010000086.1:0-16981 GCA_045110355.1 Lewinella sp. | reverse complement strand
TCCATCTTACTGGAGGACAACGTACAGGAAAACTACGGCTACGACCCCAACAGCGACCAGGGCCACATCATGATGAGTATGTTTCAGCATGCCTTTCTGGAACGCAGTATTTTGTTCGCGGAGTTGGTGGAAAACGAATTCGCTGATGCCGGACGGAAAAGCCGAGGGGTAAAACAAGCTGGCTTTGTGGTCCTGAAGGAAACGACGATGCCCAGTGTCCTGGTGGAAACCGGATTCATGAGCAACACCAAGGAAGAGACCTATTTGCTGAGTGGCCTGGGGCAGCAAAAGCTTGCTAATGCCATACTGAAGGCCTTCAGTAGTTATTACAAATTGCTTGGTGGAGCGTCTCCGACAGTAGCGACCAGTCAGCCAACGCTGATTCCGTCCTCTACTGCGAATAAGCAGCCACAGCGGGCTACGCCAAGCCCCGTTGCCGCTGCCCGTAAAGTGAATGTTTATGACCGGGAAGTAACGGTAGCCAAAGGAGCGACCTTACCCTCCACCCAAACGGTAGAACGCCCTACCCCACAACCCATCGTCCCCAAACGTCAGTGGACCGCCAAGGGCGTGGGGCCTAAGCCCATTTCCTACGTCCCTATTCCTACCCCGGCATCTTCGTCTAAGCCAGCACCGGTCGCGTATGGTACTTTGGTACCTGCAACAACAACACGCCCGGCCCTACCTCCTCAAAGTGAAGCTAGCAAGCAATACGAAAGCGTCCTGAGTCGCGAGGTGACCAATGGCCTTCGTACCCAGCCGACCATTTACCAGCAAGCAAGTCGGGCAGCAGGAACAACAGCCCCGCATGACACCATCCGTCCAAAAGAATACAGGTTCGGCGATGCAGGCGCCCGCAAAGCTGCAGCAGATAAAAACACCATTGATCTATCTACCATCAATGACAATCAGCTAACGTACGCCGTTCAGATCATCGCTACCAAGCGAAACCTCGACCTAACAGAAGCTCGTTGGAAGCGTATTTCCTACCCCGTCCGAATGATCAAAGAAGGAGGCTGGAACAAATACCAGGTCAGAGGGCTGGCCAATGCGACCGATGCCGCAACGGCAAAGCAACGCGTAGAGGCCGCGGGGTTCACCGGCACGATGATTGTGGTCTATTACCGGGGAAAGCGGTTGGCAGCAGGGCAGGTTAATTACCTGCTGAGCAGGTAAGCCCCCCAAAATAAGGCCGCCAACGTATGACAGACTATCTGCATATTTGACTACCAGACTACCTGACTATTTGACTATCTTGGCCGAAATAACCATCCATATACTTATGGTCAATCAAAATTTAACATGTCTGGAAATTTCACCTTTGAACTGCTGTGCATCGATCCGGCAGACATCAACAACCAGGAAGCATTTGTACACGCCCTCAGCTACAGTAAAGAGGTGTGGAACGGCAAATCTCCAATTATTACCCAGGATAAAAACGGACAACCATTCATCAAAGGTGAAGATGGGATGGTACTCACCGTTTTACCGGTCGACACCAGTAAGATTCTTACCGACCTCGTAGAAGCCGCTTTTGTCTTACGAATCGAGTCAAAATATTTTGAAACGCTCGAGCCTTATCGTCAACGCCTCCTTAAACATTTACGAGAAAGTCTAAAGTTTGCCCATATCCGGATCCTTAAGGACGACATATCTGCTGAAATAGCCAACCAGTTATACCCA
Organism: Lewinella sp.; assembly: GCA_045110355.1. Classification (GTDB taxonomy): domain Bacteria; phylum Bacteroidota; class Bacteroidia; order Chitinophagales; family Saprospiraceae; genus Neolewinella. The sequence goes on along the minus strand of JBGCFZ010000086.1, from coordinate 15,298 downwards.
AAGATCAATTCCGTTGAAAACCTGCTCCGTCGGTACCTCATCAAATTCTTCTTCCAGCGCGTGGGGATGAACTGGTGGGAGGTTACAGCAACGCCAAAGATGATTGAGAAGGTCAAAAACCGGCAACGAAACCGTTCGAACCAATTCAGCTATTTTATCAACAGTGACATCGAGTTTGCCGACTTTGACGACCTCGGGTTGCTCATTTATAAGCAGTCTACCGGCTTCAATGACCCGGAAAGGGTGCTGGAGATGCTGGACCAGGTAGAAAACATAGAAGACCTGAATGAACTGAAGGGTAACCTGCAAGGGAATTACACGAAGTACTTCAAGACGTTTTTCAGAGATAAAAATTTCGAGAAACTCTGGAAAGACATGTCTAAGATCAGGAATAAGGTGGCGCATCAGGCGACCTTTTTCCACAGTGAGTTAAAGCGAGGCAAAGAACTTTCCGCCGAGCTTACCCGGATCATCACCGAAGCAGAAAAGCACATCGATGAGATTGTCCTGAGCCTTAAGGAGAAGCAGGCCATTCATAAGGCTGCCGTAGAGGTTGTTCGGGAGGAAGAGGAGGAAGCTGCCGAACAGCAGGCCCAGGAGGTCATGGCTGGCAGCCGGGCACCATCTGACGCCCCACGGGACCAGGACGAGATTGCTCACTCAGACTACGACAACCGGGTAAAACTAACCGGGCCCAAGGTGTTGGGCAAGATCAAACTTGAACACAAGGTCAAATCTTACCACAAGACGGCCGCCCCCGGCTACATGGTCATTACTGAGGAAGAAATCGTTAAGGAATTGGAGGAGGCGCTTAGCCTCAACTATACCGACTACGTCGGCCTTAAGTGGTTCGTCACACAGTTCCTGGCCAACAAAGGCTACGCCATCGGCACTACTTATTCACTGGTCAACATTTTGATTGAGCAGGGATCCATTGTTTTGTACGACAAGGAGAGCCCCGACGGTCATATGATCAAGGCGGTGAAGTTGCCGGGATAATTTGTGGGTAATGGGTAGTTCATAACACTGCTGTCTGTTTGACTATGAACTACCCACTACTTTCTACCGACTAAAGACTACTTACTACCCACTATTTACTACCCACTACCCATTCATTAGATCATGGCTTTAGACTCTAAACGCGAGACTTTACAGAGTGTACGTCGCAACCTGTTCTTTATCCTCGTAGCCGTCACTACCCTGGCTTTTCTGGGGATGATCGGTCCTTTTCTAATCACCGTTTTATGGGCGGTGGTCCTGACGATGATTTTCTACGGCCTCTACGCCTGGATTCGTAAACGGGTTGGGCACACCCGGAAAGGGCTTGCGGCGGCCATTACGTCCTTATTGATCTTTTGCTTTGTCATCATCCCTTTCATTTTCCTGAGCATCGCTTTGGTGAACCAGGGACTAGGGCTTTATGAATCTGTTCAATCAGGAGAGGTTGATCCTGGTTTTTTGGTGGACTACGTTCAGCGAAAGCTTCCTGGCATCTACGATATGCTGGGCGACCAGGGCATTAGCCCCGCAGCAGTAAAGGAAAAAATGACTGAATTTGCCGGAACCGTCAGCCAGTTCATCGGCACCCAGGCCCTTAGCTTCGGCAGCAACCTGGTTAATGTGTTCGTGCAGTTCACGCTGATGCTCTACCTACTGTATTTTTTCCTCAAGGACGGCAAGCTGGTGCTTGATCGAATAGTTAATACCATCCCAATGGGCAACGTAAGGGAGCGGATGCTCTTTCAACGCTTTGCTCAGGTGAGTAAAGCCACCCTCAAGGGCACTTTAGTGGTGGCCGTGGTGCAAGGATCCATCGGTGGCGTCATGTTTGCCCTCCTCGGTATTCCTGCGGCCTTACTATGGGGCGTGGCGATGACCTTATTGGCCTTATTGCCCGTTGGTGGTAGTGCCATCATTTGGGGCCCCACGGTCATCATTCTGTTTGCACAGGGGTATACCGGCCGGGCCATTGCGCTGTTGGTTGTCGGTAGTCTCATCATTGGCCTGGTGGACAACCTGCTCCGACCGCTGCTGGTTGGCCGGGATACCGAGATGCCGGACTACCTCGTCCTCATCTCTACCCTCGGCGGGATTACCTATTTCGGCCTGAGTGGCTTCGTTATTGGCCCTACCATCGCTGCGTTGTTCATTACTGTTTGGGAGATGATGGGTAAGGATTATGGGGGGAAGAGTAGTTAGGGGTTAGGAACTAGGGGCTAGGAGCTAGGAGCTACAACTCAACATAGAGCACCCCACCCGATTCCGCGCCCACTCCGGCCGCTTAGCAAACCATTGCTGTGCCTCCGGCTGCTCGGCGTAAGGGCGTTTTAGTAATTGATGCAATTCATCAATCAGCGCATAATCTCCGGCATCGGCTTTGTCGATGGCCAGCTGGGCCATGTAGTTGCGGAGAACGTATTTTGGATTAACGGCGTGCATGCCATCCCGGCGTTCTTGCTCCGTCGCCGTTTCCTGGTGGAGTCTTTCGAGATAAGCCTTGAACCAGGCCTGCCAGGTTGATAATATTTCCCCGGTCAGTGCTGCTGGTTCGTAGAAGGCGTCGAGGACGGGAGCTAGAAAGGCCGTTCCTTCGTCGACAGTTGTCTCCGAGGGAAGATCCGCCAGGTTGCGGAAGAAGATGGTCATGTCAACTTCGGTAAGTTGGAGGGCCGCTACCAGTTGGCCAACCATTGCATCGTCCGTTTCCCGGCCCGTTTGCAGGCCAAGTTTCTGCCGCATCATCGATAAATATTTTTCCTGGTAGGCGACTTTGTAGTCCTCCAAAACAGCCTGTAGCGGCTCGGCTTCCTCAATCAGAGGAATCAACGCACTGCCCAACTGGGCCAGGTTCCAAAGGCCAATAAAGGGTTGGTTACCGAAGCGGTAGCGGCGGTGGCTGCGGTCGGTGGTGTTGGGGGTCCAGTTTTCGTCGTAGCCTTCCAGCCATCCGTAGGGGCCATAGTCGATGGTGAGGCCAAGGATGGAAAGGTTGTCGGTGTTCATCACCCCGTGGACGAAGCCCACGCGTTGCCAGTGGATGATCATGTCAAGCGTCCGACTGGCCACTTCCTTAAAAAAGGCAATGTAGCCGGCTTTGGTTCCCTGTTCGATTTCCGGGAAGAAATGCTTGATGGTATAATCCGTCAGTTGCTTGAGGCTACCGACGTCTCCCCGGTGGGCGAAAATCTGAAAATTACCGAAGCGGACAAACGAGGGTGCCGCCCGACAAACGATCGCCCCTTTTTCGTAGGCAGCGTTGCCGTTATACATCATGTCACGCAGCACTTCGTCTCCGGAAAGCATCAGGGAAACGGACCGGGTGGTGGGTACGCCGAGGTGGTACATGGCTTCGCTACACAGGTGCTCACGTATGGAGGAGCGTAGGACTGCCAGTCCGTCGGCCGTACGCGAGTACGGCGTTGCCCCGGCACCTTTAAGCTGCAGGGACCAGCGGTGGTCGTCGTGTAAAACTTCGGCCAGGTTGATGGCCCGCCCATCTCCCAGTTGCCCGGCCCAGTGCCCGAATTGGTGGCCGCCGTAGCACATCGCGTAGGGGTGGGTTCCTTCCAGCACCTTTGCTCCGGAGAAAGTCTTCAGAAATTCTGCTGAAGTAGCGTCTGTCTCCGTCAGGCCGATGGCCTCCACCATTTCCTTAGCGAAATGGACCAGTTTTGGCTGCCCGGGGATTCTGGGTTTCACGAAAGAAAAACAAGCATCGTGTACCTGCCTTGGTTCATTGGTTCGGTCCGGATCTGCGGGAAGTTCCCGGTTAAATGTGTCGGCTATCTTCAGATTCATATCAGGTATACAAACTTAGTGGGTAGAAGGATTTCAAGGAGGCGCGGCCGCAGGTGCAAAAAATGGATGAAAAGCAGGGAGAAAGGCGGAGGAATTCCATGGCGAGTGGGCTGTTCGCCGAGAAAGCCCGGGGTATTAATCAACTCACTCGGGGCTAAGCCCACTCGCCCTTAAAACTTCCCTTGCACCTGCGGCCCCGCCCTGATACTTCCTGTCCGTACGTAGGGGTTTTCACCTTTTTTTTCCGCATATATCACGGTAATACAATTTTTCTCATCTTTAGTCCCTTCCTTAATTATATATTGTTGTTTCCTTACCCATAGCTACACCGAACATGACCATTTACGCCCTAATGATTGCCGTCTCCGAATATCCAGACGGCATCAGTAACCTCCCCGGTTGCAAAGCGGACCTTGCCGCCATGGAAGATTTCTTTTCCGAATATGCCCGGATCAATGAAGTCGACTTCCAACCCGTCGTTTTACTCAACGAAGCCGCCAGCAGAGCAGGCGTAATTGAAAATTTCAGCCACTTCGCCCAAGCCGGCACTGACGATGTTTGCCTGCTGTATTTCAGCGGCCACGGCGCTCAGATGCCCGCCCCCCGAGAATTCTGGGACGAAGAAACCGACCGTAAGTGTGAAACGATGGTCTTGCACGACAGCCGCCTGCCGGGTGGCCGGGACCTGGCCGACAAGGAATTGAGTTACTTACTGGCGACCCACACCAAAGCTGCCGGGCAGGTATTGGCCATCGTCGACAGCTGCCACTCCGGCACCATCACCCGCATGGCGAAGGCCATTCCACGGACGGCTGCCCCCAACAACGTCCCGGTTTCCTTCAAGGACTTCCTTGGCTCGGAAACCTATCGAAAAGAAGGAGACTACCGTCACCCTCCAGTGCGTGACCACATCACCCTCTCGGCCTGCCGCCCCGAACAATTGGCCATGGAGATGCCCATGCAGGGCGTAAATCGGGGCCTGTTCTCCTGGTACCTGATCGAAACGATGAACAGCATGGACCTGGCCGGAAGCAGCTACGCTGAACTGATTGACCGGGTAAGGGTCCGGGTCAAAAATCAATACCGCAAGCAGGACGTATTTGCCGGAACCACCGGCGACGCCGACCTCAACCAACACTTCTTCAACGGGAAACTTAAGCGCAATCGATCCTTCGTCGTGCACTTCGACGACAAGATGCGCTATTACGTCAACCGAGGTGCGCTCGCCGGCCTTGCCGCCGGAGATAAAGGGATGGTCCTCGATGGAACAACCGAACGGGAAATCACCGTCTCCCGCGTAGATGCCGGCAAGGCCTTCATCGACGGAGAAGCCTGGATGAGCCCGGCCGAAGCACCCTACCCCATCGTACACCTGGAGGGTAAGTCTTCACCAATGCCCATATACCTCGATCAGCAAAAACTCTCGCTGGTGATGAAAGGGGCACTGACCAACGAGATTGAGCGGGAAAAAGATACCCTGCTCCTGACGGAAGACGCCAAAGATGCCACCTACCACATTACCTACCTCGAAGGCTACGGTGTGAGCATGGTGCTTCCGGGAGAGGAACGTCCCTTATTTGAGTCCGTCCCCAAGGCCGTAGAGGGCTGGGCGATGGGCTTTGTCGAGAAGCTCTCCAAGGTAGCCAGCTACGAAAACACCCTCAAGATGGCGCCCAAAGAGCGTATTCTTGACCTGAACAAGGTGGTAAACATCGAGCTGGAACAAGTCTTTTTTGATGCCTACGGAGATGCCCTGCCCTCCGCAGCTAAAGCGACCGATGGAACCGCCGTATTCTCTTACACGGCGGATGAAGACGGCGACTTGCAGCCACCGCTATTGCGCCTGAACGTGAAGGTAAAGACCAGCTATGTGGGGCCGCTGTACATCGGGATGCTCTATCTCGACGAATCCTTCGGGGTAACGGGCGAGGCGATGCCGGTGACGCAACTCACCGCACAGAACGAAGCCCTGTTCACCCGGACCATCACGGAAGACGATGAAGGCGATAAGCGTACCTACAACTTCATCAGCCTTAACCTGCCCGATAAACTCCAGAGTTGGGGGCTTACCGAAATCACAAACTACCTGAAAGTCGTCGTTTCAGAAACGGAGATCGACCTGAAGGAACACGACCAGGACGGGTTGGAGCTGCAGGAAAAACTACCCGACGGCAAAGGTATGCGGGGCATGGGCGTACCGAAATTCAAACACAAGGAACGGCGGGACCGTTGGGGCGTGAAGGACATCCCCATCACCATTTACCGGCCACTGTCTGCCGATGGCAGCGTAAAGATGTACGGCGCTGAAACGGCTGGTGCTCCGATCACGGTCACCGGAATACCGGAAGGATTGGTAATGGGCGAAATGATCCTCGATGCGTCGTTGAGCACTACCCGTGCCCTGACGGCAGGGACTGCCCCCTCCTGCCCAACTGAAGGCTTCTGTATGGAACCGATTAGCCTGGTGAACAGCCGCAGCATGGCTGCGGCGGAAACGCCCCTGGACATGGTCCAGCTCTTCGGCATCAGCAATGAAGCAGCAGTCACCGAGGCCACCCCGCTGCGCCTGAAGGCCGGAAGCGCAGCCGAAGATGGCTGCCTCATTCTGGCCTATGACGAAGACTCAGGCCGATACTACCCCATCGGATTCCCCGACAAGGACAGCGGCGAAATGGTCATCCAGCAGCTGCCGAAACCAGTACCCGAGGAATATACCCGAAGTTTGGGCGGATCGGTTAAGCTGTTCTTCCGTAAAGTGGTCAGCGACTACATCCCTTGGCTGGACGGCGACGTCAACAAGCTCCGCCAGGTGAAGATCTCAGACGACATGAAGGTCAACTACGTATCCGACAATGCCAACATTATTAAGGACCGGGTGACCAATGCCGTAAAACCCATTGCCTTGTTCGTCCACGGCATCATTGGGGACACCACTACCTCACCGCTGATCCTGAAGCGGGCGAAGATGCCCGACGGCTCCTTCGTCGAAGAACAGTATGATCTGGTCCTGACCTACGACTACGAAAACCTGAAAACGGAGTTGCGGAAAACGGCGGAAGACCTGCAGAAACAACTCCGAGCCGTAGGCCTCGGGGCCGACCACAGAAAAACACTGCACGTCTACAGCCACAGCATGGGTGGGCTGGTGAGCCGTTGCTTCATCGAAATGCTCGAAGGAAAGCAGGTGGTCAGTAAGCTGCTGCAATTTGGCACACCGAACGGCGGCAGCCCTTACGGTAATGCGGCGCAGTGGGTGACACCGCTACTCTCGACAGCGCTCGCCAGGGGCGCGGCCTACAGTCCCTATCTAGCACCGCTGCTTGGTCTGCGCTGGTTCGTCAATACTGCGCTGGCTACCCTGAAGGAGATGAAGATCGGTTCCGAATTCCTGGCCACCCTGAAGGCGGAAGGCAGAAGGGGCGACGTCCCCTACCTCCTCATCAATGGAGACATCCGATTGATTCCGGACATGACCGACAAGGACATGAAGTTTTTCGAAAAGATCATGTCTCGGTTAGACTGGAAGGACGCCGCTGATCTACTTTTCTTCCAGGGCCCTACGGACGTGGCCGTTTCGGTAAAAAGCCAGCAAGACATTCCCAACCTCACGGGGCTGAAGGAAGCAGTGGGCTGCGACCACATGAGTTACTTTGTGAATGAGGCGTCTATTGCCTTATTTGAGGGGTATTTGGGAGGGTTGTTTGGAGAGGAAGGCGAAAACAGCATCTAGATGAAGTGGATGGAAACAGCCCGAGGTTTACTCACCGAAAATAAGCCCGTCGAAGCTCTGAACCTGATCAAGGATGAAGTTGCTGGAGATAATGAAGTGATCATCATGCTGCTGGCACAGTATGATCGGCGTTTATCTTCCTCCGAAATCAATCTGCAAAAAGGTAGTAAATTAATGGCGGAGGCACTGACGGAGAAAACGAAAGTCAGGTTTGAGTTGGAACGACTGTTGAAGTCCGTTCAGGCCGCTACGTCTATCCTTGAAAAACCTTCAATTCTATTTATTGGTGCAAAGCCTAATGGATTGCCCATCAGTAAAATCGACGCAGAGTACATTGCCATCAAGGAAACGCTGCAGGAAGCCGAATTCGACTTTACTTTGCCGATCAATTCCAGTATCCGACCAAATAAATTTGGCGCCTTACTGAAAAAGCACACCCCTACTTACCTGCATTTTGCGGGTCATGGCGTCGAAGCGGTACCTGGCTTCAACGGCCAGGGGGTTGTTTTCGAAGCCCCGAACAAAGACCCAATTGTACCTCCTAACACCGCAGTAGTAAAGACTTTAAGTACGACACTCAACACCATTAAAATTAAGGGCGTAATCCTGAACGCCTGCCACAGCTTCCAGTTAGCAAAAGAAATCTCTGAACTGGGCATTTATGCCATCGGCATGATGGATGAAATATCAGACGATAGTGCAATTGCCTTTTCTGAAGGCTTTTATTCTAACTTTGGCACCCTTGAACAAAACTTTGAAGAAGCTTTTGAATTTGGTGTAAACAACATCGGTATGTATGGTGAAGACTACTTGCCTTTCGTTAGCATTCCTGCTATTTTTCACGCAGGCAAAAAACTAAATTAACCCCAACCTTATGGCCAATAAGATCATGATGCTCATCGCAGAAGCGCGCATTGAAGAAGCACTGGAAGAATTAAAAAAGCACCCTAAATACCAGACCGACCGCCAGTTTCAGAATCAGGTGATCATGACTTCCTCTCGCTTGTCCAGCAGCCAGCGGCAGGAAATGATGGGCCTCATTCCACTGGACGCAGCCATGCGGGAAAAAAACCATATTTCTCAGGCCATTCTGGCGATGGCCGATCGGTTCGGAATTGGAGAAAATGACGGAGAGGAACCTAATCCGCACACACCGCCGCCACCGATTCCGGAAAGCGAGCAACGGGAGGGCGCGCCCCGTATTCTTTTTCTGGCCTCTGACCCACGGGGCATGGGTAAACTGCAGTTGGAGAAAGAATACGTAAAGATTCATACCCAACTTGGTGACAGTGCGCCAGAGTTCAACCTGAAAATTAAGTTTGAACCGCGGGCTGATACCCTGACGAAAACGTTGTTGGAGGACCGCCCCACCTTTGTACATTTTGCGGGTCATGGTGTGGGTGCCGCTGATGATTTTCATCCGGCGGGCATCGTGTTGGAAGATCGGCAGGGCAATGCTAATGTTGTCCCCGGTACGGCGCTGGCCAATATGTTCCGACTCATCAAGAAAAAGATCGACGTAAAGGCGGTAGTTCTGAATGCTTGCGAAAGTGAGGAACAAGCCAAAGCCATTTCCGCACATGACATATACGCCGTCGGCATGACCAAAGAGATTCCTGATAAAATGGCCATTAGCTTTGCGGGAGGCTTTTACCTCGGCCTTGCAGAATCTCCTGACGACATACCCTTTGCCTTCGAGATGGCAATTAACAACCTGTTGATGGAAAACATTGCAGGAGAGAAGGTGCCCAAATTATTCTTCCAGGGGGAAGAGGTGACGTTTTAGTTTGACGTTGACCTTTTATCTGGCAGGACTACTACTCCCTTCTCCTCGAGAGAAGGGTTAAGGTATACTTCTACGGCGAATTGAACGACCGGCCCGACGCGCGCCCCGAAAAGTCGACAAGTCGACTTGCAGGTAGGCGTCCAACCAGTAAGTCCGTAGCCAGCTAATTAAGAGGCGGTACATCTAACATCCGACGGTGGTAGTTCACCTGCCCCAGGTGGTAAGACAGATGCGCCAGCAAGTGCATAAGGAAGAAACCGGTGGTCATCTTTTCCGAACGAAGCTCCAGGGAGTACATCTCCTCCAGGTCTTCTGGCGAGAGGTTCGCCAGGGTCTGGTCGACCAGCGCCCGGGTATCCAGGATTTGCTGAAGCATTGTTGCCCGGGGGATATTTTTGTCGTTGAACTCTGCTGGCCGGTCACGGACGTACCCTGAGTTGCCCAATTCTCCGCAGATGAAGGTATTGAGGTTGCCCACCAGGTGAAGGCTTAGGTTACCGCCGGAGTTGGTGATTTCGCCGCTGGTTATCCAGAGGTTGGCTTCGGATTTGTAGGCGGAGATTTCGTCGTGGAGGCGGAGGAGGTCGCGTTGGAAGAGTTGGCGTAGGGTGGAGATCATTGGTTTCATTTTTTTCTTGGCCTAAGGTAAGTGCTGATTTTTATTTGGGGCGGGGCCGCAGGTGCAGCGGAAGTTGGACCGCAAAGAGGTGATGGCTTTCGATATCCGACCGTACATGCACCTTCGAGTCCTCCTATAAGGGATGGGAAATAAGTTCTGATGCTTAGGACCGCCTCATAAATAACTGTCCTGATTGAAGCGCAGATATCGTGGTGTTATTTGAGCCATTTGAAGGCTGGCATAGCCATAGCTACGGCGGTTTTCAAATGGTGAAAAATAACGCCGCGAGATCAAGCTGCAAATCGGACAGTTACTTATAAGGCGGTCCTTAGTCAGAACACTAATTTTTGGAGTAATTGTCGCATCGAGACTTCCCTGAATGATTACCGGGGACTTTGTCCCCGGTAAATTGTCTGAGGGCTTACTGTTGATTGCCGCAGGCAATCCATTTATAATGGCGGATGGCTATTACCCCGCACTACGTACGGGGTAATCACTCAGGATAATCGCTAAGCGATAGCCCATTCCGATTGCCCCTGTTTTAGCAGCAAGACTTATGAAACGATCTACTACTTCCAACCGATTAAACACCTCCAGGTCCTCAACCTTGCTTTTCAACCCTCTTTGAACCTGCGGCCGCGCCCACCAAATCAGCCTATTCCAGCAGGAAAGTTACCTGAGCCGACTAAAACTTCTACTTCATAACCGAACCTTTCCCGCTCCTTCGTACTTTTAGCGTAAACCACCCTTCCTTTTGAAACACGATCTTATTAAACGTGACACCTCCTGGCTCCACTTCAACCGGCGCGTACTGCAGGAAGCCGGCAACCCACTGGTACCGCTGTATGAAAGGATAAAGTTCCTCGCCATCTACAGCTCCAACCTCGATGAATTCTACCGTGTAAGGGTAGCCAGCCTGCGCCAATTTAAAAAACTGGACAAGGCAGACCGTAAGGAACTGTTTGATTTTAAGCCCAAAAAAGAGCTCAAGACCATCCGGTCAATGATGCAGGAACAGCAGGGGATTTTTGGTAAAATTTTCCGCGAGGAAATCCTGCCAGAACTTAAGGAAGAGAACATTCACCTCATCCATGGTGATGAGATGACGGAAGAACAAGCAGCCTTCGCGGCTGACTATTTCGACAAAGACATTAAGCCGCACCTGCACCTGCATTGGCTGCCTGAGAATGACGAAGACACTACCGAGCTTCCTTTCTTAAAGAGCGGTCAGCTATGCCTGGCCGTTAACCTGGATGAAGAGATCGCACGGGAAGCCAAAGAAGTTGCTCTGGTACCGATTCCCGCAAAAAAGCTTCCTCGGTTTATTTTGCTCCCTTCCCCGGCCGATGATTCAGACGGCTACTACGTTATCTTCCTCGACAGCATCATCCGGGCCAACCTCAGTCGCTGGATTGACCGCAAGGTTGAATTCGGCTATTGTTTCAAGCTGAGTCGTGATGCCGAATTGTACATCGAAAACGAATTTGACGGAGAACTCCACCGCAAGATCGAGGCACGCCTCAGTGCTCGGGAAGATGGCTTACCCACCCGTTTCCTCTACGACCGGACGATGCCGGACTGGATCAGAAAACGGCTAAAAAAAGCCCTGAGCCTGAGCAAGTACGATATGATTCCCGGAGGACGGTACCATAATTTCATGGACTTCTTTGGCTTTCCCCTCCCCCCCGGGCGGGAAGATCTGGCCTACTCAGAATTACCTCCACTTCCGCATCCAAGATTGGAGCATGAAGACAGCATCATGGAAACCATGGACGCCAGTGACTTACTGCTGAGCTTCCCATACCAAAAATACGACTACATACCAAGACTGATCCGGGAAGCAGCGGACCATCCGGAAGTAACAAAAATCCGCATTACGTTGTACCGGGTTGCGGGAAAATCCGCCGTAGCCAGTGAATTATTGTATGCCCTGACTAAAGGCAAGGAGGTGGAAGCTTTCGTGGAGGCTAAAGCCCGGTTCGACGAGGCCAGCAACCTGTACTGGGGTAAGGAACTGGAGGCCGCCGGCGCTTACGTACGTTACAGCTTCCCCGCAGTAAAAGTCCACACCAAATTGCTGCACATTCTACGGGAAGGACCTGATGGAGAGGATATACATTACTCCTACGTCGGCACCGGAAATTTCAACGAAAAGACAGCCAAGCTCTACACTGATCATGCACTGCTGACTTGCCGGCCCCGGATTGGAAAAGATGTAGCTCAGGTTTTTCAATTACTGCGTGGCAAACTGATTCTTCCGAATTGTAAGAAATTACTCGTTGCCCCCTTCACGATGCACACGCGGTTCCTCCAATTGATTGATGAAGAAATTGCAAGAGCCAAGGCGGGGCAAACGGCTTACCTCTTCCTGAAGATGAACAGTCTGGAAGAGGAGAAAATGATTCTAAAAATCAGGGAGGCAGCAGCTGCGGGCGTGGAGGTACGGATGATCGTCCGGGGCATTTGCCGACTACTCCCCACGCCAGAAGAGAACATCGAAATCATCTCCATCATCGACCGATTCCTGGAACACGCCCGTGTTTACATCTTTGGTGGTGGTGATGTGGAAAAGGTCTTCATTGGCTCTGCCGATATGATGGACCGTAACCTGCACCGCCGGGTGGAGGTCATCACCCCCATCGAAGATCAACTTCTCCGGCTTGAGCTGCGCCGGATTATGGACATGCAGTGGCGGGACAACCAGAAGGCGCGCATCATCTCTGCCAGCCAACTCAATGAGTTTCGTGAAGCGGGGGATTTTCGGGCACAGGAGGACATCTATCGGTATTTTGAACGGCGGGAGGAGGCTTTGTAAAAGGGGGAAAGGGGAAAAGGGTGGGAGAAACTTAAAAGGACAGTATTGGAAAACAATTCATTTTAATACTCCCTTCGAGTTTGCACAAGACACGAACGAATTCTTATTATCTCCATCTCCACACCGCTATTAACATGAAACGCAACCCTTATCGCCTCATTGCAGCCGCTTTATTCATCGTTTTCTGTAGTCAAACATCCGCTGAAGCACAACAGCTACCAAAGAACCCTGACCCAAACAAGTGTTACGTCCGGACGGTAACCCTGGATGAGTACGTATACACCTTCGAGGATTACCTTACCTACACGCCGGAAGAAGCAGCACGCTTCCCACACCAGGAACTGGAACTGGTTATATCACCAAAATACAGCCAGTGGGAGGCTACTACTTATGAAGGCTGCGAGTCAGACGATCCGAATGATTGCCAGGTGTTGTGCTATAAATCTTATCCCGCAAAAATCGTCATCATTTACGACCCGATCAATGACACCCTTGGTTCGCCGCATTGGGTGGAAGTGGAGTTCAAAGAGCTGGTAAACAAGGGTGGCCTGACGAGTTACGAAGAAATTGACTGTGCCCTCACCAGTTTTAATAATGTTCCACTAAGCTGGGATAAGGAAGATATAACCGCCCTAACGCCCCAGGATAAGCGCATGCTTGATGATCGGATCGTGGAACTTCTGCGTCAGAAAGAAAATATTCGTATCCAGATCAATGTGCATACTAAAACCAACGGTATGGCACAGGAGCTAGAGAATATCGCTTCCGATAGAGCATTCAGTATTATTGACCATCTTGAAAACAGATTCATTAATACTTATCGGGTGCTCACCAGGGCCTGGGGCGGAAAACAGCCCCTTAATAAATGTGGCGATCCGATGCCATGTTCAGAATGGGAGGACAGTCAAAATGAGCGCGTGCAATTCCGGGTGCTGAACATGGATCATTAACCCGACTCAAATAGAGTACCTTGGGCATTATTTAAACGGACCATGCCTTGAATTTCCTCGCCCACCTGACGCTGTCCCATTTTGATACCGACCTTCAGGCGGGGAACTTCCTTGGGGACTTCGTCAAAGGAAAGGCCGTTGCGGACCTTCCCGAAGGCGTTCAACGGGGCATCACCATGCACCGGGCCATTGATCACCTGACGGACCACGATCCGGACGTCCGGCAACTCAATCAGCTAGTCGCCCAACAACATGGTCGGTACGCCGGCGTCATCACCGATATTTGCTTCGATCATTTCCTATGCCAAAACTGGGCGCAGTTTGGGCCGCTTGAATTCGATGCTTTTCGGGTCGGTACCTACTGGGCGCTGCACGCCCGACGGGAGCATATGTCCGTTCGGGTCCAGAATTATATTGAGGGCATGTTGAACCATGATTGGTTGAGCCTTTACACTACGCCGGAAGGCATGTCCCACGTATTCGGACGACTGCGTCCCCGGCTCAGCCAGCCAGCATTACTTAATAATGTGGATCAATTATTGGTCGATCATTACGATACATTCAACCAGACCTTCCTGGCCTTGTTCCCCCGCTTACAACAACTTGCCGATGCCTACCGAACGGAATACCCCACCTGACCCCATCGACCTACGATTACCCCGCTTCAGCTCACAACTCAACGTCAAGCAGGAGGGCAATAAGCGCATGGTTTTCTGTGCCATCAGAAAGAAGTGGCTGGTGCTGCAACCCGAAGAATTTGTGCGTCAGCTGCTGCTTCATTTCCTCATCGGAGATATGCGGTACAACCGCAACCGGATCACCGTGGAGCGAGGCATGACGGTCAACACCCAGGCCCGACGCACGGATATTCTGGTGTTTGATGCCGACATGCGTCCGTTCCTGCTCATCGAATGTAAGGCGCCGCAGGTGCCGCTCAATACCTCAGTTTTCCGCCAGGCCGCGACTTATAACGGTCCGCTCCGTGTCCCTTACCTCATGGTTTCCAACGGTCGGGAGAGCTACGTAGCGGAGATTGATTTCGTTAAGGAGAATTATCGGTTTTTGGGGATGGTGCCGGAGTGGAGCTAGTGAATAAAAAAAAGAGTAAATGAGAGAATCGCTATCGCTGCTTATACTAGGCTCGGCCACCCCAGGTAATTTTTGCTGGCTACTTTTGTGCCTCACTTCGTTAAAAAGCCTCGTCAACACGACGGTGTTGCCTACGTTTTTGCCTCGCGAGTCACAAAAACTACCTCAGTAAAATTTAGCTACGCTTCGTGGTCACCTCCGGTGGCCGAGTCAAGTATAAACGCAAGAAACCAGGCATATTCAGTCATTCTCTAATTCTATGATTCACTATCAGGGCGCGGCCGCAGGTGCAATATTTGTTTCAAGGGCAAAATGGGGCAATGCTTCAAACCTCCCCGTGCAAATACTTTTAGTAGTTTCTATTTTGATGTACTAGTGGATGAATTCACAATTACTTGACCGTTATTCCTTGCCTTTTAGCACCGTGACTTCGTTGCTGAAATCCTCATTTAGCTATGGCTAAAATCCGGTTTCAGCGCCTTGCCACGGCACGAAAATCCTGCGGACTAAA
>JBGCFZ010000085.1:0-7525 GCA_045110355.1 Lewinella sp. | reverse complement strand
CTATGCCCTATCATTGGTCATTGGGGGCTTGTTTTTTGCCCGGACGATGCGCCGCAGGCGCTACCGTACCATGCTTGACCCACTGGAGGAGCGGTACGGCAAGCGCATGACGGCCGTGTTGTTTTTACCGGCCTTAACCGGGGAATTGTTCTGGACGGCCGCCATTCTCACCGCCCTCGGAGCGACTTTCTCTACCGTCCTGGGCATCGACCTGGAGACCTCCATCTTACTCTCCGCGACTATTGCCGTAGCCTATACCGCCCTTGGGGGCTTATGGGCTGTGGCGATGACGGACGTGGTGCAGATGTCCATTTTACTCATCGGACTGGCCATCATCGTGCCTTTTGCCCTTGATTACACCGGCGGATTGGCAGCTACCTGGGAGGCCTACCAGGTGAAGTTTGGCGCAGCAGCCAGCCCCTTCCCCAGCCGCGAAGCGCTGGGTGGAAGCTATTGGACCTGGTGGGATTACGCTCTGTTGCTCATCTTCGGCGGTATCCCCTGGCAGGTCTACTTCCAACGCGTACTTGCCTCGAAGGATGAAAAAACGGCGGTTCGGCTTTCCATCATCGCCGGAGGTGTTTGTTTGTTGGCCGCCGTGGCGCCCGTCATCATCGGCATGGTTTCTGCGACGGTGGATTGGACAGCTACAGAGGCAGGCGCGCCCATTGACGCCAGCGCTACCCTTCCGTGGGTGGTCCGATACCTCACCAACCCATGGGTATCCGTTATTGGGCTGGGAGCCGTAGCCGCCGCAGTGATGTCTAGCGTAGACAGCAGTGTACTTTCCGCCAGTAGCATGGGCATCTGGAACGTGTACCGGCCACTGGTGGACCCAGCTTTACCTGATTCCAAGCTCGCCAAACTTATCCAACGTTGTGTATGGATCGTTGGCGTAGCGGCCACCCTGATTGCCTTTAAAGTTAGTAGTGTGTACGCGCTATGGTTCCTTTGCTCCGACTTTGTTTATTGCTTGCTCTTCCCAGCGCTGGTTTGTGCCTTGTTTGACCCCAGGGCCAACAGCTATGGTGCCCTGGCCGGCTTCCTCCTGGCGGCCTTCCTGCGCTTTGGCGGAGGGGATGAAACCTTGGGTATTCCTTCCTACCTCCCCTACCCCGATGACTTCCCGTTCCGGACGCTGGCGATGGGATGTGGGTTGATGGCGATTATGGGGGTATCCCGAATTAAGGGGGCAGTGACCAGTAAGTAGCGTTGGGGGTTTCAGTGATCAGGCAGCAATGGCCTGCGTCCACCAACCCGGTATTAACAATCATCCCACCAGCTGTAGGCTGCCAATGAGCGTCTTCATCTTAGTCCTGGCAACAAAGATCCGGCTCTTTACTGTACCAATGGGTAAGCGGAGGTGCGTGGCAATCTCGCGGTATTCGAACCCTTGATAATACATTCTAAAAGGAGTTGAATACATCAGGTCCAGCTCATCGATTAATGCCTTAAGCTCCGTTTAGAGTAGACTGATTTTTAATATTTAGTCACTGATTTTGGAAAAATAATTTCCGATCTTGCCAAAAATCCAGTTGCCTTGAAATACCTGTTTCTGCTTCCTTTCCTTCTTTTTTTATCCTGTCAAAATCAGGATACCGTATCCGTTGAGCCCGATGATGATGACGACGTCACCATGCCAGTAGTTCAGGGTACAGTTCCCTTCGAAGTTTTTGAATTTGCGGACTCTGCGCTGCTCGTATCCTCTTACCGAAATTCTCCCCAGGCGGTCTTCAAGGTCAACACGCTTATTCCAACATCCAGTAACGAAAAGCTGAACAAGCTGATCAACACTGAGCTGGCAAAAGTCATTGCTGGTGAGGAAGCCCCGATTGCTGTTTCCAACCTTAAGCAGACCATAAAAGTTGCTTCTCGGACAGTCCTGTACAATTACAAAAAGCAGAATGTAGACACTACTGAATTGGAAGACATGTGGTCAGCTTACTCGCTGTCGCATCAATTCCAGACAACGGCATTATTGAACACCAGCGACCTGCTTACTTTGGTCACCAACCACTACTCCTACACTGGTGGTGCCCACGGCAACTACTATAATGTACTACACACCTTTACCACCGATTCTCTTCGGTTAATTACCTTCAATGACGTTTTTTTGACCGATAAGGAAGCCGAGTTAGCGGCTTTACTCACCCAAAAAGTAAAAGCATTGGATATTGGCACCTTCGAGGACAAAGTCCCGGTAACCAAAAACATTGCCTTTACACGAGAAGGCCTTCTTTTTGATTATCCTCCCTACGAGATTGCGCCTTATGCCGCGGGGGAAATTGAGATTGTGTTGCCTTATGCGGAGGTTAGTCATTTGATGACTGGGTGGGGGGAGACATTAGCGCTAGGAGTGATGCGCTAGGGGCTGCTAAAGCAGCTGTTAGTTCTCACAGAGGGCAGCGCAGAGGGAGGCACAGAGGGAGCACGGAGTTGTTGTCATTGGAGCGCGAAAGCGTAATAAGTATCGCCTTTTTAATACTATTTCGCATTCCCAATCAACCAGCCACCCGTCCAGGCGGCCTGGAAGTTAAAGCCGCCGGTAATGGCGTCGATGTCAAGTACTTCGCCAGCGAGGAAGAGGCTGGGATACAGTTTAGAGCGGAAGGATTTGAAATCAACTTCCCGCAAGTCTACGCCACCAGCGGTGGTGAACTCATCCTTATTGGTTGACTTTCCCGTTATGTGGAAACGGGCATTGGTCAATTGTTCCACCAAGGCGGTACGTTGTCGTTTGCTTAGCTGAGACCATTGTTGATCGCCGGGAATACCAGCGGCCTGAACGAGGGATTTCCACAGGCGGATAGGCAAGTCGAGGTAGGCCCGGGCGGCGATCTGCCGTTTGGCTTCGGATTGCCTGAGGTCTTCGAGTTGTTCTTCTACGTCGACCGGGCGCATGGCCAGCCAGTTGACGACCAGGTCGAAATTATATTTTCGGGGGGCAAGCCGACGGGCGCCCCAGGCGGAGAGCCGGAGGATGGCGGGGCCGCTAAGGCCCCGGTGGGTGATCAGCAACGGGCCTTCTGCCTTGAGTTTTTCGCCAGCGATATTCAGCTGTGCCCAGGGCATGGAGATGCCCGAGAGGTCGCGCAGTCGGGTATCTTTAGTATCGAAAGCAAAGAGGGATGGGACTGGTGGAACAAGCGTATGGCCCAGGTTTTCCAGTAGCTTCCACACCGCGGGGTTGGAGCCGGAGGTCACTACCAGGCGGTCCGCCGTGAAGGTTTGATCGCCCGCTTTTATGGTCCATTTTTGGGGCGCGGCCGCAGGTGCGGGGGAAGGGGATGAAGGAGCAAGGGAGGAAGGGGTTAGAGGAGTAAGGGGGGAAAGGGTTAGAGGAGCAATGATCTCCGACACCCGGGTTTTGGTCAGCACCTTGACCCCCCGGGCCTTAGCCGTATTCCACAGGCAATCGATGATGGTCTGCGAACTATCGGATACCGGGAATACACGGCCATCGTCTTCAATCTTTAGCTCCACACCCCGGTCGCCAAACCAGCCCATCGTATCTCCGCAGGCAAACTGGTTAAAGGGACCGAGTAGCTCCTTCTCTCCCCGTGGGTAGAATTTCGAAAGTTCCCTGGGGTCCCAGCAGCCGTGAGTGACGTTGCAGCGTCCGCCTCCGGATATCCTTACTTTCTCCAGTACCCCCTTTCCCCGCTCGAGGATGGTGATGTCCTCCTTGGGGTGGTTGGCCGCCAGTTGGATGGCGGAGAAGAAGCCGGCGGCGCCGCCGCCGATGATGATGGTTTGAGACATAGGGCAAAATAGTTATAGTCGCCTTGGTCACCAGAGATGACCGCTTAGTAGCAACAAAGGTAAATTTTGCCGAAGTGATTTTTATGACTGAGGAGACAAAAAACGTAGGCGAAGCCTTAGCTTCGGCGAGGCTTTTTAACGAAGTCAGCAACTACGATAGCAAGTGATAAATTCCCACCCCGAAGGAGCAGCGAAGCTAAACCACTTTGACTTAGGTATATATGCGCAACTACGTAGCGTCTTTTCAGGAAGAACAACCTTGCTTGATGTAGCAGCCGAAGGCAAATGCGGGAATTCCGGCCATTTCCCTTTAACTCCTACAAATCCTCCGTAAAATACCGTGCTCCATCAATCAGTACCTGAGTAGCCGTTCCTTCTTTCATGCGCAGTGAATGCTGGCTGATGGAACCGTCATTGAAAGTAAGCTGCAACTGAACCGCCTGGTCATCTCCTAAAATTTTCCACTGCCCCCCATTTTCACTATTGCTTGCGCTGGAAAAGTCTGAAGCGTAATCACTACTGCTGTAGGAAGATTCGTCTCCGTAAATGAACCACCCATTTTCGTACAGGAGCAGGATTCTTTTTTCGGTCATATCACTGGTGGTATTGAAATAGGTAAGCTTCTTATTGCTTAACCCCTTTCTCCATTCCTTGGCCAGTTGGCTTTCAACCGGGCGATAAAGGGATACGGAGTTCGCAACTGACTTTGCTAAAACCAGGTACGAATCATTAAACATTTCGGGGGAGGTAATCGCAGCAATAGATACTCCACCGCCATGCGGAGAAAATAGAGAAATCATGGCCGCCTTTATTGCACTACCTTCGGCCCAGCCCGAAAAGGTTCCGACGATTCCGTTAGTAGAAAAATCATCTATTCGACCTAAGGGAGTGAGTAACATATCATCTTCCTCAATGCCGTTCGCCTGGACGTAAGCTTTTACCTCTTCTTTGTTATCGTAGGCGTGCGGATAAACTAAAATCAACCCCGCCGTGGTGTTGGAGCCAAAGAGGTGGCTCCCATTTTGGAGGTCCTGATGAATCCACCCGTCAGGCACCGTAAAACTGTAGCCGTAAGACTTGGCATCAATCGTTGCTCCTGATTGGCTCACCAGCGTAGCTGGTAGTAGCATTAGCAAGAGATAAGGAAGAACAAAGAAGTAGTCTTTCATGCTTGTATATTTTATTTCGACCGATGACGCTTTTCATAGCGGCTACTCTTAATGTCTTGACCTTACGTAAGCGTTACGGAGGGCTGCTGATTCAGCTTAGAAAAGCGAATTCGGAAGGGACAGCTTATTCAATACCCCCAAGTCTCCCCCTTGCCGAACACATGATGACAACGGGGTACTACACCATGTCTGGACAAAATTGAAAATTTGAACTTCTTTTATTCTGCGGTTGGTTAAAGGAGGAGGATACAGCATGGCGAAAAGGCCTAATTGGCTCGGTGAACTACTCACCACCAGTGAGTTGCGTCAGCTATTCGCGGCAGCGAAGTCGCCCAAACACCGCCTCGTCCTCAGTCTTATCTATGGCCTCGGGCTGCACGCCGGAGAGGTCGGAAAAATCAGATTACACGACTTCGACCGTCATCATCGGACCCTCATCATCCGCAACGCAAAGGGCGGAAAACAACGGACACTGCCCTACGACGAGGCCATTCGTAAAGACCTCATCGCTTACTTCCACGACGAAAACCCAACGGACTACCTCTTCACCAGCACCACCCGAAAATCAAAAACGGGCGGCATCTCCGTGCGCGGCGTACAGTACATCGTTCGCACCACCAACCAACGGGCCAGACTCTCCAAAAAAGTATGCCCGCATACCCTGCGCCACTGCTTTGCCGTCCAGTACCTCAACCACGGCGGCAACCTCATTCGGCTCAAACAACTGCTCGGCCACGCCATCGTTCCTTCCGGAGGACTCGATGGAGACGGCCTCTGGATCTCCCCGAAAAAAGGCCACGCAAAAGCTGGCTTCCTCTTCCCCGTCAAAGCCATGAGCAAGGTCTTCCGCGCCCTTTACCTCAAGGCTTTCATGACCGCGTGGAAAAAGGGTCAACTCGCCATTCCCCCAGCTGCCCCAACCAAAAAGAAGGACATCACCTCCTGGCGGCAAAAGCGTTACCGCCAGGACTGGGTCGTCTACGCAAAAGCCCCCTTCGGTGGGCCAGATCAGGTAGTCGAATACCTCGGCCGCTATACCCACAAGACCGCCATCTCCAATCATCGGCTTATCAGTGTCGGCCCTGAAAAAGTATCCTTCCACTATAAGGACTACCAGGAAAAGGGTGTCCAAAAAACAATGAAACTGGACGGCCCCGAGTTCCTCCGGCGCTTTTGCCTGCACATCCTGCCGCCCGGCTTCCGGCGCATGCGACATTACGGAATCCTCTCCAACTATCACAAAACCAGTGCATTAGCTGCCGCCCGCGTCAGTCTCGGTGTCAACCAGAAATCAATACCGGAGAAAAAGCCCCGTGCCGAACGCGTCCGTGACCTCCTGGAAAATCATCTGGGCCGACCACTTTCCGACTGCCCCGATTGCGGTGCCAAAGACAGCCTCATCCGTATCCTTCTACCGCCCAACGCACGCGCTCCACCAAGCTGTCTGATCGACTACGCCTTGAAATAATTCGCTGCCCAAACGCGGCCAGGACTTACTATGCCCACCACCCTCATTTTAGCCAAAATCAACGGTTTTTGGCCCCAGCTTTTGACCTGCTCCATGTTTTACAGACCTCCATGCGGCAACCGGTACCCTCCGGCTTCACGCTCCGGACTGGCCGGTCCGGTTCAACACCCATAGACCAATCGGAGGCGGGTTAGTCCAACAAAAGCGCAACGTCAGGCCTCACTTTGTTCGGGCTGCCTTTGAGCTTTAAGTGTTAGCTGTAGCTCTTTTTTTTATTCGTTATTTATTAAATTTCTCAAATGTTTTACCGTTGAATTTGTATGCTCCGTTTTCGTGAGTACCAATCCAAAGCTTTCCATTATTGTCTTTGTAAATGCTGAACAAAGCAATCTGTTTGGATTTTTCTTGAATTGGATAATGTGTGATTTTCATTCCATCATATTTCCAAACACCATCAAGATAGGTAACAAACCATAAATTACCGTTATCGTCTATTGCACTTGATAGATATTCATCCAAATTGCTATCCTTTTCCCCGTCTAAACCTCCAATGCTTTCGTGTCTTGTGTATAATTTGTTACTATTCAATGTCACATTATCGTGAACACTATAACGATATTCGGTGTTGAACCAAAAGTCGCCATTTTTATCTTCCGTAATTGAACGCACTCCGTTTGCACCTTCATTTCTGAATTCTGTAACATCTTCTTCAGTAATCCATTTAAATAATTTTCCATCATATCGGCAGACTCCTACAGGGTTGGTTCCAAACCAAATATTCTCTTCTTTGTCTTTGTAAATACTGTAAACAGAAAAAGGATTTGAGAGGTTTGGTGGATTTGGCAAATGCAATTCAAATAAAGTACTACCATCATAACGATATACTTTACCTGTATTTTCATAAGAGTATTTAAACCACAAATCTGTGGGTTCAAGCTTCCACTTTTCACTTGGGATTGCCTTCAATGTTTCGAAGCCCTTTCCATTAAACTTTGATATTTCCGAAGTTGCGTTGGCGCTGGAAAAATAAATGTTACCAAATTTATCTTCTTTTATTTCATCAATCCTGTTGTTTAGCAAACCGTGTTCTGTTGTGTAATTAACGATTGTTTTTCCATCGTATTTA
>JBGCFZ010000084.1:0-3924 GCA_045110355.1 Lewinella sp. | reverse complement strand
CTGCCGCTTGCACTCGAACTGGCGAAAAAATTCCGGGTGATCGGTTTCGACATTTCGGAGCCAAGGGTAGAAATGATGAAGCGAGGGGAAGACCCCAGCGAAGAACTCGAGTCGGCGGCCTTTGCTGATAAAAACATTGTTTTCACCTGCGACCCCGCCCAACTCCGTGAAGCTGCCTTCCACATTGTAGCGGTACCCACCCCGGTTGATGAGAGCCGTACCCCGAACCTTCGGCCACTTATCGGCGCCAGTACAACGGTCGGCCGGGCACTGAAGGCAGGAGACATTGTCGTCTATGAATCGACGGTGTATCCTGGTTGTACCGAAGAAGACTGTGTCCCTATTCTGGAAAAGGAAAGTGGGCTTACTTTCGGAGATTTTACCGTGGGCTACAGCCCTGAACGAATTAACCCGGGTGATAAGGAACACACCGTGGCCAATATCCTGAAGATCGTCAGCGGAAGCGATGCTGCGACGCTTGAAGTAGTGAGTGGGGTCTACGGCGATGTGATTACCGCCGGGATCTACGAGGCCAAGACGATCAAGGTCGCTGAGGCCGCGAAGGTTATTGAAAATAGCCAGCGGGACGTCAACATCAGTTTCGTCAACGAACTGAGCATGATCTTCAGCAGAATGGGCATCGATACACAGGATGTACTCGAAGCAGCTGGTACCAAATGGAATTTTTTGCCTTTCCGCCCCGGCTTGGTTGGTGGGCACTGTATCAGTGTAGACCCTTACTACCTGCTGCACAAAAGTGTGAAACTGGGCTACGATCCCTTGGTCATTGCCAGCGGCCGGCGGATAAACGACAAAATGCCTGCCTTTATCGCTAAAGAGTTGGTACAGCAATTGCTGAAGGTCGGAAAGAACCCGAAGGACAGCAAAGTCCTGATGCTGGGCGTTACGTTTAAGGAAAACGTTGCCGACATCCGTAATTCTAAGGTAGTGGACGTCGTTCGCGAACTGATGGATTTTGGCATTAACGTTCACCTTGTTGATCCCAACGCCAACCCCAATGAAGTGGCCCACGAATATGGCCTGACGATGGTGGACGGAATTGGTAAAGATTACGACGCAGTAGTCGTAGCGGTATCGCACGATGTCTTCAAGCAGAAAACACTTGAGGATTTCCGCGCGATCAGCAAAGACACCTTACTGTTGTTTGACCTCAAGGCAATTTATCCGCGTGAAGCGCTGATGGATGGAGAGGTTTTATGGCGCTTATAGGCCGCAGGTTTTAATTCTGTCCCTTTCTCTCCTTGATGTGAAATCATAAAATGGAGGGAACTATTTGACTACCCTTCCCTAAGGTATAAATTGGTTTAACAGCTATCTATTTTGAAAAAATTACAACAATCCCTACTATTTCTTCTCTTACTTGCGCTGTCCGGCCCCGCTTTGGCGCAGGTACCCACTACTCCGATACCCGGACAGCAGAAAGTAGAACTCCGTCAGTACCTGGCGGATAAGGACATCGATGAAGATGACCTCCGTATGCGATTGATGGATCAGGGCATTGATGTGGACAACGCGACCCCGGAAGAATTGCTACGGCTCCGCCCGCGAATCGAAGCCATCATTGCCGAAATGGAAGCGGAAAAAATTACTGCTGAGGAAGCGGCACGGGAGACGGCTGCGGAATCGGGAGAAAAAATTCAGGAGGCCGTGGACGAAGGGGCTACCGTGGAGGAAGCTATTACCGAAGTTATCACCGAAGAAGCCGGGGAAGCCTTGCCGGATCGCGACATCTACGGCCATACTGTATTCCGAAATAAAGGGCTGCAGGTATATCGGGCTACTGATAATGCTTCGCCTCCCGAAAGCTACCCGCTAAAAACAGGAGATGAAATTGCTATTTCTATATTTGGTGCTAGCCAAACTGACTTCATCCTCCGGCTAGACGATAGAGGTTTTGTCTTATTGCCTAACGGGCTACGGATACCACTCGGTGGGGTTCCTCTGGGCCAGGCCCGAACTTTACTGGGCAACCGGCTACGTAATTACTATACCTTTCGGGAGGGGCAATTGGTTATTCGGATGCAGGTTTCCCGTACGGTTTCCATTAATATTTTTGGGGAGGTGGAGCGAAATGGCACCTATAATATGTCGGCGCTAAATACGGGCTTCAACGCTTTAGTGGCGGCTGGCGGACCGACGCGACGCGGTTCCGTACGTAAAATTCAATTGATCCGGGGTGAGGAGGAAATTTTGCTGGACGTCTATGATTTTCTCCAGAGCCCGGTGCAAAAGACTGAGCTTTTCCTGACGAATAATGCGACGTTGTTCGTGCCGACGGCCGAGAAGGTGGTCCGTATTATCGGTGGCGTAGAGCGGCCGATGCGCTATGAACTGATTGGAGAGGAGAACATCACGGACCTGATCGCTTTTGCCGGAGGGAAATTGCCGACGGCGGAGACCAGTAACATTCGTGTTGTGCGGTACCTGGATGGTGCCCTTAATCTCATTAATGTCGATTTGGAAGCCAACCCGGGGTTCGTTTTACAGGATGGGGATGAGGTGGAAGTACCACAAATTGTGAACCCTGTGGAAAATTTCGTAGCCATAGACGGAGCAGTCCAACTGCCTGGGCGCTATGCGTTCAGGGACGGGGATAACCTGGCTTCCCTGGTGGCCCTCGGGCGGCTACGGCCGGGCGCGCGGACAGATGTGGCCTTCCTGTTTCGTAATAATGATGATGGCACGGCTCGTTTGTTGAAGGTTTCTTTGGGCGGGGACGCAGGTGCACAGGACGTTAAATTACGCCGTGGTGACCGCCTCCAGGTACTGTCCGAAAGCGCTTTTATCGATCAATCTACCGTCCAGGTAGAAGGAGCCATCAGGGACACCTCCGTTGTACTTCCGTTCCCTCAGGATGGAGGACTGACGCTGGAAGAAGCTGTTCTGCTGGCGGGGGGAACCTTACCCAATGCCAATCCTGAAATTGTATTGGTCCGTACGCCGGTCAATAATCTTGAAAAACGGATTTACGATCGGTTTGATCTCCGCGAAAGCGGCGACCTGGCCCTGCAGCCACTTGACCGGATCATCGTTTATACGGAAGAACGTTACACCGATGCGACTACATTGAGTATTTCTGGAGCCGTTCGCTCTCCAGGAACCTTTGTTTTTGCGCCAAGTTTGACCGTTCAGGACCTACTATATCTTGCCGGAGGGCTGCGTATTGATGCGGCCAAAGACCGGGTAGAAATCTTCCGCCTCCAAATCAACCAAGGGGCCGAAACCAAGACGCTGCTTACTACCGTAGACCTCAACGCCGGCGTCCCTTTTCAACTCCAGCCTTTTGATGAGGTGGTTGTCCGCTCTGCGGCTGAATTCGAGCCCATCCGTAACATCGTGGTGGAAGGCGAAATCCGTTACCCCGGGCGTTATGCCCTGTTAGAAGATAATGAGCGACTGTCGGACATCATCAGACGATCTGGTGGCCTTACTGAGGAAGCCTTCCCCGCTGGCGCAACGCTTTACCGACCGGGGACGACTGCGGGTTACGTCGTCCTTGACCTGGACCGGGTTTCTAAAAACCCCGATGATCCGTCCAATATGGTACTGCGAGCCGGCGATACACTTTTCGTTCCCAAGCAACAGGACCTGATCACCATTCACACGCGCGGTACCATCGCCAATCGCTATGACCTGCGGGACTCCACCAGTAGACAGGGCGTTATCCAGGTGGCTTACCAGGGAGATAAGCCGGCCAATTGGTACATTAAGCGTTACGCTGGGGGCTTCGAAGAAGACGTCGCCCGCAAACGCTGGACGACAGTAGAATATGCCAACGGACAATTCAAGGAAACAGCAAGTTTCATGGGGATTCATAATTACCCGAATTTGCGACCCGGAGCCACTATTCGCGTGCCCCTGAAGCCAGAGAAGAAGCAGAAAGAACGGCGGGAGGAACGGTTT
>JBGCFZ010000083.1:0-5443 GCA_045110355.1 Lewinella sp. | reverse complement strand
GGAACAAACGCCGCTGTTAGCGAAGTTGTAGATGCCCGAGGGCGTGTCATTTGCAGCTAATTGTAATGCTGCGGTAGCAAGGTCGGCAGCATAGGTAGGGCTACCGATCTGATCGGCGACAATGCTAAGTTGATCTCGTTCGGCTCCCAGGCGCAACATTGTCCGGACGAAATTTTCCCCGTATTCAGCGTACACCCAACTCGTACGGATGATGTAGGCCTTGGGATGGTTTTTCATCACCGCATTCTCTCCCTCCAGTTTGGTCCGGGCGTAGATACTGGTTCCAAGGGTACGGTCATCTTCTCTCAGTGGGCGATTGTACCCATCATCATAGACATAATCGGTACTAAAGTGAACAAAGCCGACATTGGCTTGGTGGCACGCACCGGCCAATCGGGCGGCGCCATCCACGTTGACGTCACGGCACTTATCGGGTTCACTTTCGGCACGATCCACCGCAGTATAGGCAGCAGCATTGAAGCAGATATCGGGCTTAGCTTCAGCGAAGGCTGCACGCAGATCAGCCGGTTTTGTCAGGTCGAGAGAAGAGCGGTTATAGGCAAAAATACGTACACCTTCCAGCTGGCGGGCAGCGCCAATTATCTTTTGGCCAAGCTGGCCGCCAGCTCCACAGATCATGATTCTTTTCATTGGCGGCAAAGGTAATTGGTCTGTTGGACTTTTGGCCTATTGAATGATGAACTACTACTGCCCATGTATTTAGGGTCAGGCATTGGTGATACAAACACCTATCTTAGTCGGTATACAGGTAAAAAAAAGGATACAAGAGCAGGTTGAATCGGCCAAACTACCAATAGACATTAACCATAAGCCATGAAATCGTTTTCACTTTATTTCTTATTACTTGGTTTCGTCCTTCTCCTAACCTCCTGTGGTGATGACAAGACGGAAACAACCGAGCGACCGCCGAATATCCTCTTCGTCATTGCCGACGATGCCTCCTGGAAGCACTTCGGAGCTTATGGTTGTGGTTGGGTAAAAACACCTGCCTTCGACCGCGTTGCTAAAGAAGGAATTCTTTTTGCCAACGCCTATACGCCCAATGCTAAATGTGCGCCCTCCCGTTCGATCATCCTCACCGGGCGCAACCCCTGGCAGCTGGAAGAGGCGGCCAACCATTCCCCAAAGTTCCCCGCAAAATTCACCACCTATGCTGAAGCACTTGGTGCCAACGGCTACTGGGCCGGAAGCACTGGAAAAGGTTGGGCGCCGGGTGATCCTGGCACCCGCGAGGGCGTACGCCGACAACTGACTGGCCCTGATTTTTCCGACCGAAAATTAACGCCTCCAGCACAGTGGATTTCTACAACAGATTACGCTGGCAACTTCTCCGATTTCCTGCAAGCAAAGCCTGCCGATAAACCCTTCGTTTTCTGGCTCGGCAGTCGTGAGCCGCACCGCCGTTACGAATACGGCGCGGGAGGCAAGTATGCAGGAAAACAGCTCAATGAGATTGACGAAGTCCCCCTATTCTGGCCAGACGTCGACTCCGTCCGTACTGACATGCTCGACTACGCCTATGAGATTGAGTATTTTGATGGTCATCTGGGTCGGGTTCTTTCCGAACTGGAGGAGACGGGGGAACTCGACAATACCATCGTCGTAGTCACGGCAGATAATGGCATGCCGTTCCCCCGGATTAAAGGTCAGGTCTATGAATACTCCAATCATCTTCCCCTGGCCATTCGCTGGCCCAAAGGCATCAAAAACCCCGGACGAACGGTTACCGACCTCATTAGTTTCGCTGATCTAGCGCCTACCTTCCTGGAAGTTGCCGGTATGACACTAGAACAAGCAGGGATGCAACCGATGATTGGCACCAGCCTAACGGACATTTTCGGGTCTGAACAGTCCGGCAGGGTAAACCCGGATCGAGACTATATTCTGGTAGGAAAAGAGCGCCACGACGTTGGCCGGCCAAACGATGAAGGCTACCCCGTTCGGGGCATCATCATGGATGGCTTTCTTTACCTCCACAACTACGAAACCGGGCGGTGGCCGGTAGGCAACCCGGAAGCGGGTTACCTCAACACCGATGGCAGCCCCGTAAAAACGGTCTTACTTAACGGCCGTCGTCATCTGGGTGAACAGTATCTTTGGCAACTAAATTTTGGTAAGCGGACCTCTGAAGAGTTGTACAACATAACGGATGATCCGTACTGTATGAACAACCTGGCGGACAACGCGGAGCATTCCGACCGTAAGCAAGCCATGATCGGGGCGATGACGGAAGAATTGATGACCCAACGTGATCCGCGTATCCTTGGAAACGGGGATATTTTCGACAACTATGAATACTCCGGTAAGGTCCGTGACTTCTACAATCGCCGACAGGCGGGAGAGGATATTCCTACCTCGTGGGTTAATGAAACCGACTTCGAAGTAGAGCCGATTGACGATTAGGGTTCGTACCCTGAACTTTGCTTTTCAACCTCCCATGCACCTGCGTCCGCGCCTTCCTTTTCCTTAGACACATCAGGGCGCGGCCGCAGGTGCAAGGGAAGTTTGAGAAGAGCCGTCCTAAACTATTAGTCGTCGTCTTACCGATGTGCTTTAATGAACGACGTCGGATCAAGGTATCCAGTTTTATCACTAGCGTATCCGCCTCCAATCGGTAAATCTACATCTTCTCTGATTTCTAAATGCAGGTGAGCCAGGTAGCTGCCATGTGCATCACCAATGGTCCCTATTTGCTGGCCTTTGGTGACGAAGTCTCCGACGCTCACCATAATCGTATCGCAGTGCGCGTACAATGATTCAACGGTCTTCAGATCCGCTATCATATGCCAGACCCGAATAACGTTTCCCCATCCACCGGCGAGGTCTTCGGCGAAGTTTACGTAGCCGTTGGCTACGGCGTAGATGGGGTCTCCGAGATCGGAATTTCCGCCAGTTATTGCGTTCCAGTCGTCGCCCAGGTGAGTGGTTCCTGCGAATCCTTGGGCGTTGTAGTAGCCTTTGGCATTGAGTTTTCCTACGGGATAGTCAAAGCCGTCTGCAGCAAATTCCGGATGTTTGGTGAATAGCTCGGTAATCTGCTCCGCTTTGGTAGGTGTAGGCGGTGGCAACTTTGGCAACTTCACTGTGTCAATACTGATAGTCGCTTCCTCTGTAGCGGGGGTAGTATCTGAGGCGCAGGAGTACATTAAACCTACAATCAGTAATACAAGGGTGAGGAATTTCATTTTCGGCTCCTTTAGACAAAAAATATGGCAGGGAAAGATTAAGCCTGGTAAGCTATTCAATTTCTTTGATCGAAATCATATCGATGAATACATTCCCGTTGTAGGGGCCATCAAAAGCAGGTAATGGAGCTGATTCGATCCAAAAATGACTAACGTCATCTTCGGGTTGGAATTCAAATTTGTATTCCATCCAGTTTTCGTTCGACACTTCCCCCGTCTCATAAATAATCTTTGAAAATTCATAGGAGTCTCCAATGTTAAACCTCAAATTTATCGGATTAGAAAACCGAACCTGACGACCACGACTCAGGGGGCTCATGCTTCTCATCTTTGTTGAGGTACACAGATAAAAGGAAATCAGGTACTTCCTGTTTTTTATCAATTTATGTTTCAGTTGCTGACCAAGCATTTCATAAGATGCGTCATCCCGTACGACCAACCCTGTATATGACGCCCCATCATATGGTAGTTTTTTAACCCGCCATGGGCTCTCACCAAAAGCAGAAAAAATATCTGGATGATTGTACTTTATTGTTTTGGGAATTATCCATCCCTTCCTTTTAGAATTGCTTAATTCAAGGGAGCCGTTTTCTACTAAATTACCGGATTGACCCATGACTATTGACGGTAGAAGCATCAGTATAAAAAGGTACAAACGAATATTAGGCTTCATTGCCGTTAGTGTTTAGGGGCTACCAGGATTGATTAGGTATTCAATAATATAGGGCTGAAGATAGTATTGAAAAAGGAAGAACTCTAAGCATAACACCATTGCCTCACCATCTTTTACTCTGCACCTGCGTCCCCGCCTGCTAATCAACCGTAGTTCCTCTCGTTTCCGAATTAGATTGTCTGTTCTTCAAATTTCAGGCCCAAGCCTCTTCGGAGCAGGAGCTCCTCGCCCGAAATTCAGACCCGGAGGGTCGTCCATCTTAGCGAGGGGAGACCGATGATCCGAAGGATTGAGGAAACCTCTCGTTTTCGTTATTGCCCCCATTTCGGAGCAAGAACTCCTCACCCCAACAGACCAATAGACCAATAATACCAATAGACCAATAGACCAATAAGTCCAACAGACCAATTACCTTAGCGCCAATGACCGACACCCAGCGCCACGATGCCTTCCGCAAGTACTTCTACCGCCAGCTAGACAAGATTGCGGCCAACGAAGTATATGCGGATACCGAGCGAGCGCTGGCCTTACGGAGGCTGGTGCTGGAAATCTTCGAAAGGGCTACGGAAAAGGACAAACTGCACTTCAGCACCAACTTTGCCCGGATCAGTTATGCGGCCCATAAATACGGGATTCCTTCCGTCCATATATTTCAGGAGCGAAGGTTCCGGCAACGGCGACCGGCTAAGCTCTCTGAAGAGGAGCTGGCCGACCATCTTGTGACCGGATACCGCGTAGCTACGGAGTTGACCCGTGCGTTGTTTGGCGGGGCGGTGCCCGCCCCCTGGGTCGATTACCTCACCCTGCCCTACCCCATCCCTTACGTCAAGACGGAAGTAAAACAACGCTTCCCCACCCTTCGGGTAGTAGCCGTGGAGTTTGATGAGGAAGAGCAGCTCCTCTACGTCCGCGAAGAGGGGCAGCCGGAGAACATCTACGCCATTCCGTACGCCGAAGAAGAAGTGGTCAACCCCTTCATCGCCCAGGCAATTGCCATCGTCAAACAAGTCAGCGGACTACCCTGCCTACTGAACCTGATCAATGCAGAGTTACGAGATGACGGGCACCTGCATCCGGCACAGATGGTGGTTGATCCGGATTACCTGATCGACGTAACGGCCGTTGCAGAATCCTTCAGCGGAACCCACCATTATCAACCCTGGACGGCGATTGCCAAAAAGCTCGTCCCGATGCAGGTAGCCATGCCGCTCGTTCGGGGTAACCTGGCCAACTACTTCCTCGATCGGTTAGTAGAAGACCCCGAAGTAAGTTTCAAAAGACTGATCGGCAGTATTTTCCAAACACAACCACTACAACTGTGCTTGTTCGATGACCGGCAGATCAAAGAACTGATTGGTCAACTGAACAAGCACTTCGTTTCGCTGCAAAAGTTTGTCCGGCAGGAGTTGGAAGGGATTGATGTTGACCGGGAATCAATTCTGCTGGAGCCGAGTTTCCTTAGCCCAACCTACGGCGTGCAGGGCCGGCTAGATCTCCTGCAAGCAGGGAAAGACCGCGCCGATCCAACTACTATTGTAGAATTAAAAACGAGCAAGTACTGGAA
>JBGCFZ010000082.1:0-14439 GCA_045110355.1 Lewinella sp. | reverse complement strand
AACCAATCATAACCATGTATCCTACTATCGCCGTCCTCCGAGAAGAGAAAACACCCCCGGATAGCCGGGTTCCACTTACGCCAGAACAAGTTGCAGCGTTGCGGGGCCAGGGTATTGACATCGTTGTACAACCCAGTAATTGCCGGACGTTCAAGGATGAGGAATACGCCTCTTTGGGCATCCCACTGGTTGAGGACATTACCGACCGGGACTTGCTGATCGGCGTCAAAGAAGTACCGGTCGATAAACTGATTAGTGACAAAACCTACTGCTTTTTTGCCCACGTGGCGAAGGAGCAGCCTTATAACCAAAAATTGATGCGGGCCTTTCTGGACCAGGGCATCACCCACATCGATTACGAATACCTGACGGATGACCGGGGCCGTCGGCTTATTGCTTTTGGCTACTGGGCCGGGATGGTTGGCGCGCACAATGCCGTGTGGACCTACGCCCAACGAACCGGTGCCTTCGAACTGCCACGGCTGAAGGACCTTTACGACTACGCAGCCGCAAAGGAAGTATACGCCAAGCTGAATTTACCTCCCCTGCGGATTGTGCTTACGGGGACCGGTCGGGTAGGGCAGGGCGCCGCCCAGGTGTTGTCCGATATGGGCTTTGACCGCCTTGGGCCCAAAGATTACCTCGCCGGAATGGGGGATTCGGTCTTTACCCAATTGCACGTAAAAGATTACGCGCGTCATCCTAAAGGCGAACCCTTTGAAAAAGCCCATTTTTATGCCCATGGTGAGGCGTATGAATCGGCCTTTGGGCCTTACGCGAAATCTTCTGATATCTTCATCAACGGCATCTTCTGGGACGGAAAAGCGCCGGCTTTTTTCACCGCAGATGAGATGAAAGCTCCTGATTTCAACATTCAGGTGATTGGAGACGTTACCTGCGATATCGCCCCGGCGGCGAGCGTTCCTTCTACCTTATTCGCCAGTACTATCGCCGATCCCGTTTTTGGCTATGACCCCGATTCCGGAAAGGCCGTTGCTGCACATGCGCCAGGAAGCATCGACGTCATGTCCATCGATAACCTGCCGAGTGAATTACCTCGGGATGCGAGTGCCGCCTTCGGTGCTACTTTTATCGAAAAGATATTACCTGAGTTTGCTGAGCCTGCGTCTGCTATCCTGCGGCGGGCAAGTGTTACCGAAGAGGGGGAACTTGGAACTGAGTTCGGGTATTTGCGAGATTATGCGGACGGGAAAGCCTGATTTCCTCTTCAAAGGAAAGTGGAGTGCTTGGACAGCGTGCAAATGTCAGCAATCAACACTCAAGATGATATACTTGAATGCTGATCGCTGATACTGACTTTTCGAGTATATTCCAGTAAATTCAGTTCCAGTTCTTACCGAATTAAACTAGCTGGCAATAAACAAATTAGCTGGACCACTTCATAGTATGGTCATTGGAATTCATGACAACCAGTTTGCCATTATTGGTCAACATGAGGTAATTTCCTTCCATTGACGGCATTTTAGCGTACCAGGCAATGAAGGGAGACGCTTGATCGACTCGGATGGAAAGTGAGCCCTCGTCTCCCATGCGTAAGACGCCTCCAAGTCCACCTGAAATCTCGGTAAACCAACAGACTTCATCGGCTTTGTTATAAACCGTCATGTTGGTGTTATTCTTCATCAGGAGACGAAATTCCCCGTTTGCGCTCGTTAACTGTTCGTTGGGGAGGAGAAACTCTCCGGGTAAGAGCAAAAGGCCTTTATCGACTATATCGGGTGCATCTCTTCTTCGGTGATCATCGAGCCTACAAGCATTTACGGCGTTGAAAATAGCTACTCCTAGCGCTGTAATACTGGCAATCAACATTATTATTTGCAGGATAATGGCAGCTCCATCCGTAGCAATAAGTAGCAGAATCTGGAGTAGGATAATGATACCAAGAAGCAACCAGTCATACCAGTGCATAGTTTGACGTACTTCCTTGAAGATGGCTTTGACGCCGAAGGTTCGCGTAAAGGTGACGAATACCGCATAGTAAGCCTTCGCTTTCTCCGCTGCAGTGACGGCTAATCGTACATTGTTAACCAGGCTCTTGAATACGGCTAAAGACCGGTTAACCAGCGGAGCGGCTTGGTTAACGAGCCTGGCGGCAGATCGTTCGGCTATAGCTCCTGGCAGACCAACAGCTTGGAGAACTACCATGACGGAGTCAACAACGACCATCGTGATGGCGACGCCACAATCCAGCGCGCTAAGCGTGGCGTCTCTCTTCGCCGTTCCATCTCCAGCGGTCTGGTGAGCACCTGCAGAGATTAACCGGGTCGCTTCTTTTATGGTTTCTTCCCGAGTTCTGGGCTGAATTCCCAGATTGAGGTCACGCTGCTGACGGACGACCTTGTGAACATCAGTTTGTACCTGATCGACGTTAACCTGACTTTGCTGTTCTGGGGTTAAGTCCGTGAAAAATTGGTCAAAAACGGTACGGAACTGAGCGTCTGTATGTGCTATGGTAGCTTCTCTGATAAGCATGTTGTTACAGTGTATTGGTAAAAGAATGAGCCAATGTTGCATCAACAGGCGAGACAAAACGAATCAGGGAAGGGGAGACAGGGGTATGTACGCGGTACTTTAGGTAGCTCTCCTAAAGCTAATTTTGAAATCTCTACTGTAAGGACAGTCTTCCTTTAGTACCCAACCTTACCAAATAGGAGCCATTACTCTGCTTTTACCTGCTCACCAATGCGTTTTAAGACTTCCATATGGGAATAATCATCACAATGCCCCTTCATCGCCTCAAATTCGATGATTGCATCGGATTTCGGACTGGTTGTCTTTTTAAGAAAGGCGTCAAAATCTCGCATAGCATTATTGAGGTAATAATTGTCCATGTCGCCCATCCAGACGTAGATCTTTCCCTGAACTTTCGGGCCTAATTCGGACCAATTGGCCGAAACCATTTTTAGTAAATCATACTTCTCCCACTGCTTAGCCACCGTGTGGTCGATCACGCCCGTAGTAGGATGGAATACCATGGCTGGCAGCCCATCTTCGCCTTTTGGGCTGTACAGCGCATTCCAGGAGCCCCACTGCGAACCGGAGTCGACGTAGGTGCCGGAGGGGCCTTTCTTGTTCTCGTCGCTTACTTCCTTTTTGATGGAGAAAGCAGGTTCGCCGTAGCGGTCCCGCTTACTGGGCCGTTCGTAGCCGTGTTTGTTGATGAAGGCGTTCTCATCTTCGTAGATGTCGATCAATTGCATGCGGTGAAAACTAACGGGATCGGGGCTGTAGGAGTAACAGCCGCTGAATTCATCGGGGTAGATGAGTTGCAAGGCCAAAGAAACCCAGCCACCGGTAGAGCAGCCGTCGGTGTATCTGGCTTTAGCGCCAAGGGTGCGATATTGCTTGTCGATGAGCGGGATGATTTCATTGATTAACAGGTCACCATAAGGGCCACTGTTTTCAGAATTCAGTTGGTAAGGGTCTCCATAGGGGCCGTCACCATCGAGGAATACTGTGATCACTTGGGGCGCATCAGTTGCTACCCAGAATTTGCTGAAAGCCGCTTGCTGAAGCAGCTTATTTACTCGAGTATGCCGACCTCCGTATCCGGCAATATTATAACGAACGGGATAGCTTTTGTCTTTATTCGATTCGTAGCCAGAAGGGAGTAAGACGGAGAACTGAACCTCGGTCTCTTCTCCATGAAATGTAGTAAGGGCTGCACTCTGAATGGTAATTTCTGTTACCATACTTAGTCCACGATTGACATCACTTTGGGCGCGGCCGCAGGTGCAAAATAGCATTAAGAGAGCAAAGTGGGGGAGGCGGGATATGTACATTAACGGAATTGGTTTGGGATTAAAGAAGATTAAATTTAAGCAAAGCGCGGGAACCCATAGTTTTGTCCCTTGCTTCTTTCCTTCCAGATACTAAATGAGTTAACACCATCAAAAAGTTGGCAACTTGACGGAGGTTAAGTACGTTACACCTGCAACCAAACCACCAACCATGAAAAAGCAGATAAATACGGGGACGATCCTGCTGGCCGAACCCTTCATGATGGATCCCAATTTTAAGCGTGCTGCCGTGCTCCTGGTTGACCATGGCGAAGAGGGCAGCATCGGCTTCGTCCTCAATCGCGAAAGTGACGTACGGGTGGATGAACTGGTAGAGGAATTCCCCGAGTTTGACGCTCCTGTCTTTGTCGGCGGGCCCGTAGGCCGCGATACCGTCCATTACCTCCACCGAAAGGGCGACCTGCTGGAAGGCAGCGACGAGGTTGTCTCCGGTGTCTACTGGGGCGGAGACTATGAAAAACTGAAGTTCCTCATCCGGCAAGAACTGATCCTGCCAACAGACATCCGCTTCTTCGTTGGCTACAGTGGCTGGTCAGACAATCAACTGGACGAAGAACTGGTGAACGGCAGCTGGGTTACCGCCAATATGGATGCCAATTACCTTTTCAAATCATCTCCTGACGCCTTATGGCGTAAGGTGATGGACAATAAGGGGAATGCCTTTTCTGTGATCGCTGATATGAACGAAGAGGCTAAGTATAATTAGTAGTTTGGTCTATTGGTCTATTGGTCTATTGGTCTATTGGGCGGAGCCTTACGCTGTCTTAATTACTTCTCTTGTCACTCCAGGGACTTCGAGGATTAACTCCGGCCCGTATAATCCTGCCGGGGTTTGGTAGCCCGCTTTCACGTCTCCGTCAAGAACTTTCCGGATAATAATCAAGGCCGTAATGGCGGTAAGGGTATACCCTTCGGGCGTTCGCAGCCGGGCGCGGGCTATTTCCCCATGGGTGTTGCTTACTTCGCCGTAAATGTAGGCCTCGCCGTTGGTGCGTTGCTCATCCGTTGGTCCGGCAGGTCGGGCGGCCACTTTGCTCCGCAGGTAATTTTTTACCGTCGGTAACCGGAGTAATGGCCCCAGGTACCGACTGGCTTTCATGAAGGTGATCTGAGAAGAGGGAGTGGAGAAATAGGTCTCGATGTCCGGAATACCGGTGGTATGGTAGGCCGTGAACACGTCTCCCCAGGGAATGGTGACTGCAGTGCGTTCTTTGCCAGCAACGAAGGGGAAACTTCGGACTTTATAGGCTGGCTTCACCGGGGTTATTCTGCCGCCTTTGCGTATGGCGCCAGGTTCTCCCAAGCCTTCCAGCATCGTCATTGCCGTACCGTGGCTGACGCCGCCGCCCTTCCAGGCAAAGGCCAGGGTGAGGTGATCTGCTGAGGGAAGCAACTGTTTCAGATAGGCGGCCATGCAGTCGGTCGGGACAACGTCGAAACCAACTCCGGGCATCAACATCACGCCCTTGGCCTTCGCCGTAGCGTCGAGAGACTGAGCTGCGGCGAATGCCGCAATCTCTCCG
This sequence comes from Lewinella sp., assembly GCA_045110355.1. GTDB lineage: Bacteria > Bacteroidota > Bacteroidia > Chitinophagales > Saprospiraceae > Neolewinella. Next base: position 9,095 of record JBGCFZ010000082.1, on the reverse strand, counting down.
GTAATGTCCAGATAATGGACCCCGGTTGCCAGGCAGGCCTGGTGCATCGCTCCGGCAGTGCGAATGAATGGCCCGGCAGCGTGTAATACCACCTTAAACTGGCTGACCAGCTCCCGTAGTGCATCTTCATCTTCAAGGCTGACGGCAACGTAGGGGAACCCGAATTCATCAGCCATGGCACTTAGTTTGGCCTTGTTTCGACCACTTAGTGTTGGACGCAGTCCGTGATCCGCTGCCATGCGGGTGATTAATCGGCCGGTATACCCATAGGCACCGTAGAGCAGAAAGTCATTCATGCCGCAGGATAAGAAGAATTAGTGAGATGGAATTGAAAGCGGGACCTAGCGCCGCCGCTTCTTCTGCCGCAATTTTGGTCGGTTCCACTCTTCTTTTTGGGCAAACTCTACGATTTGCTTCATGAAGGCAATCATGGAAAGGAAAACAAGGTAGCCGAAAGTCACTACAAAGAAAATCCATTTGTAAGAACCTGCTTGACCAATCGAGAGTCCGCTAAAGCCCCAGGCAAGCAAACCGGAGCCCACGGCCAGGCCGGCAAAAGAATAGATACTCCGCCCCCAATACTTCATCAGGTTCTTGGAAGTAGCACTCATAATGGCGTTGAAAAGTGCAAAAAACAACAGGAAGCTGGCGGCACACAACCACGGCCAGCGGTTAGAAACCAAATCGTCCGTTCCTGACGAAACGATTGCACCCAGTAGGATCGTGATAAAAACGGCCACTAACGAACCTGCGGCCTGATATAGTGGGTCGATTTTCTTCTCGAAGATAGATGTGTTTTCCATCGGTGCTTACTTTTGCCCTCCTAACGCAACAAATACGTTATTGTTACGATTTTGAACCGATAGTTTGAACCATGCCTCCACTCCTGACCAGTACCGCCTACTTTCCTCCTGCTCACTGGTTTGTCTTAGCGGGCGAATGTGGTGAGTGGCATACCGAGGCCCACGAAAATTACCAGAAGGGTGGCTGGCGCAATCGATGCCGGATTGCTGGGCCAAACGGGGTTCAGCTATTATCAGTGCCACTTGAAAAGGGGAAACACCAGAAAAAGCCAATTCAGGAGGTCCGGATCAGCTACCAAAATGATTGGTGGCGGGAACAGGAGCAGGCCATTAAAACAGCTTACGGGCGATCCCCTTTTTTCGAGTACTACGCCGAGGACCTGTTCGCCGTTGCGCGGTCCCAGCCCGATACCTTATGGGCTTTGAACCAAGAACTGACCGAAGTAGTGCTGCGACTGTTGAACTGGGAAGTATCCCGGCTGGAAACCGACACGTTCATTTTAGGTGAAACAGCAGATTTTTACCGGGTAACACCATCGGAGGCAGGGCTGAAACCTTACCCTCAGGTATTTACCGACCGCCATGGCTTTTTACCAGGCTTATCGGTGCTGGATGCTTTGTTCTGCCTCGGCCCGCAATTGGTTACAAGCCAAATTGATCGCCAAAGTAAGCCACCCGAAAACCCTGCCTGAATACCTCGCTGATTTCCTTGCTTCCCGGTACCAACAACTTATTGGTGTGGTTGAAGTGAAGGAAGTTGATTTTATCCTTCTCGTCCCTGCTGAGCGGCGCGAAGCGACGCATGCTCTCGCTAACAAATGGGTGGGGGATTTGGGAGATGTCCCGGGTGTTGAGCTCTGCGGCGTCGTAGAAGGTGCCATCCAAGAAAGCATAGTCAACTTCTGCAATTAGGTCCTCGATCTGTCGGTCCCATTTTTCCCATTTATCGATGTCGGGGATAAACAGTGCTTTTTGATGGGGCCCGGAGATGAGGTAGCCGACGGTCTCCGAAAATTCATCACGGTGCGGTACCTGGAAAGGAGTTACTTGTAGTTGCGGAGTGAGCAGGATGGTGCTGTCAGCCGTCAGTTGCTGCAAAGCAATGTTGTTATTGCTTACCAGTTGGCTCCAGGGGCCATCATTAGTGAGGAAACTGCGCATGCGCGGCATGGCGTAGACCGGCACTTGTTTGGCATTGGTAGCTTCCTTACCCAGGTACATCAGGCCTGCGTAATGGCCAATGTGTGCGTGGGTGAGGAAGATTCCGTCTGGTAACTCCTCATCCACATCGGCTATGGTTTTTAGCATTTTGGTCTGCCGGGGGAGATCGGGGCTGGCTTCAAAGAGGTAGGTTTTGCCACTGATCCGGTCGATGAGTCCCAGGCTGGTGACTTGCCGTTTAGGATCTGGATTATCAAAGAGTTCCCGGCAGCAATCTTTCTTGCAGGCGATGTGCGGAGCACCGGCGTCTTGTACATTGCCCAGTACGACTAAGGAAACATCCGACACGGTACGCTTAGGGATTTGCTTAGGTGGGGTATCTCTGCAGCAGGTCAGCAAACAACAAAGGCTGGCCAGTAGTAGCAAGTTTCTCATGGGGGAAAGATAGTGCAGGTGGCGCGGCCGCAGGTGCAATGAAAAGGTAGAAGGGCAGAATGGGCTAAAGGAAACGACTACTTCCCTTCTTCCTTTGCTCCTTTCAACCCTTCCCTCGCACCTGCGGCCGCGCCTAAAAAACGTGACCCTTCCTACAGTCCTTCGTCTTGTAGTACCTTGGTCCTCCATAGGATCATCTGATCATCAGACTACTTTTTTATGCCAAAGCTCATCGACGCCAACTTGCAGGCCAAGCGCGCCCGCCTGGAGGAAATCATCAAGAACCTGCACGAACTGACGCTGCGCATCGGGCACGAAGAGATGGCCCAAACCGTCAGCGAACTGCGGAATAGGATTTTTGAGCCTTTTATGTTTGTGATTGTAGGTGAGGTAAAGGCGGGCAAATCCAGCTTCGTTAACGCCTTACTGGCCACCGGCCAGGAGATCACCAAGGCCGCTCCGCAACCAATGACGGATACCATCCAGCAGATTCTTTACGGAGAAGAACAACGGGAGGTGGTCGTTAATAAGTACCTGAAAAAGATCTTTCTTCCGGTAGACATTCTCCGCGAAATCGCCATCGTCGATACCCCCGGAACCAACACCATTGTGGAGCACCACCAGGAAATCACCGAACAGTTTATCCCCGCCAGCGACCTGATCGTTTTTGTCTTCGAAGCTAAAAATCCTTACCGGCAATCTGCCTGGGATTTCTTTAAGTACATCCACGGTGATTGGCGTAAAAAGACCATTTTTGTCCTGCAACAGAAGGACCTCGCCAGTGCTAATGAACTGGAAGTCAATCTGGAAGGGGTGGCCGAAAAAGCCCGCCAGGAAGGGGTAGACACCCCGAACGTATTCGCCGTAAGTGCCAAGGCCGAAGACGAGGGAGCACCCGACAGCGGCTACGATGCCCTGCGAACTTTCATTACTGAGAACATCACCGGTGGCAAAGCACCGGCCCTGAAACTGAACAACAGTATCATCACGGCACAAACGATCAATGATCGGATTGCTGACGGGCTTCTCCTCCGCCGGCGGCAGTTTGATGCAGACACCCATTTCCGGGAAGAAATTCAGGAAACCCTCACGGAGCAGACTGGGCAGAGCAATAAACAGGTGGACCTGATGGTCGAAAACCTGCTCCACACTTACGACAACATCACCCGGGCAAAATTGGAAGAACTGCGCGGCGGCCTCAGCATCTTCGGCTTGATGAAACGCTCCTTTAGCGCCACCTTCGGTAGTACTCCGGATGCTAAAACATGGCTGGGGAACCTGGCTAAGGAACTGGAGACCGACCTGAACACCAAGCTTCGTGCCCGCCTGAACGACAACGTTGTCGATTTGGCGGAGAGCATTCAACAGATGGTGAAAATGATCGACCTGAAAATCCGGAATTCAGAAACCATTCTTAAGAACGATCACGAGCTATTCAGCGACATCGCCGAACGGCGGGAGAACGTACTCCGGGATTTGCAGGACCAGTTTAACCGCTTTGTCTCCAAAACTGAAAATTTTACTGATGAAGCTATTTTCGCAGACCGCGAAAACCTGACACCTAATCTGGCAGCCGGTAGTGGCATCGCCGCCCTTGGCGTCGTATTGATGGCTTTGTCTTCCGCCTCCGTGTTTGATATTTCGGGAGGTATCCTTACTACGGTTGGCGTCCTGTTTGCCGGCTTTAGTACCCGCGGTAAACGCCGCCGAATTGTTGACGGCTTCGAAGCCGAAATTGAAGTAGGACGCAGTAAATTATCCGCCGAACTGGAAGAAAAGCTAAAGGATTACATTACTAACCTCCGCAACCGGATAGAGGCCAACTTCGGCCGCTTCGACGATGCGCTGCTACGGGAAGAAAAGAATCTGGCTATCCTGGAAGGGACGCATAAGGAGATCCGAGAAGAATTGGAGGGTATGGTGGTAACCTAGTTTCCCCGCTTCTAGCTCCTTAGTTTCTAGTTCCTAGCTACCTATCCCCTTGCCACTAATTAGTAATCAACTGCAAAAACTCATTCCGCGTCCGCTCCGCTTTAAAGGCACCAGTGAAGGCAGAAGTTGTGGTGACGGATGTCTGCTTCTGCACCCCTCGCATCATCATGCACATGTGCCGTGCTTCGATAACGACGGCAACACCTAGCGGATTCAGCGTTTTTTGAATGGCTTGCAACACCTGGTCAGTGAGCCTTTCCTGCACCTGGAAGCGACGAGCATACACATCAATGACCCGAGGGATTTTACTGAGGCCTACGATGTAACCGTCGGGTATGTAGGCGACGTGTACCTTCCCGAAGAAGGGAAGCAGGTGGTGTTCACAGAGGCTATACAGTTCAATGTCCTTAACGATGACCATCTCGGAGTAATCTTCGGCGAACATCGCAGATTTTAAGATTGCTTCAGCGTCCTGATCATATCCCTGGGTAAGGAATTGCATGGCCTTCGCAGCGCGTTCTGGCGTCTTTAGTAATCCTTCGCGGGCAGCATCTTCGCCTACACCGGCAATGATGTCCTGAAAATTACCGGACAGTTTTTCGGTAGTTGCTTCGTCGTAGTTGAGTTGTTGGCTAAAAGACATTTGGTTTTGATTAGCTGGTGGCGGGAAGGTTATCTGTTGAACTTCCCAGGGGGTAAGGAAAGTCACTGAGGTAGTAACGTGACTTGGCAAAACTATTTAGCGGGGGAGGGGAGCGCAATTTTAGGGGCGTCCTGCGGGCCCAAAATATTCAGCGTAAATGTTTTCTGTTTCGTGCAGTCGAATGGAATACAATTTCGCTCCACGTTCGTTGACCTGTGCTTCTATCCGCTGCCAGAAGATTCTAACGATGTTTTCCGTGGTGGGCTGTAAGCCTTTAGGCATCCATTCTATGTCGAGATTAAAGTTGGCATGATCGACTTGGTCAATGATCTCACGTTTAACGATGACTGACAGTGCTTTTGCATCCATGACGAAGCCAGTTACCGGGTCTGGTTCTCCAGCTACGGTTACGAACAGCTGATAGTTGTGTCCGTGCCAATTCCGATTCGAACATTTGCCAAAAACCCTACGGTTCTCCTCATCGCTCCATTCAGGAACGTGAAGTTTATGAGCGGCATTAAAGGTTTCACGACGTGTTAGATAAAGCATGGTACAAGGATTAGCGCGCAAAGGTACTTTCAGCCGGTCAAGCAGACAAACTTACGTAGTCGACAAACTGAGTGCCTCCCCTTGGAGGTTAATGTACCTAAAGATCTTCTGTCGGTGGAAATGTTAAAGGTTTTTTGTCTAAACAGTTACTTTTTGGAGAAAGCTGTGTCTAATCTAACAGTGCAACTACAAAACCAATCGCACTGATTCAACTACTCACATATTATGGCAAACATTCTTGATGGCCTCATGGGCATGATCACCCCAGAACTCATGGGCAATATTTCCGACAAGCTCGGAGAAGACAAAGGCGGTATCTCTTCTGCCCTTGGTGGCCTTATCCCTTCCATCCTTGGCGGCCTCGTCAACAAAGCCGAAGCTGGCGGCGATGGCTTTGGTCCGATCTTCGATCTGATCAAAAATCAGGGCGGCAACTTCGACCGCGGTAGCCTCATCAACAGGCTAGGGTCCGGTAGTCTTGCCCAGAACGATCCCCGGGATATTGGTGGCGGCCTCCTGGGTTCCGTCCTGGGAAGTAAAACCGGTGGGCTGATCGATGCGGTTAGTGAAATGTCAGGAATCGGTAAGAAATCTTCTTCCTCTCTCCTCGGCATGGCAGCTCCTTTCATCATGAGCTTCCTGGCCAAAAAAATTAAGGGCGAGAAAATGGATGTGGGCGGACTTGTTTCCATGCTTCTCGGACAGAAGTCTTCCATCATGGGCGCTATTCCTGCCGTGTTGGGTAGCGTTCTGGGCTTTGGAGGTAGTAACTCCTCCAGTATGGCTTCTACGGCTAACGCCGTAAAGACCGGTGCAACCACGGCAGCTGCAGCTGCTACAAGCAAAGTCGACACCGGAGGCGGAATGGGCTTTATGAAATGGCTGCTACCCTTGCTTGCCGTATTGGTACTCGGGTATTTTGGCCTGAAAAGCTGTGGTAGTGACGTGCAGGCCAGTCTGGACAACGCCGGAGACGCTGTCTCCACTGCCGCTGCTGATGCCGCTGCGAAGGCAGAGTCTATGGCCAATGACGCTGCTGCTGCTACCAGCGACGCGATGACTTCGATGACTGAAACAGCCAATGGCCTTTGGGAACGCGCACTACCCGGCGGTGTGAAAATCGAAGCCAACAAAGAAGGCGTTGAATACACACTGATTGACTTTATCGAGAGCGATAAGGCAGTAGACAAGGAAACCTGGTTCAATTTTGATGCCCTCAAGTTTAATACCGCGAAAGCTGATTTAGACACGGACTACTCCATGCGTCAGATTGACAATATGGTAGCCGTACTTAAGGCATACCCCAACGTCAAACTGAAAATTGGTGGCTACACCGATAGCGATGGAGGAGATGCGGCAAATATGTCCCTTTCTCAAAAGCGTGCTGATGTCGTAAAGAACGCAATTGTCTCTAAGGGCATTGCTGCTGATCGCCTTGACGCCGAAGGCTACGGAGAACAGCATCCAGCTTGTCCTGCCAATGATACGCCTGAGTGTAAGGCGCAAAACCGCCGCATTGCTGCGCGGGTGACGGCCAAATAAGCCCTATGGTATTCATCAGGCGATAATATTCTGATGTCCTTTTTAAGGTCCGGTAGTCAAAGGCTACCGGACCTTTTTTCGATGGATTTGAGCCCTCTCGAGGAATTAGAAAGCACCCTCCACCAAGCAGATGAATACGTTTCCTGCCGCCTATGGTAGTTAGGTAGATAACAACGTGCTGAGCGCATGGCAACCTTACCAACTAAAACTTGCCAGAACCCTAAATTGATATGGTTCTAGGCTAACGAGAAAGCCCCGCCGGAATCAATCCAGCGGGGCTTTACTTTTACGAGGTATATATGCCTGTAAACGATATTACACGAGTACCACATTGATGGCCGCAGGGCCTTTCTTGGTCTCTTCAACGTCAAATGTTACTTTGTCGCCTTCGCGGATATCGTCCTCAAGGCCGCTGACGTGTACGAACACATCTTTGCCGCCTTCGTCAGGGGTAATAAATCCGAAACCTTTACTGTCGTTAAAGAATTTTACGGTTCCTTCATTCATTGTCTTGCAATTTTTTGGAATTAAATAATGCACGAAGGTAGTCCTTATTCTAACGGAACGACTATTTATTTGTGGATCTGTTAAATTATAGCAGCCTGTAAATCAAGTGGATCGCGTGCAAGTTGTTGGTTTACAGTATCTTATTGTGCTATTGCGGGCTGTTGAGGCAGCTCGAAAATAAAACTGGTACCTTCCTTTAGTCGGCTTTTAATCTCTATACTTTGGTCGTGGAGCTCCAGTATTTTCTTCACAATGGCTAGCCCCAGCCCTGCACCAACGTTCTTTCCCGTACTGGTTCTGGCCCCTTTGCGGTAACGATCAAAAAGGAAAGGTAAGTCTGCTTCAGGGATGCCCGGACCGGTATCTACCACACTGATTTTCACATTGTGCCGGTCAGCTGCCATGCTGATGGTGACTTTCCCGCCAGCGGGCGTGAATTTAAGTGCATTGTCCATCAGGTTTTGGAGGACACGTTCTACCAGCCCCAGGTCGGCGAAGATGCGGGGAAGATCCGCTGGCCGCTCGACCTCAATGGAAATGTTTTTGTCTTTAGCCAAAACACTGAACTTATGGGCTACGTCTTGGGCCAACTCCCCAACGCTAAAGGCTTCTTTTTGTGGCTCAATTTGCTTGGCCTCGAGCTTAGAGTATTCGAATAGTTGACTGATCAAAGCAGAGAGCCTTTCAGATCCATTGAAGATGGTACTTAAATGACGGCGCCGATCGGTAGCAGGCATGGTATCGTTTTTCATCAGTAGCGTCTCTACGAAACCCTGGATGATGGCCAGGGGCGTTCGTAAATCATGGCTGATGTTGGCGATCAATTCCCGCCGAAGCTGATCCAACGATTTCATTTCGTTGATGTTGGCGCTGATTCGATTGGCCATAGCGTTGAAGGTATTGCCAACAACCGCAAATTCCCCCCGGTTATCCGTATCGATCCTTGCTTCGTAATCGCCCTCCTGAAAGCGGTGAACGGCCGTCTCTATCCTGCGAAGGTTGCGGGTCAGGTACCGGATGGCCAGGAGACTTACCAAAAAGGCCAGGAATAAGCTGAGGAAGAACAGATTCATTCCCAGCTTCAAGATGTAAGACGATGCCAACGTACCGGTCACCGAAGCCTGCTCCTCCCCACTGAGGATAATGTAAGCGTAGCCTTCCAGGTTGCCCGTACTGTCCCTGATTTCTGCGGCAGAAAAAATATTTGACTTTTCCGGATGCCGGGGGTCATCTCCCTTAATCAGGGGCCGATCGGTCGGGTCCGCAGTAATGAACTCCTTGACCGGATTAAGGTCGACCCTTTCGAGTTGAACGCGCTTATAGGGTGCCACGTAGGTGATGATCTCGCCATCAGGCTCCAGCAGGTAAACTTCAACACTGGGGTTGATGATCATCATGGAGTGCATGATCTCCTTAATGGAAGAAGTATCCACCTGCCCATTAACCAATGGCTTTACCTCCGATACGGTATGTTCCGCAATGCCACCGTACAGCTGTTGGTTTACCTCGGAAATATAATCCTC
>JBGCFZ010000081.1:0-6914 GCA_045110355.1 Lewinella sp. | reverse complement strand
TTAAGTATCCTAATTATAAGCCGGTTACACTGGAATAGAAGAACCCGTCGTAATTTACATTGACATGTATGATTACGCACCTTTGGCTGCTCCCAAAGGATTCACCCTCAAGGCCACCTCAAAGATATGATCGACAAAGCCCTTCTAGCCGAAAAACTAACCGAACAGATAGAACTCACCGAAAAGAAGATTGCTGGCTTCGAGGAAATGTCTGCACCCGTTACCCCCGACGATGCCATCGGCCGCGTTTCCAGGATGGATGCCATCAATAATAAAGCTGTACAGGAAGCTGCGCTGAATAAAGCCCGGGAAAAACTGACCAAACTGAAGGTGATGCAGGCCAACATCGATGACCCGAAGATCGGGCTTTGTAAGCGGTGTAGCCGGCCCATCCCAATGGCACGGTTAGTGCTGATGCCGCATAGTCCGTTTTGTGTACGGTGCAGTCGATGAAAAGCCGGAGGCTTTTCTTTAGATTGATAGATGTGATGGATTGATAGAATAATAGGCTGCCACATATGGCTGCTCGCTTCGCTCGTAATGGGGAGAGTTTTATAGTCTAAAGCCTTCTGTGCGTCCCTCTGTGAGAACCCTTTCCTGTGAGAAAAGAGCGCAGCGATTTTTAGCTTGCTAAACGAGCGGAGCGAGCATCTGCTTGCGGAGCCTATAAATCTATAACATCTATCAATCTATAAAGGCCGTAGCCTATCAGGCGAAGTCCTCCTCGTCTCCCAGTTCCAACCGTGCCCCCGCCAACTCACTCATAGCATGCTTTTCCCCCAGCCGCCTAGTAACGGTAATGCCCTCCGTATAAATCCGCCACGCTTCTGCTTGCTCGTCTAACCGCTCCAGGGTCTTACCCAGGTGGTAGTAGGTGCCGACGTATTCGGGCTGATCGACTAACAACGCTTCATAAACTTCCTTTGCACCTGCGTCCGCGCCCTCCTTCTCATACTCTTTAGCGAGGGCGAAACGGAGAAAGGCATCCTTAGGAGAATCAGCCAGCATGGCTTCAATTTGGGCTTTGCGAGACATTAATTGATCTTTTGGTTCGTTGGTATATTGGGGCAAACAATATTACTTCGTCTATGGCCGAGAGAATGCTGGTGTTTTTACTTTTTCTTACGGCCTGTGCGGGTGGTCCGGACGTGTTGTTGGAGAATGAAATGGCTTCCATAGTGGAGCAGCCGCTACCTAAAGACTTCGATCCGGGGGCCTATCAGCAGTATAATCAGACGATTGGAAACGGGAGAACCCGGACGATACTTAATGGGGGGGTACCGGCCATTGTGGGGAACTTGGCGGGGACGCAGGTGCAGTGGCTGGAGGGGGAAGAAGCAAGGTTCAGACAACAAAGCATCGTTGTTGCCCTTAAACCCGACGTGAAAACCGATGATCCCCGTCTGCTGGCCACCATCCTGGATGCGCTCAATGCCCAACTGGAACCCACGGGTAACGTCAACCAATACGTCTACCTCCGCTCTCCGCAAATCACCGAAGACATCATCCTGGCCACCAGCCTCCACCCCGGTAAACTGACGGAAGGCAACGCCATAAACCAGTTTGATACTGCTGGGGTGCACTTCATGAATACGACCGGTATTCCCCTCCGTATTGAGCAGTCCACCATCGACTTTTACCTGCCTTCCATGCAGGAATTCTTTGGCGACAGTATTGACCGGGTGAAGTTCTGGCTGGAGACGGAAGCTTATGAGGGGGTACGGTTGGTGGCGCGTAATAATGGACTTTAGTCCATACTGCCTGAAAGGAGAACGCCTTGGCTAAAGTCCAATCCTACGCGATTTTGACCTAGCTTTGCGTCGGATTAAAGTCCGACACCACGCGTGATAACCATGACCTACCAACAAGCCATAAACTACCTCTTTACCCAGCTCCCCATGTACCAACGTGCAGGTGCAGCGGCGATGAAAAAGGACCTGACGAACATTCGCGTTCTGTTGGCTGCGTTGGGGAACCCGCACGAAAAGCTGCGTTGCATCCACGTAGCGGGCACGAACGGCAAAGGAACCACCTGCCACCTGCTGGCCGCTGCCCTGCAAGCCCACGGCTACCAGGTAGGCATGTACACCAGCCCACACTACCAGGACTTCCGGGAGCGGATCAAAATCAACGCTGAGTTCATTCCGGAAGAAGAGGTCGTCCGTTTTGTTGAGTGGCTGCAAGCCGCTGAATTAACCATCGAACCCAGTTTCTTCGAGATAACGGTAGCGATGGCCTTTGACTACTTCGCCCGCCAGCAACCCGACTGGTGCATCATCGAGGTTGGTCTTGGCGGACGACTGGACAGCACCAACGTAATTACCCCCGTCCTCTCCGTGATTACCAATATTGGGTACGATCATATGCAATTTCTCGGGGAGACCCTGCCAGAGATCGCCTTCGAAAAAGGTGGTGTCATCAAGCCCGGCATCCCCGTCATTATCGGGGAAACACAGGAAGAGACCTTGCCTGTTTTTCGGGACCTGGCCCGCTCGGGCCGGAGCCAACTCATCATCGCCGATCAGGCGTACGAGATCAACCTCGTAGGGATGCGGGGGATGGATAACCTGAAATACCTCTCCATTGGCCTGCCCGGCTCCGAGGCCGGGCTGATCATCGGAACTGACCTCGACGGGCCCCACCTCAGCAAGAACCTGCTCACGGCATATGCGGCCCTGTTGGTACTACACAATGATGAGTTCCGGCCCAATGGAAAAGCCATCCAGCATGGTTGGAAAAACGTGGTGAAAGAGACTTACTACATTGGTCGTTGGCAAGTCCTGCAGGCCAGAAAACCAATGTGCATCGCCGATTCAGCCCACAATACAGAAGGACTGGTTCCGGTCATCGAACGTCTCATAAACTACGGCCGGCCGTTGCACATCGTGATTGGCGTAGTGAATGATAAGGACCTGAGTAAGGCGCTGCCCCTATTTCCGAAGGAGGCAACCTATTACTTCGTAAAAGCGGACATCCCCCGTGGCCTCCCAGCAGAGGAACTGCAGGCCGTAGCTGCTAAATTTGACCTGAAGGGTGAGGTGTATGCTTCGGTCACCGCCGGCTATTCTCAGGCGAAAACCGATGCCCGTGCCTGGGAAACTACCGATGGAATCGTCTTTGTGGGGGGGAGTATTTTTACGGTGGCGGAGGTGTTGTAGTAGTTTTTCTACCCCAATCGTCCCCAAACTTTCTTCTTATAAAGCTCCCCAATAGGTAACTCCTTAGTCCCGATTTCAACATCCTGCTTGGTATAAGCCGTCACCTGGTCTAGGTTAACGAGGAAGGATCGGTGAATCTGGATAAAGCGGTCATCAAGTAAGTTCAGAAAGGCCGTCAGCCGGTGTTTGATGGTGTGCGTTTCAGAGACGGTGACGATGCTGATGTAGTCTTTCAAGCTTTCGACGTAACGTATGTCAGACAGCAGGAGCTTTATCTGTTTCCGGTCTTTTCTGATGAAAATATGGTTACGACGCGATGAGGTGGACGTCTCGGGAGGCGCGGTTTGAGATTGCTCCAGATACTTCATGGCCGCCTTGTAGAAACGCTCAAAAGTGATGGGTTTGAGGAGGTAGTCAACGGCATTCAGCTCGAAGCCATCCAGTGCGTAGTTGCGGTAGGCGGTGGTGAAAATGACCTTTGGAGGGTAGGGTAGGCTTTTGAGGAAATCGGTGCCTTTGAGAACCGGCATTTCAATGTCGAGAAAGAGGAGGTCCACGGTTTGGGTTTGCAGGACACGGCGGGCTTCGAGGGCGCTGGCGCAGGTACCCACCAGGTTGAACTCAGGAAGTTGTTTCAGGTGGCCGGTGATCAGCTCCCGGGCCAGGTCTTCGTCATCAACGACGAGGCATTGGTGGATCATATCGTGTGTAGCTTTAGGGTGAGCTCGTATTGATGGTCGGTGCGGTTGATCGTCAGTTGATGCCGGTTGGGGTAGGTTAATGCTAATTGACGGCGGATGTTGCTAAGGCCAATAGCTTCCCGATCTGGATCTTCCGGAGGAGCCATCGCAGGGATGCTGTTACTCACCCGAAAGGAGATGTCCGTTGAGGAGGAAGCCAACGCAATTTCGATGTTAGCACGATTTACTTCCTGACTCACCCCGTGCTTGAAGGCGTTTTCGATGAAGGTCAGTAGCAGTAAAGGCGCAATTTTTGCCGGATGACTCAATGATTTCTCTAAGCTTACCTCGACCCGTTGACCGTAGCGAATTTTTTCCAGCCCGATGTAGCTTTCGATCAGGTCCAACTCTTTATCCAGTGCCACGAAGGGCGCGTTGCAGCGGTAGAGGATGTGGTCAAGAATGTCGGAAAGTCGGGCGATAGCGACGGCGGTTTGGTCCGATTTCTTCAGTGCCAGGGTATATAAATTATTGAGGGTGTTAAACAGAAAATGCGGGTTGAGCTGATGTTTCAACGCGCTGAGCTCGGCGGCCTTCTTTTGCTCGTTCAGTTCACTAACTTGTTGTTGCCGCTGGTAGTATTGGATGGCTACCAGCACAAAGGTGGGCGGAAAAAGGGAGGCTGGTGTAATGAAAACGGCGTATTTTAGGTCCAGGACGCGTTCCCAGTAGGTCATCTTCATGTAATCAGCCCGGCAATAGAGAAAAGCTTCCGGGGAGGTTGGCTCCAGATAGAGGACCATCGCCGATATATTCAGAAAGTGGCCGATGAATACTACGGCCATCAGTGATAGAACCAGTAGCGGGATGTTCTTATTTGCGAGGTAGCGCGGAAGAATTAGCAGCAAGCAAGTGTAGGCTAGTCCGATCTGCAAAAGTATCCGAACGGTGTATGTGGAGAAGACACCGTAGGGGTGGGTGAAATCGCTCCAGTTAGAGATGATGTAGCAAGCGTAAACCACCAGCCAGAAAAGGAGGTGCTGGTAAACAGGCCGGGAGAGTAAGGATTTAAGTTTTTCCATGCCGGGTAAAAATACGTTCGTTCGACCAGCGCTTGCTTTTGTGGCGACGGAAAGGGGGTTGGTGGCGCTGGATGGGGGATTTGGGACGTTAGAATTACCTTCCTTCAGTCGACTAGCCAAATGCCCATCCGTCGCCGCTCAACCTCCCTCCGACGACTATTCCAATATCGCGTACCCGTAAAGGATAGGTTTGTGGTCATCACCAACTAACCACCGGCATGTCCTCATTCAAAGCTATCCTGTTCCTTGCGCTGTTCACCTTCCTCTGCACCAGCGGCCGCGCCCAAAATGCCGCACTACAAAGCAACACCTTCTCGATAACCGGGACCCTGGCTTTCCCGGACGGTCATCGGCCAGGAGGCAACGTGATGGTGCTCAATTCCCAAGATTCGAGCCTGCTTACCGGGGATTTTTTCCTGGATGGGGAGGTTAAGGTGGTCGGTATCGATGAAAACGAAGTACTCCTCCGCTTCACTTCCCTGGAATTCGCAGATGTTTACCATCGTGTTGTCAACCACGGACAAATCGCCATCGACTTTGGCCTGATAACGATTCAACCAGCTGCTTTGGCCCTGGATGCCATCGTCGTACGCGGCCGCAAGCCGGTATACACACAACGCCCCGACGGCACCGTTGAAGTCCTGGTTGCAAATACCGTACTGGCCGCCAGCACATCAACTACCGAAATACTGGCGCGTACACCCGATGTGCAAATTGACGAAGACGGTCTGCTTTCTGTTTTAGGCAAAGGTGCTGCCACCTTATATCTGGACGGCCAACCCATCACTGCCGAACAACTTGCTTTGGTGGCCCCCGCCAACGTTAGCAAGATTGCGGTAATTCGAAACCCTTCGGCTCGTTACGACGCCAGTGGCGGTGCCGTAATTGAAATAACCACGCTTCGGGGCCGGGAAGACGGTTATCGAATTGGCCTGCAACAAAATACCGGGTATTCAGCCTTTGGCGGTGGGCAGTCCTACTCCGGTATTAACCTTAGCGGTAATAAGGGACGCTTCGCCGGCCAGGCCAACTATGCGGTACAACTTGGGGAAGATCGTAACGTCAAATTTACGACCAGAGACCGAACCGATCCGGCTATTTTCCTTAGCTCTGCCGTCAATATTGACTGGCAAAGGAAATTGAATGGCTACCATTACTACGGTTTGGGGTTGCAATACGATGCGCCGGGCGGAGGGGCTATTTCCCTTGGCTATACCGGTGCAACGGAACAACTCGGTGGCAATACTTTTAATACTAACCGGTTGATTGACGATGAAGGCGTCCTGGATTATGCCAGTACCATCTCCATGCAGGAACGAGACCGAAGTAACGCCATTTCCCTGAACTACAACAAGGAACTGGACAGCCTGGGGTCCGGAATATTTATTGGCGGACAGTACGTAGGCTTTGCGAATACGGCCAATAACCCCATCCTGGAAAACGGCATTACGCCCACCGGACCAACCCAACGACAGCTGCTTAATTTGCTGGTTCTCGGTATTGACGTTACTTCCTTGCAGTTGGATTATACCAAGGTACTCTCCACCGGCCATCGCTTCGAAGCCGGCCTCCGCTATGGGCAGGTCATTAACAATGCTGACCTTGACTTTTTTATCGCTGAGGCCGGGGAGGATTTTCTGCCAAGTGAGGAGCTTTCGAGTATTTACATTTATAATGAGCAGGTTTCCGCAGGCTACCTGAACATGAGCGGCAGGCTCTCTGACCGGATTCAATATACAGCAGGTCTGCGAACGGAGCAAACGAACTATACCCTTTCCCTGAAGGAAGAGGACGAGGCTCCGTTGAGCGATAATTACCTGAATCTCTTTCCTAATGCCGGGCTGACGCTTTTTTTACCCGAAAATCGTACCCTCAACCTTTCCTACACCTCGCGTATTCGCCGGCCACCTTACCAATCGTTGAATCCAAATTTGATTTATCAGGACCCCTATACTTCTATCCAGGGAAACCCCGAATTGATCCCGGAGAAGATT
>JBGCFZ010000080.1:0-3438 GCA_045110355.1 Lewinella sp. | reverse complement strand
CCAACCCGTTTTGCTTTCCCTTTTCCCGTAGACCTTGGTTTCAAAGATGGTACCTGGTCGAACCTGCCCAACGGAGATCGCGTCTGGCGCCTCAGCATAAAAGCGCCCGGTGCTCAGGGAATGACCCTCCTGTATGATCAGTTTTTCTTACCCCCCGGCGCGACCTTGCACCTTAGCAACCCCTACACCAATGAATTATTGGGCGCTTTCACGGAAAACAATAACAATAAGGTGAAGCGTTTTGCCACGGGCATTATTTTAGGTGATGTTACGATCCTGGAATACTATGAACCCGCCGCTCAGCGCGGCCGCGGTGCCCTCAACGTAGCCCAGGTTGGCCATGCCTATCGCCTTATGGGGCGGCTCAAGGGATTGAATGATTCGGGCAGCTGCCAGGTCAACGTCAATTGTGAAGAAGGCGCCGATTGGCAGGACGAAAAACGTGGTGTCGCTCACTACACCGTCAACGGGATTGCTACCTGTAGCGGGTCGTTGATCAATAATACGGCAGAAGATGCGACGCCCTATTTCCTGACGGCCGACCACTGTATCGGCGGCCTGGACGCCCTGGGGAATATGGACGCCAGTGGGTATGTCTTTTATTGGGATTTCGAACGAGCGGGCTGTGATAACACCGGTCCCGTTCCTACTAATACTACTTCGGGCGCAAGGCTGGTGGCGAATAACGTAGATAGCGATTTCGCCCTGTTTTTACTCACAGAGTCGCCTAACATCAACTTTATACCCTATTTCAACGGATGGTCTGCCGAACAGACACCCATTCAGGGTGGAGTAGGGATCCACCACCCGGCACTCGATGCAAAAAAAATCGCCACGCATAGTATGGTGCCGACCAATTCATCTGTCAGCTCAGTGACGGGGAACTTCTGGCGGATTCTCTGGGACCCAACGCCCAACGGTCATTCCGTGACTGAAGGCGGCTCCAGTGGTTCAGCCTTATTCAATTCTGAGAGCCGGATCATCGGCCAGCTCTTTGGCGGTTCCAGCCTGAATTGTTCCGACCCCGCCAATGATCAGGGCCTGTACGGTAAAATTGCCTACAGCTGGGATGCTGATGGGGCGACGAGCCCGGGACGGCGCCTGCGTGACTGGCTTGACCCGGCCAATACGGGGGCAGAGGTACAGGACGGTGCTTATCTTGATCAGCCACCACCCACCGTTGGCTTTGCCAACGCAACACTCATAAATAATACCTCAATCGCAGAAGGGAATAATGCTGTAGGCGTTTTACCAGGAGACTGTCGCTTGTATACTGACTACCCAATCACCATTGCGTCTTCGTACACCCTGTCGGAGCCGTTCACTGCTTTTATTGGTGCTTCCGGTTCAGCGTCCAATGGCAATGATTTTACGATTTTTCCAACCACTGTAGACCTGACGCCCACTAATTCATCCGAGACGATCACCCTGCGCATCTTTGATGATTCCGGTATCGAAAACGTGGAGCAAATTGATCTGGTGGTGTCTGGTACGGGTGATAATGCGTCAATTGGCACCAACAACCAGCTTAGTTTCAGCCTGGAGGATAATGACCAACCTCTTTCGGCTACCCGACTGGCACCAGTCGCCGCTACTGATTTTAACGTGGGTATTCCCAATGACTGGCCGGTGGTTAACAACGGCAGTACCACCATGACCTGGATGAACGTGCCGGATTATAATGGCGGCAACAGCATCGACGGGTCTGCCTTCATCATTGTTGATAGTGACGCCCCGGGCCAGGGAACTACAACAGACGAAACGATCACTCTGCCCGTACGGGACTTGTCTTCATCGGACAACATCATCTTGACGTTTGACCAATACTTCCGGGTGTATACGCAGGGAGGACAGGAAACAGCCACCGTTTCTGTTTTTGACGGTTCTACCTGGGTAGACGTCTATAGTCTTGACCAAGACAGCGGTAATGTTGGCAGTTGGGAAAGCCCGGATCAGCAAACCCTTGATCTTTCCGCTTATGCGAACGCCGCTTTTCAGGTCCGGTTCCGTTATACGGGAGCTTACGATTGGTGGTGGGCGCTTGACAACATCGAACTGGTGGCGGAAGAACCAACGCAGGTGTTGGAAAAGATTACGGAGGAACCGATCGAAATCTATCTCGACGCTTTCACCACCGTTGGCGTTGTCAGTCGGGAAGACGGGAGGCTATTGCTTGAGATCGAGAACCTTACGGGCATCGATCATGGATGTACAAATGTATTTCTGGACCGTGCGATCGAAGGCGGGCAGGTTACTTACCCCCTGTTTTCGAACTTCCCTTCCAACGAAGTGATGGCACGTGCAATAAGAATTGAGCCCGCGAACAGCCCGGAAAATGGTAGCTTCAGGCTACGTTATTTTCTGGGAGAAAATGACCTGCCTGGCTGGAGTGCCGCTACCGGTTCGGGCATAGGCGATGCTGGCATCATCCAATTGGCTGGTGTTTCGGTCCTGGATGTAAACCCCGGTAACTTTGCTGATCAGACGAGTGCCTGGTACCCGATTACCGAGGGTTTTATCGGCACCAATCAATACCTGGAAGCTGAGATCAGCGGAGGGTATGGAGGTTTCGCCATTGGGCGTGATCCGGAAAATAGCAGCCTGCCGGTTTCTTGGTTGTCTTTTACCGGCCATAACCTATCGGAAAAAGCAAACGAACTCAACTGGGTAACTTCCGAAGAAGAAGGAAATGATCGCTTTGAGGTAGAAGTGTCTCACAACGGTCGGGATTTCCAATACGTTGGAACAGTGCCTGCCAATACGATCCAATCTTACACCTTCGTTCACGAACAACCCTATGGTGGAGACAATTATTACCGCCTTCGGCAAGTAGACGTGACGGGGACTTACTCTTTCAGCGAAGTGATTAAAGTAACCACACCGTTTGGCAGCTTGGGCCGGGTATTGGTTTCCCCCGCTCAACGGGGTTTCCTCTCCCTGAGCGTACGGGAAGATGTTAAGCTGGTTGAACTGATTGATGCTTCCGGCCGGCAAGTGAAGACTGTTTCCCTGGCGTCGGACCATGATTCGATCATTAATGTTGAGTTGCCGGGCCACCTTTCCGCTGGCGTGTATTTTGTCCGCTTTGTTGGTAACGGTGAAATGTTTGCTGATCGGGTGGTGATTCACTAGTTCTTCCCTTCACTTTTTGGCGCGGCCGCAGGTGCCATCAAGCGTTAACAAGCAAAGTGAGCAGGGCCGACCGGGAATATCCCGGTCGGCCCTTTATTATCGTAGAAGCTGATGCAGTTTACTGCTTTACGAATCGCAATGTTTCCGGCGTTCTTGCCTGCCTTTTATACCTAAGTCAAAGTGGTTTGGGACTTTATCACTTGTTATCGTGGCCCCTGACTTCGTTAAAAATCCTCGCCGACACTAAGGCGTCGCCTACGTTTTTTGCCTTGTCAGGAACACGCTAACTGCGCGCTAATTGTCCCA
>JBGCFZ010000079.1:0-4885 GCA_045110355.1 Lewinella sp. | reverse complement strand
TAACTGCTGGTGAATTTTGCCTGCTGGCAAGGCGCTTGAACCGGAGTTTAGCCGTAGCTAAATGAGGATTCAAGCAACGCAGCCAGCGGGTAAAAGACGCCGCAGTTAATATGACAAGATCGGCTTGACAGAGCACTAGTGGTCATCAGGGCGCGGATAAGGTCGTGAACGAAAAGTTTAAACCAGTTCTCAACCTATATTTACCAATAAAACCATCCCAATGAAAGTTACCGGTACTTTTTCCGTCACCATGAAACCACTTCAACCCTACTCTTCGCACACAGAGGGAACCATACTGGGGCGCATGTCAATTGATAAAGAGTTTAAAGGTGCGCTTACTGCTACCAGCCAGGGAGAAATGTTAACTGGAATGACTGCGCTGAAAACATCTGCAGGTTATGTCGCTATTGAAAAAGTAACTGGCAGCGTTGATGGAAAAGAAGGAACTTTTGTCTTACAACACTTTGGTATCATGGCTGGCAATGAAAGCAGGTTAATGCTGGAAGTCATCCCGGATTCAGGTACCGGAGCATTAACCGGCATCTCGGGCGAGATGGAAATCATTAATGAGAGTGGTCAACATTCTTATGTTTTTGACTACTCAATTCCTTAAACGAGCTGTTAATAATGTAGCAACACCGAACCATCTATTACGAGCGGGGTTAGAGCTACATTAAATAGCCCCAGCCAAACTCACTATGCTTTTCAATACCCTTTCCTTGCACCTGCGTGCCCGCCCTATTATTTTATGCCTGCTGGTATTATTCCTTTCAACGACCATTTTTGCACAAAAAGGTCCCGCCCCAGGTAAAGTAGAGGGAACCCTGATAGACGCAGAAACGGAGGAACCCATCGGCTTTGCTAATGTGGTGGTTTACACCGTCTCCGATAGCATGATAATGGGCACCACTACCGACATTGAAGGTAAATTTGAATTTGACAACCTTCCTCTCGGAGATTATCGCCTCGAAATGAGCTTCATTGGCTATGGCACCGAAAATCGTGGAGTGGAGCTCAACGAAATGGAGCGCTTCTTCAGTCTCGGTGATGTTTTTCTCGGCTCAGGAGGCCAGGAACTGGAAGAAGTTGTGGTCACCGCAGAACGCGCTGTGATGGAATTAGGACTTGATCGAAAAGTCTTTAACGTAGAAAAGAGCGTAGCAGCCGCCGGCGGTTCGGCCGAAGATCTTCTTCGGCAATTACCCAGCGTTAGTCTTGACTTGGAAGGAAATGTGTCCCTTCGGGGTAGTGGCAATGTCCGTTTTCTCATCAACGGCAGACCAAGTGGGCTGGTAGGGTCTGACCCGGCTACCTACCTCAAATCCCTCTCTGCCAGTAACATCGAACGCATCGAAATCATCACTAACCCCGGTGCTGCTTACGACCCGGAAGGCACTGCTGGCCTGATCAACATCGTGCTAAAAAACAAGCGGGAGGACGGATTTAATGCTTCCATTAACCTCAATGCAGGCACCAACAACAAGTTCGACGGCAGCCTTGACCTCAACTGGCGCAAAGGCAAATTCAACAGCTTTGCGGGCATAAGCGGCCGCCATGACGAACGATTCTTCGTTGGTTTCCGTGATCAATCCGGCATCATCAGCGACAGCGCATTCACCCGACGTTTCACCTTTGATGGAGATCGCCTGCGTAAATCAGCTACTTACAAACTCGGTACTGAATACGCGATAAGTAAGCGCGGAATTCTAGGTATCCAGGGCAACTACCAGTCAGAAACAGGCCGCAGCGGCAACGACCGGGTAACCAGCTTCTTCAACAGTACAGGTGAATTGGAAAGGGTTAGTACGCGGCTGGAGAGGGAGCCTTCTGACGAAACCAATTATGAGGTACAGGCCAATTATACGACGACCTTTAAAAAAGAAGGACGCAAGCTTTCCGCACAAATTCAGTTCAGTGAAAACGACGAGTTTGAACAGGAGAACTACGATGAGACCATTACTGACGGCAGCAGCGTTTTCCTGGAAAGTGTATTACAACAAAGCCCCAGTATCGAAGATCGTGAACAGTGGATTGGTCAGATTGACTACGAGCAGAAAATCGGCGACTTCAAATTTGAGACCGGGTGGCGTTCTACGCTGCAGGAACTAACGACCGATTCCGAGTTTGCCACCTTTGATGGGGCCTCCTTCATCCGGGACGATCAACAAAGCAACATATTCCGCTACCAGGAAGACGTTCATGCCATTTATGCCACCATTGGCGGCAAAATAAAGGACTTCACCTTCAGTGGTGGTTTACGTGCCGAACAGGCCTATACTACCAGCCAGTTGATTGAGCCCGACCCCGTGACCTTTCAAAACAACTATTTTAAGGTGTACCCCAGCGTTTTCCTAGGTTATGCACTAAGTGAAAACTCCACCTTACAGGTGAGCTACAGCCGGAGAATTAACCGACCACGCGCCCGTGCGCTCAATCCATTTGTTGACCAGGGAGACCCCTTCAATCTAAGAAGTGGCAACCCTTTCCTACTCCCTGAGCTGATCAACAGTTTTGAGTTCAACCTTCAGCAACGCCATGGCTTGGGCACACTTACCGCTGGTGTTTACTTCCGGCAGTTGAACGACATCATCAGCCGGATCAGCGAGTCGCGGGAAGGCGGCGTAACCCTCAGTACCCGTGGAAACCTGGACCGTGGACGCAACTACGGTATTGAACTGATTAACACCCTCCGCATTGGTAAAAAATTCGAGCTTACGGCCAGTGCCAACGGTTACCGTAGTGAGATCATCGGCCGCGCCGACGACGAAAACATTGACGCCAACGGCTACCTTTTCAGCGGAAACATTCAGGGTGGTTACCAACTTCCTGGAGATGTACAGGCTCAGTTTACTTACTTCTACCGCAGCCCTGGTGTTCGGCCCCAAGGACGTATTGGGACTATTCAAAGTTTCGACATCGGCTTCAGAAAAGAGATTTTGGACAAAAAAGCTGCCATCACTTTCCGTGTAACCGATATTTTCAACACCCGTAAGTATCGGTTTGATACTGAACTAACCTCCCTTTCCACCACCAGTCAGTTCCAACGGGAAAGCCGGATTGCCTACATCGGATTCCAATACAGCTTGCAGCAATTGAAGCCACAGCGTGGAAATCGTGGCAGCAGAGGCGGTGGTGGCGGTGGCGACGGTGGAGATTTTTAATCAATACTGCTTTCGCAGAAAGAAGCACTTACCTTTGCGGCTCATTAGTCCTATTTCTCAGTATTGTCAGCCTACATCATTACCGATATCGCTTCCGCAGCGCAGGCCCTTAAAGCAGGCCAGTTGGTAGCAATGCCTACCGA
The DNA here is from genome assembly GCA_045110355.1 of Lewinella sp. Lineage (GTDB taxonomy): Bacteria > Bacteroidota > Bacteroidia > Chitinophagales > Saprospiraceae > Neolewinella. Next base: position 1,581 of record JBGCFZ010000079.1, on the reverse strand, counting down.
AACCGTCTATGGTCTTGGCGCGAATGCCCTTGATCAAAAGGCGGTGCTGAAGATATTCGCCGCCAAGAACCGACCGAGTTTCGACCCTTTGATCATTCATCAAAGTACGGCAGAACGTATTCTTGCTTTCGCCAGTGAGGTACCCGAAGAAGCCAATAAACTAGCCAACGAATTTTGGCCAGGGCCTTTGACTCTGGTGCTACCAAAGCACCCATCCGTACCAGACATGGTGGTCTCAGGCCTTCCTGCTGTTGCGTTGCGTGTGCCAGACCATCCATTGGCATTGGACCTACTGTCCCGTGTAGATTTCCCCGTAGCCGCCCCCAGTGCCAATCCATTTGGCTTCGTTAGCCCTACGACCGCACAACACGTAAAGGATCAACTGGGGACCAGAATAAGTTACATACTCGATGGAGGCCCTTGCAGGGTCGGCCTGGAAAGTACCATCGTCGCCTTCCCTAACGGCGTAGCTACAATTCTAAGAAAAGGTGGCCTGCCCATTGAGCGAATTGAACAGTGCCTGGGGCACCCGCTGGCCGTCCGGACACACGGCAGCAGCCGACCGGAGGCGCCTGGAATGCTCAGCAAGCACTATTCGCCGGGCAATCGGCTGGAGATTTTTGATCGACTGGAAGAGAATCAACAACTTCCGGCAGGAGCAGCCAGAATCGTTTTCGGACGAGGCGGTGAGACAATCTCCTACGATGACAAACGTTTGATTACCACTTACGATCTCAGTCCTGCGGGAGAATTACCCCAAGCTGCTCAACAATTGTTCACCATTTTACGTCTTATGGCAAAACACAAGTATCCTTTTGTTTTTGCCGAATTACTGCCAGAAACCGGCCTTGGAAGGGCCATCAATGATCGTCTTCGGCGAGCTGCGGCCACGGATTAACCTTTATTCCGGCCACAGGCATTACCTTTCTACCCGAGATCAAGCCCCCCAAGCCCAAACCTAGTACATGAGACTATTCGTTGCCCTCACTTTCCTAGCCATTTCTCTTACCTCCTGCTTTGATGACCAGGGCCACCCCGACGCAACGGTCGAAGGCCATTGGGAACTCGTCCAGGGGCTTAGGAACAACACCGAAACCGAAATGCTGGACGGCCTCCACTTTGAGTTCCTGGCCGATGGAATACTAAAAACCAATCTACTTGGGAATGAAACTGACGGAACCTACGTGTGGGCCGATCAAGAGATCGTAACCGAAGGCGTAAAACTAGCGCTGACTTATAACATCCAGGCGCTAACGGACACTACCATGCACCTACGCAGTAAGTACCAGGGATTCCAGTTTGATTTTAAAATGAAGCGGGCGGAGTAAAGGTTCAGCACTCAGGATTCAGGGTTCAATACTCAAGTTCCAGGGTTCAGGATTTAGACTGTAACCTGAATACTGATAACTGAGCACTAAATACTGAGTCCTGAAACCTGAGTCCTAGTGGGTGAGTTCATAATTATCTGGCCGTTTAGTCCGCAGGATTTTCGTGCCGTGGCAAGGCGCTGAAACCGGATTTTAGCCATAGCTAAATGAGGATTTCAGCAACGAAGTCACGGTGCTAAAAGGCAAGGAATAA
>JBGCFZ010000078.1:0-2553 GCA_045110355.1 Lewinella sp. | reverse complement strand
TATGAAACGGTCTGTGTCTGATAGATTAGACCAAATGACCCTAAGTTGAAATAATGCACCTCTTGGTCGATAAACCGTGTTGACTATCTCCCTTCGCCCTATTTTGGCCTCCATGAAAAAAGCACTTGGTTTTATTGCGATGTTGGCCGTTGGGGCGGGTTTAGGCTATACTGGTGCCAAACTGTTTTTGGGAGACAGCAAACCTGAATCAGTTCCGGTGTTGCCCGATAACTACGGTATTTACCTTTTGTTGCTGTTGCCCGTTATGTACTTACTGGTCGTTGGAATTCATGAACTGGGTCATGTAGGGGCGGGGTTGTGGCAAAATTTTAAGTTTTACAACCTGACGATTGGCCCCTTCGCCTGGAAATTGGACGAAGCTGGCAGCGTCAAATTTGTATGGAACAAAAACCTCAATGTTGCTGGCGGCGTAGCCGTGATGTTGCCCAACGGCACGAATGCCTTGCGTAAACGATTTATGTGGTTTGCCGCTGGCGGACCACTGGCTTCGTTGGTGCTTGCGGTGATCTGTTATCCCCTGGTACAAGTTTTTGGAGCGACGTCCTTTCTGCGTTTTGTCGTTTACACCACCGGCGGGCTCTCCGCAATGATCTTCATTGCGACCATGTTACCATTTCGCGCCGGAGGCTTTGCCAGCGACGGATTGCGCATCCTGACTTTTGCCCAAAACGGTGCTACCGCCATGGCTGATCTTACCGGATTAAGGGCCCTGGCTCACCTGCGTGCCGGAAAAACTTACGCGGAGTTGCCCGCAGAGGAAATGGCCCTGGTGGCGGCTAATGAGAAAGTTCCGGAACAACAACGGGTATTGATGGATTACTATCGTTACCTGCAGGCGATCGGGATAGGAGATATCCCCAAAGCCAGTAGTCTTTATGCTTCTGTGATGGATCGTCTGGATGCATACCCGTCTGGCAGTCACGGTAATTTTTTCCTGGAACAAGCCCTGTTCTCCGCAAAATATCTAAACGACCTGCCAGCCGCGGAAGCTGCCATGGAAAAAGTGACCACCAGTCCACTAACTGAACCATTGAGCATACACCTGGCAAAGGCGGCCATCGCTGAATTAAAGGGAGATGTTGAGGGGCTCACCGCTGAACTTCCCGGTATCGAAAAAGGCTTAGCCAAGAGCATGGACCAAAGCCGTGTTCCCATCATCAGGCAATGGGTATCTGACTGGAAAGATGCAGCGACGACAACGGCCTGATCGACTTTTTTCCATCTCGTGTGTTAATGATTATAGTAATACCAACGAATACTATGCGTACCATCCAACAATTCACCACCAACATCAACTGCGGCAGCTGCGTCCGGTCCGTTACGTCTTTCCTCGACGAAGTTGAGGGCGTAACCATCTGGCGTGTCGATGTGGATGACCCACGCAAAGTCTTAAGCGTAGAAGGTTCGGCCAAGCCTGAAGCCATTATCGCTATGGTGCAGGGGGCTGGTTTTGATATTGCACCTTTGGTGGAAGCTTAATTTGATCTATTGATCTATTGGGGCTAGGCTAATGGATTCGGGATAACCATGGATTCAAGAGGATCGTTTCCTGCCCTCCCTTCCTTTGCTCCTTATCTCTCTTTGCACACTTCGAGCAGCTCAATGCATCGCCTGCGTCCGCGCCCAAGTCCGCTACAGCTTTTGGAACACCCGGCTGCTACAGCAGCGGGCCTTAAGCTGTATTGCAAGCGGGATGATCTGTATACCCTTGCCCCCGGCACAGCCCTGCAAGGAAATAAAGTGCGCAAGCTGGAAGGTTTTCTTCAGGCTGCTTTAGTGGCTGAGCGAAAACCAGTATTAGTCAGCTTTGGTGGTGCCTACAGTAACCACCTTTCGGCATTGTCTACGGCGGGGAGGGTATATGGCATTCGGGTGGTGATGTACGTTCGCGGCGAAGAGGTCGACAATCCCGTACTTGCTCGTGCCCAGGCAGACGGGGCAGTATTACGGCGTTTGTCGAGAGCCGAATACCGACGTAAACACGAGGAGTCCTGGTTGAAAGAAACACGGTTGGCGCTGGCCCGGTCCTATGACTTACCGGTTGACTCGATTTGGCTCATCGCCGAAGGAGGCACCTGCCCCGGTAGCGCCCGTAACGTTGGAAAGTTATATGCCGAAGTGGTGACAGCATTGGGGGGTGTCCCCGACTACCTTTGCCTTAGTGCCGGTACCGGTGGTAGTGCAGCGGGAGTAATTGGTGCGGCAGCAGCCGCAACGCGCGTGGAAGTGTTTCCCGCCCTGAAAGGTAACTGGATGGCCGATGAGGTCCGGAAATTCTTACGCCCGACTTCGTCTGAAAACTGGACAACAATAACGGATTACCACTTTGGCGGCTACGGCAAATTTCCGAAAGAGTGGATGGTGCCCTCTGCGGGCCTGGCGAAACGAGCCGACATCGGTGAACCGGGGCTGCCTCCTTTGGAGCCAATCTATACAGCTAAGCTATTTTATGGTGTTTTGGACCGGATCCGGAAAGGACATTATCCGCCCGGCAGTTCGGTGGTGGTGGTGCACAGTGGAGGGATTTATTGA
>JBGCFZ010000077.1:0-9932 GCA_045110355.1 Lewinella sp. | reverse complement strand
ACGAACACGGCAAAACGGCGCGCACGCGCTGGAAGGTGCTCGGCCGTAAGGAAGGCCGGACCCGTGGCCGCTTTGGGCCGGTGACCGGCCGGACGCACCAGCTACGGGTGCATGCTGTCCATCCGCTTGGGCTCAATGCCGCCATTGTTGGAGATGATCTGTACGGGCAACCGGCCGAGCGCTTGCACCTGCACGCGGAATGGATCAGTTTTGTGCATCCACATACTAAGGAAGAGGTCGTGTTTGAGGCTCCCGCAACGTTTTAGCCCTTTACTGGCACAAGCCTAGAAGAAGATGATAAACGATGGCCACGTAGTTGCCAATCCTTGCCTTCCCCGGGTGGCTGCAGAGCAGTCTATGCTTCGCTGAGTCAAGGTCCGAGTACTGGCGCTGGTTTCGGTATTCCGCCTTACATTAGAGAATTGAAGTTTGCCCCCGGCGGGGGCAGTAGTACCTCCCTGCTGATTTACCCTCCCTTGCACCTGCGGCCGCGCCCAAAAACTATTCTTCGTTCAGCCGGCCTCCGCAGTACTTACAATAAAGGGCATCATTAGCGTGGCCTTCCTTAGTGCAGTACCGACAAACCTGGGTGTTGGTGAACTTAGCCCCCGTGTTACCGATCATTTCGTTGGTGACGATTCCGGTGGGGACGGCGATGATGGCGTAGCCCAGAATCATGACCACCGCCGAAAGGAATTGACCGATGGAGGTTTGGGGAGTAATATCGCCGTAGCCCACGGTAGTCAGTGTAACGATGGCCCAGTAAACGGACTTAGGAATGGAGCTGAAGCCGGTGTTTGATCCGCCTTCGATGAGGTACATCACCGAGCCAATCAAAACGACCAAAAGGGTGACGGCAAAGAGGAAGACCGTGATTTTATTCCGGCTGGCGATGAGGGCCCGTCGTAACTGGTCTCCTTCCGTGAGGAATTTGCCTAGTTTGAAAATCCGGAAGACCCGCAGCAGGCGTAAGACCCGAATGATCACGAAATACTGAGTACCCGCCAGGAAAAAACTCAAGTAGCTGGGAAGGATAGCGATCAGGTCAATAATGCCATAAAAGCTAAGTGCGTATTTCCAGGGCTTAATGGTAACCCAGAGCCGCAGTATGTATTCAATGGTGAACACGATGGTGAATATCCATTCGAGTACGACGAAAATGTCGTGGTAGGCGGCGTTCCATTCCTCAGAACTCTCCAGCATCACCGTAATTACGGAGAGCACGATGAGGATGAGAAGGCTAATATCGAAGACTTTACCCGTGGGGGTATCTGCTTCGAAGACGATTTCATGTATGCGGTCTCGTAAGCGCCGATTGGCCATAAACTTAGGGTTGCTGCTGGTCAAATGTAGGTAAAAGGGTAGAGTTGGTGTGAGCTAGAGCGGGTGCGAAATACAAATTAGCTGCCCCTAAGGATGATAAGCTGCATGGGAACCTACGACAAAGCGGTGAAAAGTAGCGAAGAGGCTATTTTACGTCTCATATAAAAATAGTACATTTGTTCTCAGGTTACAAGAGTGCCGTCTAAAACTGTCCTTGCACCTGCGACCGCGCCAAACGACAAAAAAGCCTGTATTAAATCCGGTAATTTAGTCAGCGGGCCGCCCATATTTTTACCCAAAACCGATCAAAGTTCTAAAGTATGCTACTCAACGCCGTAATCATTGAGGACGAACGCAACGGCCTCATCAACCTTAAGCATCTGTTGGCTGAGCACTGCGATGAAGTAGAGGTAATCGGAGATGCCGATGGCGTGGAAAGTGGCCTGAAATTGTTTAGCCGGGAGGACATTAAACCCGATGTTGCCTTTCTGGACATCAACCTTCAGGATGGTAAAGTTTTCCAGCTGTTGAATCAACTTACGAACATTGAATTTGATGTCATATTCGTTACGGCTTACGATCAGTTTGCCATGAAAGCCTGTGAATATTCTAGCATCGGTTACATCCTTAAGCCCATTGACCCAGACAAGTTGGTAGAGGCTGTTTCACGCGTTCGGCCACGTCGTCAGGGGCGTACAGAGGAGCGATTACAGGTGATGCAGCAGTACACTAGCCACCCTAATTCTTTTGAGAAAATGTCCATTGCGGCGCTAGATGGGATACATTTTGTGAAAATTAGGGATATTGTCCGCTTTGAGGCAGAAGATAATTATACACATATTTTCCTCCATGGTGGTGGCCGAATCACCGCCTCAAAAACCATCAAGGCTTATGAGGACATGTTGACCCCGTTTAACTTCTACAGGGTACATAAACGCCACGTGATCAACATGAATTACATGAAAAAATTTGTAAAAGGTGATGGTGGTTACTTGATTATGGACGATGATGTACGGATTGAGGTCAGTCGTCGACGACGACCTGCTTTCATGACACAACTTCGTGTCCTTCAAGACGTTCTTTAGGTAGTCTCAGAACAATGTGCTATTTTTGGAGCGGTATTTAAAACGCCCAGATCGGTGTCCCCCATCCGATTAGCGGTTAGAATTACAAACGTGTTATCAAGGATCTCTCTATGTCTCAAAACGGGAAGAAAACTATCGAGGAACTAAAACGGGACCAGAAAGATAAAATTCTGGATCGGAAGAGTATGGATCAGGTGACCGGCGGAAAGCGCCGGGGCAGCTGGCTTCGTCGTGTCTGCGGCGGCATCATGCCACAATAAAGCAAGGGCGGATTACGTAACTTGCGGATAGATACTCCGGATTTTACCCAGCCCATGTCAGAAGTTCAAACTCCATTCCACCCCGCTTCCATACTGGAAGATAAGCTCTCCAACTCTACCGACCCTTATTTGCAGGTCAGGTACATCAATGATCTTATATCAGATTACGTTTACACAAAGCCCGTGCGGGCGAGGAAACTTCTTGGGCAACTGGCAGGAATATATACTGCTGGGCACCCCAGAGAATCAGACTATTCTTACTACCTGCATTTAGGTAACCTGGAAAACCAGGAATATGATGATCAAAAAGCTTTAAAGGCTTTCGAAAAGGCTGTTCTACGGGTAGATGAGCACGGAGACATTGGTGAGAAAATTGAGGTTTATCTCGACTACCTCGGTATTTTGGTGAATCTGGGAAATATGGATTTGGCCAGAGACTTCTATGAGCGCAGCCTGCGATTGATGGGGTCCTATTCCTCCCCTCGACTCCGTGCCAGGGTTTTGTGCCGACAGGGATTCTTCTACCTGCACGACCATAGCTACGCGAAGGCTACACCTAAATTTTTAGAAGCGGATCGTCTGCTTTCTGGAAATGAGTTTGAACTTAATACCAAGGATCATTACTTCTACACCTTAGTACATTCAGGCCTGGGTACACTATGGACGAGGCCAGACAGTGAGGACAAAGCGGCCAGTGCATTTCAACAAGCCATTAGCCGGTGTGAGGAGAAAGGGTTACGAGCACGGCTTCCCTGGCATCAGCTGAACCTGGGTAAGGTATTGATGAGCATGGAGGCCTACGAGGAGGCCATCGGTAACTTTCAGTCGATCATCGATAATAATGCCAACGGGAGTAAGCCTGCATTGGCAGCCGCCTACGTCAACCTGGGGCTTTGTTACTACGATACGAACGAGTCTTCAGGAGCAGTCATTCGCCTGCTGGACCATGCGGAGAAAATTTTTCTACAAAGTAAGCAGCCCAAAAAGCAAGACCTCGTGTCCATTGAATTGGTACGGGCCCAATTGTTTCTTGATAAAAAAGACTACGTTGGCGCCATTGAAAAACTGCAGAATACGCTGGAAGGAATCGAACAAGAAAATGATCCGGACAATCTGACTTTAACGGGACACGCTGCCGAAATTTGCCAAACACTTGCCCGCTCTTACGCTAAAATTGATGCTTTTGACCTGGCTTACTACAGCCAGGTAGACGCAGAGATGTACCTGGATAAATACTACGAGCTCCAGGATGCCAAACAGCAGGAGCAGTTTGCGGCCCGCTTTGAGGCAGAAGCCAGGGAAAAGGAAAGGGAGAGCTTACAACTTAGGGCAAGTCAGCTTCAGCTGCGCGCGCTGCGCGCGCAAATGAACCCCCATTTTCTCTATAATGCGCTGAACAGTATCCAGTCTTTCATTACCACCAAGGATGCCAGCACCGCCTCGAAGTACCTGGCAAAATTTGCCATGCTGATGCGGCGAAGCCTGGAGTATACCAATCGGGAGTACATTACCCTGGAAGATGAAATACTGTTTTTATCCGATTACCTCGACATCAACTGCCATCTCCGGTTTGATGGACAGCTTTCTTTCAGCGTAGACGTACAGGGGGAGTTGGAAGAGGACATCATGGGCGTACCCACCATGATATTACAGCCATACGTAGAAAATGCAATAGAGCACGGTCTGCGCACCCGGCCTAAGGGGCACATTCAGGTTACTTTTACACCAATCCCGAATGATGACGATAACATCATAGCCACCGTTGTGGATGATGGAATCGGACGAGCCCGGGTTCGGGAGATGCAGGAGAACGATGTGATACGACCTTACCATCAATCGCGGGGGACAGACATTACGCAGTCCCGATTGGAATTACTCACAGATGACCCCGATAACAGGGTCCTGATCGAAGACCTTTTTCATGCCGATGGTAGTGCTGCAGGAACAAAAGTAACCGTCCGCATTCCTGTGGCGGATGTATTGATGAGGAGAGGGGGATAAGCACTATTTATTCTGCGCCCCTAAGCCCCGAATCTCCTCCGCCAACCGCGTCAATTCCCCTTCAGGGTCTGCCCAGATGCTGACAGCTGAAAGGGGGATAAGTTGAAAACCGGCCGTCTTCAGTTCCCGCAAACGCTCCGCTGCTGTTTTGGCGGTTCCGTAGCCAGGTAATTTGCCTTCGGGAAATAGCACGCTCTTTTTTCCAGTGGGAGAAAGAATGACGAGTGGCAGAAAGGTATCTCGCCATGGCTGATGTATTTCGAAGAAAAACTCTGGTAGGTAGGTCTTAAGTTTGTCGCCTAAGTGTTCGGCCAACGGGTGCGGAGAAGGAACCGTGAGCCCACAGCGTAGCCGAACCTCTTGTCCCAGCGCTACGAGTGCTTGCCGGTCAAATGGTTCAAACTCGGAAGCTTCTGCGGCGCGCAGCAGGGCTGCGGATAAAAAACTGGCGGTAAACCCGTCGGAAAGCAATGCCTGTGTTATATCGTCTGGTGTCCAGTTATGAAAGAAGGTGATCTCTTCATTCGTAGCGATCAGGTGTTCCCAGACCTTCAGTAGGCGTTCCGCGTCTGCGGGGCTGGGCAACAGCGGTAAAAAAAGATGAAGACCTGATGAGGCGCCGGGAGACCAGTTGGTAACGGGCGTCCAGGTAGTTGTGTCAGCTGCCTGGCATAGAATAGTGCCTTCCGGAAATCCTGGAGGAGGGATCGGACTGATCCTTGCGCGCCAGGCGGGAGGCGTGAGGGGGAAGAACGTCTGAGAGAATAACAGCACGGGATTTCGTAATCCCGCAAGCGTAGCAAAGATGGCTTCCTTGTCGTCCAGCGAAGCTAGGCGAACCGCAGGGCAGGGTAGGACAGAGAAGAAGGCAGGAGGAGCGTCTAAGGCTACGAATAAATCCTTTCCGGTGATCTTTTCCGGAATAGGTTCTCCAGCGGACACAAACGTGATACGGCTGGTGTCTATGACGGCCAGCTTACCGGCGATGGCCTCGGCGGAGTGGGGCGGAGTGTTGGGTGGATTGTCCTTTGTCCAGCGTTCCAGGCATCGATCAAAATACCAGGAGGTAAATGCGGTTTCCCAATCCGATGTCGGGAGGTTAAGCAGCGGCGCGAGTAAGCGCCGCAGGTGAGCCGGCTGCGCATACCAGAAATGGCGGCGACCGTAAAAGTCAGGTAATTCGGTTAAGTGGCGCTGCGTATTTCTGAGCTTGTCCAGCAGACCTTCCAGCCGCAACAACTGCCGGTGGGTGGTGGCGGCTTCCGTTCCGCTCAGGGGCAATTGGTAAAGCCCCGCCTCGTCTACTTCTCTGATGAGGTCGGTCAGACGAGCCTCCAGAGAAGACAGCACTGCGGGATCGGTGAAGCTGGGGTTAGCGGTGAGGGCATTAAGACCAAGGCCCGTTGACTGGAGATCCCTGAACAACTGTTCTTGCCGCTTGCTCAGGGCATCAAGTTCGTGTTGAAGCTGTACTTCAACTAGCTGTCCTTGTGCAGGAGTAAGTTGCTGTTGCTGGCAATATGCTTGCCAGCTTTGCTCTGTTTCACGCCTGACTTTTTTGGCTACTTTACCAGATTCGTTTTTTGAAGAAAGCAACGACGCTAAAATGCCGCTAATCTGGCTCCTGCTTTCTAGGAGTTGAGCCCTCTCCGCAAAAATAGACTTACGGGTATACCGATTGATAACCATCAGAAAATCACGATGCAGGTGATCCCCTTTTTGCAAGTAGGTGGTAAGCCTCTCTGAAATAAATTCCTGACTTTCTTCTAAAGACCTGTGCCGGAAAAATCCGGTATTTAAGTCTTCCAGCCCTCGCGACACGTCAGGCAGGCGTTCATACCTCCGAATAGCCGTTTGAAGCCGTTCGCGCAGGTCGATGTATTCTTTGGGAGTAAAGGTGAATCCTTCGGTCGAAATAAATGGGCTGAGTAATGCTGCAGCTTCGGTTCCGGCACCCTGGAACCAGAGTCCTACAGTGGCGGCTAGGGAGTAGTCTCCAAAAGCTGGAGCGGCAATTTGTATGTTTGACCAGGTTTTTTCATACTCCGCTTTATCGCTATCTTCGGTGGTCTCATTTAGCTTTTGTAATTGGGCCATTACTGCATTTTGGAGCTCAATTGACTCTGCCTGAATCCACACTGCCCCTCTTTTTGTCAGGGTTTTATTGATGAGTTGTAGGGCCCAAGTCCATTTTCCCGCTCCCCTGATGGCCATATGACGGGATTCAGGTGCCGGTGTGGAAGTATACACCATGGTCGTAGAGGAAAAGGGGAGGTAGTTGCTCATATTTTGGAACGCCAGATGAGAGATTCGCCTTTTCATACCTGATCTTTGCCAGGATACTAAAAAGATGCAACGAAGTTAGCTCATCGGAGCGTTTTGAAGGGGTAAATCCAAAAAATCTTAAATTTCACGGGTTTATGTTAGCGTTTAGGTCCATATATGGGTGGTTTGTGGGGTAGGAGGACTATCTTTAATAATACGGGGCAATTGTTTTCGAAATAACTTGTTTTCATACTGATATTCAGCATTTATTAGTGTGTTTTTATAGTTGTACTACCTATCTGAAATGAACCAAGTAGCTGTTATTCTCACCGACGCTCGACGTCGGATATTGTGGGTCAACCGCGATTTTGAAACCATTACTGGTTATGAGATCGGAGAGGTCGTAGGGATGAACCCCGGACAAATACTCCAGGGCCCTAAGACGGAGCCGGACGCGATTGAACGTATCCGCCAGGGCCTGGCTCGTGAAGAACCTTTCAAGGAAACGATTACCAACTACCGCAAGAACGGGGAAGCCTATCATTGCAAACTAGTTATTCATCCCATTCATAACCGAAATAAGGAACTGGTAAACTTCCTGGCTTTTGAAGTGGATGGAGATGCAGTACTGAATGAAAATCGAATCTCCCTCCTTAATATTAAGGACCGGTACCGGACCAGTAGCTTAAGGGGACTGGATGAGCTTCAGTTGTTTGAACGTATTAAGGACGTAATGATCAACGAGAAGCTTTATCTGGATGCAGACCTAACCCTTCGTAAGCTGTCGATCCGACTGGATACGAATACGAAATACTTAAGTCAGGTTATTAATCACCATGGCAGTGCAAACTTCCTGACGTTCATTAATTCTTATCGGATCGATGCCATCATCGAGCGGATCAAAGCGGGTGATGTTCGTCGGCATACCTTTTATGGTATTGCTCAGCGCTGTGGATTTAAGAATAAGAGTACTTTTTACAAAGTATTCCGGGACGTTACGGGGCATACCCCTAAAGCGTTTACCGAAACGCTCATGATGCGTAATAAAGTGGAAAGGGAAGTAAAGTAGTGTCCAATACCATCAACCGTAATTCAACGGTGTTCCAGGTTTTACAGTCTGTGCACTTTTGCTTACATCCTTGATGTAGGGTGTTCCGTTTGCAGGGGGTGCTTCTGTGCGCTTTTTTGACAAAAATTGCCTCGTACCCCCCCTACCCACGGGGAGGATCTCTGAAAAACGCTCCGCATTTCGGCCCCATAATCCATCATGCTTCCATCAAAGCCGAGTGGACACCCTACTCCTTGATGCCACCTGAGATGCGCTCATCGTCTTTGTATAAGTACTCCAGGGTGATCTTCCCTTCCTCGTTATAATAGCGCATATAGCCATCTTTGAGGCCCATTTTATAGCTGACTTCCTGCTTTATCTTCTGATTGCGGTAATCAAATTCGGCCATCACGCCATCCAGTGCTCCATCAACGTAATTCGCGGTTAATTCGGCCCGGCCGATGCGGAATTTTCCGTAGTGCCCATGGAGCTTGTTGGCCTTGTAGTTGGCGATTAGGGCGTAGCGTCCTTGCTCATCCATCTCGATGTAGGGCCCGTTGAGTGCTCCGTCGATGTAACTCATGAATTTCTCTGGCGATCTGCTGTCCTGGTTGAAAACGGTCCAGGTACCATGCTTTTTGCCTCCCATAACGAAGCCTGCTTCAATCAGTTCTCCGAGGGGATCTTTCTTCTCCGCTCTTTGGGCTGTGGTGCCCGGAATGTCCGTCAGCTCGTATTCTTGCTGGTCAATGGTGGCTGTTTCTACTTCTTCAACGACGGGCTGACTTGTTGGCTGGCAAGCGAAGAGGAAGACGGTAAGAAGCGTAAGTACTATAGATCGCATGGCATTGATTTTGGGCAAAGTTATCAAGTGGACTGATTTTATTGGGTGACTTTTTGGAATTATCCGCGTCATAAAACCGGTTTGTGGCTTTGCTGCAGCCCTGCTTTGTTATTTAACAGATGTTTAAATGGTGGAGTAATACTACCTTATCTGGAAGGTTTCAGGCCCCTTTTCAGACTTTGGTTACCCAAAGTGTTAAGGTTTGTTAGGATGTAACAAGTACCGAAATATGCCCGTTCTGAAGGCATAAATTTGCTGCGGGCGTTGCTTGTACCCACCAAATTGGCGGCCAGCTGCATTTTCTTAACAGTTATTAAGGTTTCACGCTGTGCGAATCATTTTGCTGGAGTTCCGGGAGCCCGGTACAGCGAAAACTTTTCTACACTTAAAAACCTGCTTAAATTTGTTTTGTCGGCAGGGCGATTCTTTAGTTCCTACCGGCAACCGGAAATAAACACCGATTTACACCTCCCTATTGTTTTGAGATTAAGTAATGAAATCTATGGCTTTATTCAGGCCGACCCTGCCCGTTGAAGCAAGAATTTAAACTCCTTTTACCCTTCCTAAAACCCCACCCGAACCCATACACATTTAACACCTGAAGTTTTGGAATAACACCTACCCTTTTTGCTTTATTCAGTGTACCCCTTGTTAAGTATTGCTCTGATTAAACTGCCCCGCTTGCTTCGGCAAAGCGGGGTTTTTTATGCTTATTAAAGAAGCAGGAGGCGGGGCCGCAGGTGCAGGGGAGGGATATTAGTCAGGGTTCAGTCATCAGTGCTTAGTCGCCAGAGGGTAGTATTCGATGTTCAGTTTTTGGGTGCTTTTGCTTTTGCCTCCCTAGGACTAACGTATAGGATTGATGAACGTGGGTTCGCTGATTTTCACCGACCCGATTCCCCCACTAAGTCGACTACGTCGACTGGCGGGTAGCCGTCCTACCGGAGAAATTAGCTTTCTAGTGCTCTGTCAAGCCGATCTTGTCACATTAACTGCGGCGTCTTTTACCCGCTGGCTGCGTTGCTTGAATCCTCATTTAGCTACGGCTAAATTCCGGTTCAAGCGCCTTGCCAGCAGGCAAAATTCACCAGCATTTAATGCGACAG
>JBGCFZ010000076.1:0-3524 GCA_045110355.1 Lewinella sp. | reverse complement strand
TTCAAGACTAGTTTTCACATGAAAAGAATTTTTACAAATTTTCTACTCCTTTTGCTTTTAGGAGCTACGGCAGGCATAGCTGCTCAAGACAGTGGCAAGCAAGCCATTGATTACCTCCAAAAAGAATACGCTGTTTTTGGTCTTGAGGCTACCGATGTTGCCGACATTAAGATCACCGACGACTACGCCAGTCCCAATGGTACCCGCCATATCTACGTGGTGCAGCGCCTCCACGGTTTGCCGATCTTAAATGCCTCCGCATCGTTGCACTTCCGGGGCGACCGGCTGGTGCACCGCACCAGCGACCTGGCCACCAACCTGGCCTCTGTCCTCCCCATTGCACCTGCGTTCAGCGCCCAAACTGCCGCCGGGAAAGCCGTCAACGAAGTCACCTCCGCCTTCGGCACCCCAGTAGCCATCGGTACCGATGAAAACGGGGAGCAGCTCTTCTCCTGGGAAGAAGTAAGTCCTAAGGCCATTAGGGTCAGCAGTGGATGGTACATTACCGATGCTGGCCCCCAACGGGTATTCCAAGTCTACATCGACCAACACGCCTCCCGCTCTCAGATATGGAAAGTGCTGGTTGACGCCAGGGATGGCCGCATCATTGGCCAGGAGAACATGGTACTGACCTGTAGCTTCGGCCCCGCCCGGAGCCACCGACACGACCTGGTCAACGGCTGCAAAAGTGACATCAATACGGATATGCCCGTAAGCGAACAACTGTTCGAAAAAGCCTTCACGGCGCCTGCGGTCATGGTGGAAGACAGCCGCTACCATGTTGTTCCTTTCGGCGAAGAATCTCCCATCCACGGTGAGCGCACGATGGAGGTCAGCCCCGCCCACCCAATAGCTTCTCCCTTCGGCTGGCACGATGTTGACGGCGAGGAAGGCGCCGAATTCACGAATACCCGGGGAAACAATGCTTACGCTTACCGGGACATTGACGGTAATGACAACCCCGATGCTGGCATCACGGCTGAAGGCGGTGATTCACTGGTCTTCGATTTCCCCTACGCTGCCAGCGTAAGCAACGACTCCGTTGTTCAGGCAGGAATGGTGCAGTCCTTTTACACGGTTAATAAGATGCATGACTGGCTCTACGTGGCCGGATTTGACGAAGCCGCCGGGAATTTCCAAAGAAATAATTATACCGACGATGGATTCGACCGGGATGAAGTCCTGATCGAAACCCAGGATAATTTCATCCCCGCAGACCCAGACGACGACCCCAGCGTTAATAATGCCAATTTCTCTACCCCCCCTGATGGCAGTAGCGGTGCTATGCAAATGTTCCTTTGGACAAGAGCCGGTAGTGTCATGAGTGTAAGCACTCCGGCCTCCATCTCCGGCGACTATAATACTGGCCTGGCTCAATTCGGCCCGGCCATCACCTCAACGCCCATTACCGGGCAGGTCGCCATCTCGGAGCCTGCCATCGGCTGTACCGAACTAACCAATGACCTGACGGGAAAAATAGCCCTGGTCACCCGTGGAGAATGTAACTTCTCCCTTAAGGTATTCAATGCTCAACAGGCCGGTGCAGTCGCCGCCATCATCTGTAATGACGCCATGGAGGGAACCGAGCGTGGTGGGCTCTTCGGAATGACCGACGGTAACCCAGAGCTGGATAAAAACATTCCCAGCGTTTTCATCACCTTCGAGTCTTGTGTGGAACTGCGCAACCGCGTTGCCGCAGGAGACAGCGTCTCCGTCACCCTTCAGACGCCACCACCCGTTGATGGTGCTTTCGACAACGGCATCGTGGCACACGAGCTGGGGCATGGCGTTTCCAACCGTCTTGTCGGTGGCCCGAACAATACTGGTTGCCTTCCCAGTAACAATGCAAATGCTGCCACACCCCGCAACGAACAAATGGGAGAAGGCTGGTCTGATTTCTTCACCCTGGCCTCTACCCCATTTACTAATACCGACACTCCCGACGGTACGGAAGTCCGGGGCATTGGAAACTTTGCCACCCAGAATGAAATAACGGCACGGGGAATTCGCAGCCTGCCCTACTCTACTGATTTCACCATCAATGGCCTAACTTATGATGATGTGATCACTACCGGAAACTCCCAACACAACCTGGGAGAAATCTGGGCCGCAACGTTGTGGGACCTTTACTGGGCCCTGACCAACGAGCAAGGCCTGGACCCCGACCTGATCGATGGAACCGGCGGGAACAACCTTGCCGTACAGCTCGTCATCGAAGGCATGAAAAGAACTGCCTGCCGCCCCGGTCTTGTGGACGGCCGGGATGGCATCCTTGCCGCCGACCTTGAACTGTACAATGGCGCCAATCAGTGTACCATTTGGGATGTCTTTGCCCGTCGTGGACTTGGTTTCTCTGCCGACCAGGGAACATCCGCAGAACGTGACGACAACCGGGAAGCTTTCGATACGCCGCCTGATTGTGCGGGAGGCGTCCAGCTGGTTAAAACCGTCGACGCCAACACCATCAATGCTGGCGAAGGCGTCACCTTCACCCTGAAGGCCACCAGCTACAGAGAAGGTGCCACTGATAAAGTTTTGATTACGGAGATCATCCCAGACGGCATGACCTTCGAGGAAAACTCCGTACGGGGCAGCGAGAACTGGACCATCGACGGCCAAACCCTCACGTTTGACCTCGGCACCATGGACTTCGAAGACGAAGAAACCATCCTCTATTCTGTATCTACTGACCCGGCACTAGGCTCCAATCAGACCTATTTCGACGGTGCTGAAGATGGAGACGATGACTGGGATGCAATCAGCCTCAACGTCTTTGACCCAGATAACCCCATTACGGATATTTTCTGGGAAGTGACGGATACCACACCCTACGCAGACGAATTCAGCTGGTACATCGTCAACGCTGAAACGGCCCAGGACCAAGTGCTGCAGTCCGTTGAAGCATTCCCCATCACCGGCGACCAACCGGGACTCCGCTTCTTTACCAAGTACGATACCGAAGCCGCCTATGACGCAGGCATCATTGAGGTGAGTACTGATGGTAATAACTGGGACCTGGTAGATGATAAAATGGTCCGTGGAAACTATCGAGGCGAAGTGGGCCGTGAGGCGCTGCCTACGCTACGGGGCACCAACTCTTTCTGGGGCGACAGCGACGGCTTCCAGGAGATCATCGTGGACTTGAGCGACTATGCAGGAGAAGATGTCTTCATCCGCTGGCGCTTAGTTTCTGACGGGGCCGCACGGGAACGCGGTTGGTGGGTCGACAATATCGAGCTGCTTGACATCTTCAACTACGACGGTACGGCTACACTTACCTCCGATGCCGGAGACAACTGGCCCGCCACCGTCGGAGAGCTGGGTGTTTTGGTAGAGAACGGCACTATCGACAATACAAACGATCCCGTCCTTGGGCAGACAGACGTTCAGGTTTACCCGAACCCTGCGGACCAGTTCGTCACGGTCAACATCACTAGTGAGCGGGCAGGAGATGCCAACGTTCAGTTGCTTAGTATTGACGGCCGCGTACTGCATACCGCACAGCTTAACCTGATTGCTGGTGG
>JBGCFZ010000075.1:0-13836 GCA_045110355.1 Lewinella sp. | reverse complement strand
AAAAAAACACTGGTTCCTAAGAGCCCTACGGCAATGATCTGTTTGCGGGAGCTGTAAACGGTAAGGGCATCAAAAAATATAATAATCAGTGAATAGACGGACGCATAGAAAATGATGCCGAAGATTCCTTTAGCTTTATAGGCCTCTCCTACTACGGAGTAGGAAAGGCTGGTGGTGCCCATATACAGCGGCCCATCCAATACAAAGGGAGCCTGATAGGCAATATCCTTTGCGCCCAATAGAACGGGTTTGCCCGGCCAAAATGCCCGCGGAACGGGATTGAGCAAAATGGCGACGAAGTCGTTGAACCCCTCATATTCATACTTATCCGGATAGCCTTTAAGGATCAGCCCCAGCAGATAGAAATTATTATCTCTCTGGGATTCCGTCACATCAATTGTTGTGAAGGATTTAAGCCCATTATCACGGGCTGCTTTTTCCGGGTTAGTGATCACCTCCAGTAGGTTCCCCCGAAAACGTACTTGCATTTCCATAACCCCCACCAGGAGAAAAAAGCAGCCGATGATGGTGGCCCAGAATTTAATGCCTTTGTTCCAGTTGTAGACAACGAAATAGTAAAAAATTGGTGCGGCAACGTACATCATGTTTCCCCGGGAACCACTAAGGAAAAAAGCAAATACAACAGCAAACCCCATCAGGAGCGGGATCAGCGCCTCCAAGCTTTTCTTTTTGGTGGCCATGACGAAGGTCAGGGTACCAAAAAACGGGGTCGTCTGCCAAAGCCAGTTGATGGGCAGCATCAACGAGCTGAGCGCGCCTACCGAGTCCGAGATCAGTAAGCCTCCAAAGCTTCCTCCGCCCGAACGACCTCCCGAAATCGCTTGCCATAATATACCCGGCGAGCCATAGTACCCCAGAAAAGCAACGAGGGGAAAAACGAAGGTAAACAGGCTTACGAAATAGAAGGAGCGCACATTTGGCTTCAAATCTCCCAGAAAGGAGAAACTACGGATAGATAGTCGGGAAATAGGGGCCCACAGGAAGGTGTAAAGTGCATTTGTCGTAAACAAAAACAAGGCGATCAGCAGGAAAGCCTGAAAACGGTAGCCTGGCGGTGTGTAGATGTAGGCGTCATAACTTGGGATGACGGTTTCCAGATACAGGAACCAGATTGGTGCCAGGTTGAAGACGGCAATGCCGCAGAGCAATGCGCGAAATTCTTTCGTCCAAAGAGCGACGATAAAGGGGGTAAGGCACGAAAAAATCCCCATAAACCCACAGGCTACCGCCACCTCGTGCACGTCGGGGTAAAGCAACCAACAAGTCCCGAAAAGAACGAATGCAGCAAATTGCACCACCGCACAGACCCAAGCTAGTTGGCGCTGTGTGGCGAGCATATACTTCCGATCCGCAAACAGTTTGCTAGAGGCAAACATACTTAGGTAAGTTTTATTTTTCCGGAGATTTTACTCACCCCCAGTTTTAGTTCTTCCATGACACCCGCCGGGAAGCTTGACCACTTGTCTCCGGTATGAAGTAGTGCCTGCTGCACCACATAGGGAATTAGAATGAGGTCCGCAACAACGGTAGACATGGCGGCTCCTCCAATCCCCATTGCGTAGGTCAGTCCAATACAACCAACTGCCGAAAGTGCGGTAGCCACCAGATAGCGTGTCGCGAGTTTTTCGTGCTGGTTTGAAGCCAACAATACGGTGCTGCTCGTGATCCAGAGCGCATTGAAGGGTACGGGAAGCAAGAACAAGAGGAGTAAAAAGAAGGGCAATTGTAAAGAGTCCCTCACCCAGAATTCGTAGAGGTAGCCACCGGAAAGTGCCATCCCGCAAACCCCCACCAAAGCAAGCAGGACGCAAAGACCGACCCCCATGCGATGAATAGACCGCATACCGGCCAAATCACCCGCGCCGTAGAGATAGCTCATTTCGGGCCAGATAGATTTACTTACCAGTTCAAGTGCCTGGTTCAGTACCCGAACCAAAGTACGGACGGTTCCGAACAATGTGACGGCCGCGGGGCCAAGCAGCAGCTGTACGACCAGCAGGTTGCCCTGAAACAACAGGGCATTACCGAGAGGAAATGCCTGAAAAGCGAAGCCTTTTTTAAAGAGCATGCCAAACTGCGTTTTGTCGATCTCCCCATAGCGGAATTTTATCGAAGGGAAGGCCCGGTAACTCGACAACCCGTAGATCAATAAATATACTACCGTGGCACCGAGTACAAAAAGGGCCAGCAGATCAAAACGACTGGTGAATTGAAGGGCGATGAAGAGCAGCACTAATTCTATCCAGGGATGAAAACTGGCCACCAGAATGGCAGTATGTGCCTTTTGCCCCGCCCGGAATCGGCCGTAAAAGAGTTCTCCCAGGAATGAAAGCAGCACCGAAAGCGTAAGCCAGACGGCTGCCATGGCTATTTCCCCATGGCGCTGAGCCCCAGCCTTCAGGAAATCAGCCCAGGGGAACCAGGGAGCAATGAGCCCTACGATCGTTAGCCCTCCCAACGTTAGGGCAAGCATAAAGGCGAAGCTCGTTGAATATATTTTCCTTGCGGCCCCTTCATCTCCGGCCGCCACCTGGATCGGAATTTCGTTAGCCGCCACACTTCCAAACCCCTGACTGGCATAAGCCAACCACGAAGGCAGTGAGTACAGGATCAGCCAACGCCCGTAGTCTTCGGGTGACAGGTACACCAAAAACATGGGGACCTGTATGAGCTTGAACAGAATGTTGGAGGCTCGGGACCAGGTTCCGGCACCCATATTCTTCAAAAAGTTGGACGTCTTAGACAATGCTTATTTTTTAGGGCGCGGCCGCAGGTGCAAAGGGGGGGATGATTAAGCAAACTTGCCTGCTCCGAGTTTGGTGGTTTCTTGTTCAACAGTAGCTGTTCCATCTTCAGCCAATGCGCTGGCAATCCGATCGGACAACCGAACGGAGAGTGCCATAATGGTAAGTGTTGTATTCGCGAAACTGCTGGTAGGAAAGACCGCAGAGCTGGCAACGTAAAGATTATCTACACCAAAGACTTTACAGTTCGAATCAACAACTCCTTCTTGTTCTGAACGCCCCATAATGAGGCCACCCGCCTGGTGGAAGACGTCCTTTAAGTGGCTTTTGTCCGTAGGATCATCGAGCCAGGCTTCCAGGTGCAACGTTCCCAGGCCACTGCGGGCGAATTCCTCTCTGAAGGTATGTGCTGATCGGACAATTGTTTCGCGCGTTAAGGCAGGTATCCTCCAGTCCAGTTTTAAGCGAGGCATCCCCATGAAGTCCTTTTGGTCGCTTAGGGTAACTCTGCTTTCCGGTTGCGGCAGTTGTTCCGAAAGAATCTCCAGGAAAACGGGGGTATCCTCCGCTGAAATGCCCCGGTTTTCTACGCGCCAGCGATACAAAGACTTCGCCATAAGCACCCACTGGACCGGGTTAACAAGCGTCTTGATTTCGCCAAATTTGGGGAACTCTTTTTTCTTCAATTTCCTTAGGGTACCCTTCAGAAGGTTAAGTGTACTCTCACTACCCTCAGTGAATACAATCTGGCCGGAAGCATGCAGCGTATGCTGGCTTTTAGCATGAGCTGGCTCCAGCAAGATGCGGGGCAGGTACTTAAAACCATTGCGGTAAAAGGGATCGAACACCTCATGAAAATGCTTCCTGGAGGTTGGCTTTATTTCACCAACTACCGCCGAGATGTGGTCCTGAATATACCGCCCCACCAGGTCGTTTTCATTTCCTAAGCCAGCAGGGTGAAACTGACGGGAGGCCAGAAATAACCTACTGGCTTCCAACGCTCCACCGGCAGCAATGAACTGCCGGGCTTTCACCTTACCTCGTTTCCCCTGCAACGAACAGATCGTTACTTCCCGGACACTGTCTTGATTAGCGTTGGGCACAATTTCCACAACGGAGGCGTGATATAATACCCTTACGTTTTCCGACTGGCTCAGCGTATTGCCGTGTAACAGCCGAAAGTTTGGGATTCTGGACCATTTCGTCACCAAAAGCCGCAGCTTATCTTTTGCTAAACCTCCCGTTTCGATCTTTCTTTCCTCCCAGGGCTGATAGTCGTAGGGAAGTTCGTGGTCGGTGCCAACCACCATTTCAGCCCGTTTATAATAGGGCAGCAGTTCCTCATAGGTGAGTGGCCAGCCGGAAATGCCGAGGTTAGGCCGCTCGCTAAAATCTTCGGGCAAAAATGGATAAGCCTGCCCACCCCATTTAGTGGTCGTCCCCCCAACGGCACGCTCCCGTCCCTCGTGAATGCCCAAATGAAAGTCTCCGATAATTTCTGCTTCGTTCAATTTATTACCTGGTCCGTCTTCCTTCAAGCCTCCACTTTCAAGCAAGATCACTTTTAACCCGGATTCCAATAAGGTAAGCGCACAGGTAAATCCCGCTGCCCCGCCTCCAATGATGCAGACATCGGCGGTAAACTCCGTGTGTTCAGTATTGTCAAAATCTAAGTTCATAGGTATGTATTATGGTGGTCGTGGAACCGGGCGTGCTTACAGTTTATCCCGTATAATGGTATCCATATCCAGCTACAGATTGCTTCGAATCATTGATGACGATCATCGGAGCTGGCAGCTTCCCCGAAACGAAGATGTCATTGATGATCTTTAGTTCTTCTACTTTTGTCACGCGGTTTCTTACCACGTACAGCGTAGTATCCACAATACCGGCCAGTGCTAAAGGATCCGAAACCAGGCCAACCGGAGCCGTATCGATGATGACGTAGTCAAACTGTTGCTTCATATCCGAGATCAACTCTTTCAATTCCGCACTGCGCATAAGCCCTGCGGGGTCATCAGCAATGGGTCCCGAGGGCATATAATGAAGATTATTTACTTGCTCGGAAGCGTAGACGATGTCTTGCGTACGGACTTTCTTCTTCTTAGCCAGGAGATAATCCGTTACCCCCCGTTGGTCATGAAATTCCAGGCGGGCATCCTGCCGACCGTTGCGAAGGTCCAGCCGGGCAATAACGACCTTCTTTCCTGCCTGAGCTAAACCGGCAGCCAGGTTGGTGGAGATGAAGGTTTTTCCTTCTCCTGACTTACTTGACGTCACCAAAATCACTCCGCCCTCTCTTTGATGCGCAAATTCCAGATTGAATACCAACAGACGGAAAAGCTCAGATATCTCTGTGTTCACTCCTGATCTTGCCACCAGTAGATTCTGTCCCTGGTTATGCCCGATCTCTCCGAGCACCGGTGTCGCGGTGTACTCCTGAATTTCCTCTACCGAGTCAACGGTTCGCTTTAATCGATCCAATACAGTTAGTGTCAGAAAGGGAAGAAAAAGTCCCATCAGTATTGCACCAAAGTAAGCAATAGTGTCCTTTGAGTTTACGGGTTCTTCACTCGCTACCGGAGGGGAAATGACCCTTAGGTGGGGGGTTCCTGCAACTAACGACAAAGCAGATTCCTCTCTTTTCTGGAGCAAGTACAGGTACAGGTTGTTTTTAATTCCCTGGTCGCGTTTGATGTCTGCTAACTCCCGTTCAAGAGAAGGGATACGTTGCACCCGCTGCTCGTAGATGTTCATTTTGTCCTCAAAGCTTTTGCGTATTACTTCCAGCCCTGCTTTGAGGTTAGTGACATTTTCTAAGATGTTTTCTCTCAATAATACCATTTCACTCGTCAGTTCCTGAACGATAGGGTTCTCTGGCTTGCTGGTCTCCAACATTTGCTTCCTTTTCAATTGAGCATCGTTGTATCGGACAACCAGCGATTTAAGTGTCTGGTCTTCAACATTTAAGGAACTGGGAACTGTCGTAAAGCCATTATCCTCCTGATTGAGGTACGTTTCAATTGAGTTAAGGATATCAATCCGCAGCTCATAAGCTCCAAGCTGGTTAGCATATTCATTGGCCCTCTTCAGGTATTGTTCTGCATTGGTACTTACATCAGTCAGGTCATTTTCCCGCTTATAAAGTTCCACGTTTTGTTCCACCTGGCTTATTTCATTAGTGAGGGCGGCCAGCCTTTCGTCAATTAGTTCCAGGGTACTATAAGCTATTGATGCTTTTTCTTCCTCCAGCATACTTTCGTAGCCTTTTACAAGATGATCCATTATCGTGATTCCACGTTCGGGAATTTCATCGACCAGATACATGTTTATCACACTACTCTTGAGGTTAACCTGGCTGACGTCGAGCTGATCAACGTAATCATCCGTGAGTACATCAAGATTACGGAAGAGAAAATCAACACGCATGGTGTCCGAAAGAACAGCAAGTGTGTCGAAGATCAGTCTGAATTTAGTCCCTCCGGGAGAAGTAACCTGTTGCCCTACGGTATGACGGACCACTAGCTCCTCCTCTTCGTCTTCATATTTTAAACTATAGCCACCCGATTTGGTCAATGTCAACTGGTAAAAAAATTCGTCTTGCCCGCTGGTATTGGCTTCATCTACAATTATTTTGAAAGGGAGATGCTTACCGTAAGTTTCACGCCCTTCACGATAATATCCTACCTCCTGCCCCAGATCGCTGAGCGCATTCTTCATAAGTTTATCGGACTTGATCAGCTCAATTTCGTTTTCAATTTTGCTGCTCTGTCGAAAGCCATCCAGTTCGGCCAAAATATCCTTAGAAATAGCTCCCGCTCCGCCATCACCTGTTTCTTTGATCAGTAACGTGCTGCTGATCAAGTATTCAGGGACAATCGTGCCAAGATAGAAATGTGCTGCAGCAACAAAAAGAGCCAACCCAAGTAGGAATAAATACCACTTACTCAAGTAGTAAGTAAGTTTTCCTTCCTTCTTTTGGTCCGTCATTTCAGCAGCTAGGTAATTGTTGTTATTTTTCAGCATTGATCATCGTTGAATTACGGTTTATTATTCATGATTTGGGCCAGATTGCCTAGGATTTACTAGTCGAGCCAGGGAACAGCATCCAATCAGTCTGGAGATGCGCGCAAACGCTTTAGTTTATTACCTACCGCCGCCACCTTGTACTAAAATGATGGCAAGAACAGACAGGATAGAGACGACAATCGAGATATTACTGCGCGACAAACTTGCCTGCTCTGATTTCGACTTCAATGGTTCCACGTAGACCACATCATTCGCTTGTAGGAAATAGTAGGGGGATTCAAAAATTGCCGCGTCATTCAGATCGAGTTTAGCGGCGGTACGTCGCCCATTTATTTCCCTTACAACAGTTACCCCGTCTCGTTTTCCATATACAGTCAGGTCTCCCGCTACGCCAAGCGCCTGAAGTATGGTGAAATTTTCTGAGGGTATGTCAAAAGTTGACGGCATCGCGACCTCACCAATAACCGTTACCGTTGTATTCAGAAAACGAACGTCTACAGCCGGGTCTTTGAGGTATTGCGTCAGCATACCCTTTAGCTTGTAGCGCAGTTCAGAACGAGTGAGATTGGATACCTGAAGGGTTCCCAATAATGGTAATTCAATATCACCCCGAGAATCGACCAAATAACGGGGTCCCTGGTATTCATTGCTGGGTGTAGCCATGCCAACGGCCATTCCTCCGTTATACAAGCGGTCTGATTCAGCATTGGCACTGGAGATCCTGATGCCGAGTACCGTCCCAAACTTTATGCGTGGCTCCTCCGGCAACTGGTAAGATCCCACGTAATTTCCAGTTTCATCGGTTAGCCCATCAAAGTAAACGTAGTTTTTCTGTGCACAGGAGCACAAAAAGATGTACAAAAGAAGACAAAAGAAATATCGCATTAATCGAGTAGTTTGCTTTATGATTTCAACTGGTGGTAAATAGGAGACAGGTGATGACAACTCTTCATGTACCTGCCACAAAATGGTTGGGAGATTACGTGGCACTGAGCGCAGGTAGATGCAACCAAAAGTCAACTGTATCCCAAACCTTTACGGTTTGGGATACAGTCAGGTTATTCATACTGGTTACTTACCAGAAAGCCTTCTCTTTTTAAGATTTGATCCCGCCGGAACAAGTCAATGTCCATTTGCACCATCTCGGCACACATACTTTCCAGGTTGTAACTATGTTTCCAGCCCAGTTTGGTGAAGGCCTTCGTCGGGTCACCTAACAAGAGTTCGACCTCCGTTGGCCTGAAGTAACGGGGATCAACAGAGACAACCCGCGTACCTACGGGCAACGGAAAGTCATGGTTATTGACGGAGCTAATGACGCCAACTTCATCAATACCTTCTCCCTGAAATTCGAGTTCCACACCAACTTCACGAAAGGACATGCGGACAAAATCCCGTACCGTTGTGGTTATACCGGTAGCCAGAACAAAATCCTCTGGAGTATCCTGCTGCAACATCAACCACATCCCTTCTACGTAATCCTTGGCGTGGCCCCAATCTCGTTTTGCATCCAGGTTACCAAGGTAGATTTCTTTATCCAGGCCAAGGCTGATTTTAGCAACCGCCCTGGTAATTTTACGAGTTACAAAGGTCTCTCCCCGTAGTGGACTCTCATGGTTGAAAAGGATACCGTTACAAGCAAACATGCCGTAAGCTTCCCGGTAATTAACCGTCATCCAATAGGCATATAACTTCGCCACGGCGTAGGGACTACGAGGATAAAAAGGCGTAGTCTCCGACTGTGGCACCTCCTGCACCAAACCGTAGAGCTCCGAGGTGGACGCCTGATAAAAGCGGGTTTTATCCTGCAAGCCCAACAAGCGGATAGCCTCCAGCAGGCGAGTCGTTCCTACACCGTCAGCGTCGGCGACGTATTCGGGCATATCGAAACTCACCTTTACGTGGCTCATTGCGCCCAAATTGTAAATTTCATCAGGTTGTACCTCCTGTATTATCCGTACCAGGTTAGTTGAGTCCGTCAAATCACCGTAGTGCAGGATGAAATTTCGGGCATCTACATGCGGGTCTTGATAGAGGTGATCAATTCGGCTTGTATTGAACAAAGAGGAACGACGTTTGACGCCATGGACCTCGTAGCCTTTCTTCAGCAATAGTTCTGAAAGGTAGGCACCATCTTGTCCGGTGACTCCCGTGATAATTGCTCTTTTTTTCATAAGCTTAGTCTTCTAGATTAGTTATTTCAAATTGCGTTCTCCTCCCCTCTTATCGCGTTGATGACCGTAAAGGCGATACAACGAATGTCTAAGAGAATACTCCAGTTTTCAAGGTACCAGACGTCGTGCTGGACGCGCTTCTCCATTTTCCATAGCTCATCAGTTGGTCCACGGAAACCATTGATCTGAGCCCAACCCGTTACCCCAGGTTTTACTTTATGGCGAATCATGTAAGGAGCAATAATGCTGCCGTACTGTTCAGTATGGTAAAGCATGTGAGGGCGAGGGCCTACAACAGACATATCTCCCAGGAAAACATTAATGAATTGAGGAAATTCGTCAAGGCTGTTCCGACGAAGGAAAGCGCCTATCCGGGTAATCCGCGCATCTCCCACGGTTGCTTGCTCCTCATCACTGGATTCATTGACCGCCATGGTCCGAAACTTGATCATCCGGAAAACCTGGTTCCGATAACCGCTTCGTTCCTGCCGGAAAAAGATCGGCCCCTTACTTTCCCATTTGATTAGAATACCGACGATTATGAACATAATCGGGAAAATGGTAACCAAAACGGCAAAGCTGAACAACAGATCAAAGGCCCTTTTTAGCATCTTATTGCGCAACAGCATCATGGGCTCCTCCTTGATGGTGAGCATCATCATTTCTCCAAGTTGCTGAGCTTGATAGCCCCTGGGGAAAATACTGGTCGCACGTGGCGCTACCTCTACGTCAATAAAGCAGTTGTTGCAAATACTAACAATTTCTCTCTCCTGCTCATGAGTGAGCCGGCTGTAAAAGAAAATGAGTTTATCAATCTCCGGCTGCGTTTTCAGGTACGGAATGATTTCTTCGTAACCACCAATGTTGGACACGTGAGGTATTTGAGTAATCCCGAAACGACCAACTAACTCTGCTGCTCCCTGAAAGGAAAAGCCAAAAGCACTGTTCAGTTTTCGCAAATTCTCGCTCTCCCCTCCAACAACAACGTACCGAAAAGGCGGCATACCACTATGCCCTCCAATGCGATACATAACCCGAACGATACTTACCGACAAAACTGCAAAAGCGTAGGCCAGCAGAAGGAATAAGGAGTTAGGATGCCCTCCCTGGATGTGGTGCCAAAATAAGGTGACCAGGGCGAGGTGAAATAGAAACACCTCCATCAGCTTCGCCAACTCTTGCTCTATCCGTAGTTGTTCGTACCACCGATAAGTACCAAATCGAATGGACAGCAAAGCCCAGACTACGTTGATGAACGCGATTAATTCGAAATGGTGCCATTTCAGGTCAAACAATCCTACTTCCTCATAACTCAACCTTGCGGCTAGGTAAAAGGAAAAATTCAGTAGAACGAAGTCTCGAATGATCCTGCCAATACGGTGCGGTTCAGGTCTGATCTTACGTTCAGTTGGGGGCTGGGGTAAACCCTCCGGAGAATGACGTGGAGGGTCGTCAATAATCTTGTTCATAGGTATTGTGTGTGGGTTCATAGATCAAGGGATAAAGCGGTGTGGTAAATCAGCAAACTTCTTATTGTAAAACAGCCTCCCTTATCATTATTCGTACGGCTTCGCCGGCTTAGTGTCGAGACAGCTAAGTAGAAATATTTTAAAAGCATTCCAATTGAATAGTCAACTCTGCCCATGGAAGCATGGGCGGCGGCAGACCAAATAATGTAAGAGAGCCAGAAGTGGCTAGTTGTTCATGCGTTTTAGAAAGAATAGATAGATGTCAGTTAAGACGGGTGTTGTACTTTTTAGATCAATTCTTTTTCAGAGAAGAAAATTGTTCAAGGGTTTCTTTGATAAATCGGTCAGTCAGTAAGCACAGTGTTTCTGGGTAGTGACCACTCCAATCGTGTCTTAGGTGAAAAGAACGACTAGGCACGTTGAGACGGTAATTCACTTACGCTACTACCTGTGATCGGCATAACATCACTAATGTCTATGTCACAAGTGGTAAGCTGGGTTTCAATCAACCCAAGGGTAATCCGAAAAGTGTTACGGTTAACCTCAGAAAGAAAATAACCTCTGAGGCCGGTAAGTGGTCCTCGTATAATTTCTACCAGGCTTCCTGGTACCGAAGGAATAGGATCCTGAAGTGCTTCGTTTGACCATGCTACTAACGTATTATTACATAACTGGCGGAGTCGTTGTAATTCCCTTTCGGAAATACGATCATAGACACCGCCGGTTCTAAGGAATCCGTTAGCGAAGGGTATGGACAATACAGTACCAGTTTTAGTTTTATCCACCCGCACAAAAACGTAACCGGGAATTACCGGTAGATGGCGGACTACGCGCTTTGAGGCGTAACTAATTTGTTTCTCACGAAGTGGGACAAAACATTCGATTCCAGCAACCTCAAGGGAAGCCCGAACAAGCTTTTCTTTCCGAGAACCTACTCGGAGAACAAGCCAATGTTTCATAGAGTCAACAGAATAGTTGACAGTTTTTTTGTGTGACATAGCTTTCAGACATTAATAAAATATTAACACAACTCTGCCAATCAACTTCTAAGAACAAAAAATTTATGAAATCTAAAGTAAATATAAGGAAAATTTAGCTCCCTGCTTTTTATTTCTTGGTATTTTTCTGCTCTCAACTTAGTTCGGCGCTTAGATTAACTAGGTAGCAGGACGATTTTCCTGCCCCTTTACGGGAAATTATATTTCCTCAAGTGTCCACATTTTTTAATTTTATTTCACGCATTTGGACATAGAGACATAAAATTCTTCCGCACAAATTAGACAAACACCAAGCGCATCCTCTACACAACTTTACACATATTTTTTTTATAAAGTTTTTAATTCGTAGAAATCCTTCTCCTTCTTCTGCTTTCATTAGGTAGAAATACTTGATTCAAAGTGCGACGTTATTAGATGCTTTTGCGGCACGGACGCAGGTGCAAGTTGGTGCTTTACCGCCGGGGTGTTACCTGGCGCGCGTGGTCGCTGAAGGACGGCGGCTACGAGACCTTTTGTGGTACAGCGGTAATAAGGCTGCAAGTTGCAGGTTTTGGGCAGTGGAGAGGTGATTAAACAGTTTATTCGGTAGAATTACGGATAGGCCTGTCTCTTCTCTACACTTTTTAAAATGGCACCAACTCTTTGTTAAGCCTCCTACAATTCCATCATTAAAACACTAATTCAGGAGGAGATTAATAGTTAAAAGCCTTTATCTCCGGGTTAATGTTGTCTGAATACCATACGAAAACGCAGGAGAGAAGCATTAAAGCAACACCCTAACGGGTTAAACATGCCTCAATTCCATCGTTTATGCTTATCGCCGCTTCCCGTCTCCGTTTTATGCTCTTCCTCCTGGCCCTCGTCTGCGGTCCCGCAGCACTGGTTCATGGGCAGCATATTCACAGTTGCACCATCATCCCGGCCGGGAAACCGGCGGCAGCGGCAGGAATGCCCTCGTACCTGCCGCCTGGTGCCCGGTCGGCTGTAAGTTACAAGCCCCAGCAAAACTATGACTACAAATGGAGAAACGGTAGTACCGTCACCGTTCGCTTCCTGGGCGGCAGTTCGTCCCTCCGCGGTCGGGTAATGACCTATGCCCGCGAGTGGACGCGGTTTGCCAACCTTAACTTCCGAGTAGTCAGCTCTGGTGATGCTGACATTCGGATCAGTTTTGTCCAAAATGGCGCCTCCTGGTCCACCATTGGCAATAGTTCTACGCGTATTAACCAAAGCCGCCCTAGTATGAACTTCGGCTGGCTCACCGACCGTACATCAGACCAGGAGGTAAAGCGCACCGTCCTCCACGAATTCGGCCATGCCCTGGGGCTCTTGCACGAACACCAGAACCCCGAAGGGGGCATCCCGTGGAACGAAGAGGTGGTTTATGACCATTATCGCCAAACCCAGGGCTGGGATCGGCAAACTACTTACAATAATGTGATGGCCACGGCCAACCGTAGTACCACACAATACTCTGCCTATGATCGCGCGTCGATCATGCATTACCCCGTATCGCCACAACTTACCGGTGGGCGGTACGCGGTTGGTATGAACAAGGAATTGTCCCCAACCGACCGGATGTACATCATCAGGATGTATCCCGGCCGCGTTAGGCCAACGACTACTTCTTCTCCCCCTGCCCGCCCGACCACTACGCCCACTCCTCAACGCCCCAGCACTAGGCCAGCAGACAGTCCCAGTACGCCGGTTGGACGTAAGACCTACAACGTCCGGATTAATAATGAACTAGGCGACAACCAAAAGGAAGAAACAGTGCAGCTCTACATCGGAGACCGCCGCTACGTCATCCAACTCGACCGCAACGGCCGCTCCCGAAAACAGATTGAACTCAATCTTCCGGTGGGTCAGCACGCTTACCGGGTCGTGACGTCCTCTACGTATTTTGGTTACCGCAAGGTACGTAGTCGTGGGCAGGTCCGCCGGCAGTACGTCGAGAAGGAAATTCGGGGTGGTGGCCAGGGCGTGATCGCCGTCACCGGCAACGCCGACCTGGCACTATTTGGCAGCTATGACCGGGATCGGGGGCGGATGAAGGTTTATTTGGGGGAGCGGGGAAAGTAGTTTTGTAAAACTCCCTGCCCTTATGCTTCCACAGGAAAGCGTAATGTCACTCGGGTTCCCTCCGTATTCTCTACCGACGGCCGGCAATGGCTCACGCACGCTTTTAGTGGAGCGCACCAGTTAACGGTGGCGGTTGATACTTTGCCTACGGGGTCTTATACCTAAGTCAAAGTGGTTGGGGACTTTATCGCTTGCTATTGCGGCCCCTGATTTCGTTAAAAAGCCTCGCCGAAGCTAAGGCTTCTCCTACGTTTTTTGCCTCATCAGAAACCACACTAGCTGCGCGCTAATTGTCCCAAACCACTCCGGCTTAGGTATA
>JBGCFZ010000074.1:0-12634 GCA_045110355.1 Lewinella sp. | reverse complement strand
GTCTGCGGCGTAGGTTATGGAGATGGCGTCGGGCGCATCGGCGCGGAAGGTTACTCGGGTGTTGCCTAAGTGGTCAAAGAGGTAGAAGGTGACCGGTGAGTTTACCTCCGGCTGGTTGCCGTTTAGGGGCTCGCCGGTTACTGGGTCTTGATTGGGCGCGGGGTTGGTGTAAACTGGTGCCAGGGTAGCCGAAATCTCGGGGTAGCTTTTTCTTTCCGTGATGAAGTCTTTCAGGGTACCGCTATGTGTGGTACCCGTCTCCAAGTGCAAACGCGTGTTCGCGTTGTCGATGGGTATTCTGCGGGTGATTCTGTAAGTAGCGGTTAGAGATGCCATTTCCTGGGGGAGGAGGTAGCGGGTTTTTCCTCCGCAGAAAGATAGGGCTAAAAGCTATTGTAATTCGGGGGGCTTAATACTCGTCTTACCAAATTACAAATTCTTAATGCGCTTAATGGTTTCCTTCAAATCCCTTTCTCTTAGAGTGAACCTTAGTGTCTTAATATCTTAGTGGTTCTAAATACAAAGTCTTCCAAAATCCCCGCCCCCAACGTACCTTCCATCCATGAAAATCCTAATCGCTCCTGACAAATTCAAAGGCACCCTTTCCGCCGCCGGCGTAGCCGCCGCCATCGGCCGTGCAGCCCGGAAAAAGTACCCGGAGGCCGAGATCATTGAGCAACCACTGGCGGATGGTGGAGAAGGTAGCCTGGAGTTGTTACAACAGTTATTGCCTTTGAAAAAACGCCGTTTAGAGGTTACTGGCCCGTTGCGTCGGCCCGTTCAGGCAGAGTATTTGTTGGGAGAGGGCAAAGCCTACATCGAGATCGCGCAGGCCGCAGGCCTGCAGCACGTCCCCGTTCCCCGCCGGAACCCGGGTAAAACCACCACCATTGGCGTCGGTATGCTGATCGAGGACGCCATCGCCCGGGGCGCCAACGACATTTACCTCTTTCTTGGCGGCAGCGCCACCAACGATGGCGGTGCGGGCATGGCCGCCGCCCTCGGCTACCGGTTCTTTGGGGATAGAACCGAAGACTTCGTGCCCACTGGAGATTCCCTGCAATGGGTAAAGCACATTGATCAGTTGGAGGTAATACCAACGCTGAAGGATGTTCGTTTCACTGCCGTCTGCGATGTGGATAATCCATTACTTGGTGCTTCCGGCGCCACGTTTACCTACGGGGAACAAAAAGGAGCTGCCGTAATTGATTTACCAGACCTTGAGCGGAATATGGCGGTCTTTGCCGAACGAATTAACGCTGCGTTGAATCTGGATGTCCGTACCCTGGCCGGAGCAGGCGCAGCTGGTGGATTAGGCGCGGGCTGCGTGGCTTTCCTTGGGGCGGGGCTGCGCCCCGGCATTGATGTGCTTATGGAAGTGGTCGGCTTTGCCGACCTCGTTCGGGGCGCCGACATGGTCATCACCGGTGAAGGAAAAATCGACGGTCAAACCATCCACGGCAAAGTCGTCAGTGGTGTTGCCCGGGCCGCCCGGGCCGCGGGGGTGCCGAAAGTCATCGCTTTTTGCGGTCGCCAGGAAGTGACCACTGCCGACATCAAAGCCATGGGACTCAGCAGCGTTCATGCATTGCTGGACCTTTCTTCCATGACACTCTCAGATGCGATGTACCGAACGGAAGCATCTTTAGAATCCTTAGTTTCTTTGCGACTGCATGAGCTGATCCACGGCAGACACCGTGGGCCAAATAAGCGGCTCATTAAGTAGGAGCAACTACAGAGATATTGAGGGCACTAAGACTGCGCTAAGATTTTTATTCCATTAGTGTAGCTCTTACCACCCTCAATGTTTTAGTAGTTATTTCTTCCACATAGCCTCCTTCAGTCCCACCAACCGAACAGCATTCTTCCAATATAATTTCTCCAGGATGGGCTTTGGTAAGTCCAACCCGTACATTTTCCAGAAAGCGTGGTATCGTTTGTAGTACGGGAAGTACTCATCGTCCGTTTCGAGGACGCGGAAATAGGTGGCGTATTCCGCTGGCCGGTACGAGTCCTTACCGAAAAGAACCCGATCCTGATATTTCTCGAAGAACCGGTTGGCGGCACGTGGCTGCCGGCCAAGCTCGGCGATGACGGCACCAATTTCTACGTTGACGTTGGGGTTTTCGTCAAGAAATTTGCCGAGATAAGTGAGGTCGTTGCCGAACCAAGCCATATGCGCCGCAATGAAATTGGTATTGGGATTCTGCTTGAACAGATCGTGGGCTTCGGCGGCGATGGTCTCCCAGCTGGCGGGGTTGTTGGGCCCACGCTTGCGGTTGGGGCGTAACTTGAGTTCGAGCCAACGCTCATTGTTCTCGTCGTGGTCTTGCCAGAATTGCTTCGGGTCGGCGTAGTGAATCAGGACGGGCCAGTTGAATTCGCCAGCCAGTTCGAAGATCGGCTTCAGGCGAGGGTCGTTGATCTTGATCCGGTTCCCCGCTTTATCGGTATTGGACATCCCCTGCGACTTATAAATCTTCAGCCCACGGGCACCGATGCTCTTGTCGTAGCGGAGTTGCGTCAGCGTCGCCTCCAGATAGTCTGGGTCGTCGATGCTGCGAATTTCGACGTTGGTGAAACAGACGATACGATCTTCGTAGCCCGATTTTTTGACGTTGTCCATCATGCCCTTAAGTGCTTCACCGCCACGACCGCTGAGGTTGACAATCACCTGCATATTAAGCTCGTCCATTTCCCGGATCAGTTTGTCCAGGTCCTGAGTGCCCATCCGCCAGTGGTGGCTGTGGATATCGACAAAGGGAATACTGGCCCGGGTTATGGGGTGCTCTGGTACCACCAGCGTACTGGGGGGGTCGTAATCTTCGAAGCTGACGGTCAGGCTCGAATCGATGGGCGTACGTTGTGCGGAGAGGGTAGTGGCGAGGGCCAGACAGAAAAGGAGGTAATGAAATCTCATGGTATCGGTTAATTGCAGCGCAAGGTCGGTAAAAGAAATGAAATATTACAGTTGTAGTAAGTTGTAGGACAGTTAAACCGCAATGCCGTTAACCTCACCCTGCACCTGCGCTCCGGCGCCCAAATTATGCGGGAAGTAGAACTGACGAAAAAAAAGCCGTATACCAAAGCCTTATTTTGGAGGAGTAACCCGCCAAAATGACTTTATGGTATGCTTTAAAACCCTGGTGGTAGAACCAAAAGGGTTTAACTTCAGGCATATTGACTTGTCGAGCTATCTTGCGTCAACCTTAGCATACCACTACACCCATCATTCATGCATCGCTATTTACCACTACTAATTTTATTTGTCGCTTGTTCTTCAGACCCGCTACTGCTTCATGAGGCGAACGTCTCGCAGGAGGTCATTTCCGACGGTCTGACGGAAATCCTTTACGAGGCCGATGGCCCCATAACCGGAACCAAAGAACTTTTGCCTGCGCACGAAGATCTTAATTTGAAGCTTTCTTTTCGCGCGGACGCAGGTGCAAAAGCTGAGTTGATGGTGCAGGGGAAGTACGCCATTGACTTACCCTCTCTGGCCATCGAAGGCGCGGAACCCCGGATTTCTCCTACTACAAGCCCCGGCGTTTGGCAGGACGTTGAAATTGTGTTTATCAGTGCTAAAGGAGACAAGCCAGCCATTTTGCCGGCGGTGTACCTCAACGGCACCCTGATCTACTATCAGTTGCCACTCGAAGCGGTGGACGGAGCAGAGACCGGGCCGTTTACCCTGAACGTCCAAAGCGGAAGTGTGGAGGTAACTGACCTGCGAAAATCTGACCAGGGCGGGAAAGGCTCAACCATTGATGCTGACGGAAAAGTCGTCCTCACTATGCCGCTGCTGCGCTACGAATTCTACGAATTACCTAAAGGGACGTCAGATGTAACCAACTGGGCGCAGCTTACGCCAAAGAAAACGGGGTACATCAACCGCTACGACTTGCATGCCGTCCGCGAACAGGCCAGGTTCTATGCTATTCGTTTCTACGGCACTATGGAGGTGCCCAGGGCCGGGGAGTACAGCTTTACTTCCTCCAGTCCTGCAGCAACCCGGGTGTACATTGACGGACAAAAGATCATCGAGCAATCCGGCAAAGATGGCTACCTGCACACCGAGGGATTCATCAAACTGAGTGAAGGCCCGCATGAGGTGCACGTCGATTATATTCAAACGGGCGGTTGGCACAAATTTGACCTCGCCTATAAGGCGCCAGGTGGTGCCACCGGCTACATCAATACGATGGAAGAGGGCATCACGATTGCCACTGCCGGTGCAACAACACCTCAGGTGCTGGAAACCGACGAGTATCCCTTCCTCCTGCGCAGTTTCCTCTATTTCCCAACGCCCAAAGTCTATGAAGTTGCCACCAAACGTAGCCACGTCATCAGCGTTGGAGAAGCGGACGGGCCACATTATTCGCTTGATCTGGAAAACGGGGCCTTGCTGCAGGCCTGGCGTGGCGGCTTTGCCGACACTTACGAGATGTGGGTCGGCCGTGGAGAGCCACAGGTTATGCGTGCCCTTGGGCCTGTCGTCCCCTTTGACGGAACGCCGCAATGGGCTGAGCTCTCTGGCGACGACGATGCCTGGCCTACAGAAATGCCGGAGAAGGATGACTTTAACCACGTTCGCCATACATTGGATGAGGCCGGCCGGCCAACGTTTGAATACAGTATGGGGCCGCATTCCTTATCGGATAGACTGATCCCTACCGGGGAAAGCCTGGTTCGGGAACTGACGCACACAACGGGAGGTAACGGAACGATATTCACTAAAGTCGCTTCCGCACGCCAAATCGTTGAAACAGCCCCCGGCGAGTACCAGCTTCGTGGTCCGGGCCTGAAACTCACCATCCAGAGCTATGACGGGAATCGGTTGGTCCTTCAGCATTCGGAAGGCAATGATCGTCTTTTGGCCGAGTTACCCGCTAAAGGGCATCTTACCTACCTTATTGAATGGTAGTCTCGTTATCGGGTTATCAAGTTGCTAGGTTATCAAGTTGTCAAGGTGCCAAGTTCTGTTGACTTGGCCTATTCAAAAAACATATCATGAGATTTCTGTTCTTTTTTACCCTTTTCATTATTAGTTCTTGTCTGTTCGCCCAGCAGGAATCCGATTACTACGCCATCTCAAAAGTTAATATCCCAGAGGCGATCAAGCTGGAAGTTGGAGGTATGGATTTTATGGCCGATGGGCGACTGGCAGTATGCACCCGAAGGGGAGAAGTCTGGCTGATCAGTGATCTGGGAAATGAGGCGACGTACCAGCTTTTCGCCCGTGGCCTGCACGAACCGCTGGGCCTGGCTGTAAAGGACGGTGCTATCTACGTTTCTCAACGAGCAGAAGTAACTAAACTGGAAGACACTAACGGTGATGATCGTGCGGACGTTTTTGAAACGGTCTACGAACTGCCGCTGACGGGAAATTACCACGAGTACCATTACGGGCCGCTGTTTCGGCCAGACGGCTCCATGCTGTCGACGCTCAACGTTGGCTGGGAAGGTGGCGGCGTAAGCAAGGTCCCCTGGCGAGGCTGGATGATGCGCTACGACAGTGATGACCGCAAGTTGGTGCCTTATGCTGCCGGACTTCGTTCCCCGGCAGGATTTGGAACAAACATCGAAGGTGATGTTTTCGTCGCCGAAAACCAGGGCGATTGGATCGGGTCAGGACGGATCACCCACCTTGCTGAAGGCGATTTTGCCGGGCATAAGGCGAGTTTGAAATGGGCAGAAGAACCTGGCTCTAAGGTTTCAGTTCGGCTTGACGACATCAACGATGACTACAAAACGATGTACGCCGCCCGGGCAAAGGTGCCTGGCGTGAAATTGCCGGCAGTATGGTTTCCGCACGGTATCCTGGGTATCTCTACCGCAGCCATTATTACTGATCGGACGGAGGGTGGTTTTGGCCCGTTTGCCGGGCAGATGTTTGTCTCTGATCAGGGACAAAGCAAGATCATGCGGGTATCTATGGAGAAGGTTGAAGGCGAATACCAGGGTGCGGTATTTCCATTCCGAGAAGGGTTTTCTTCTGGTTTGCTGCGGTTAAATTTCGATAAAAACAACGTCATGTATGCCGGGCAAACTGCCCGGGGATGGGCGGCCACCGGCGGCTACCCATTTGCACTGGAAGGACTGAAATGGACGGGAGAAACCCCGTTTGAAATGTATCAAGTCAAGGCTACTAAAGAAGGCTTTGACGTTGAGTTTACCAAGCCGGTTAATCCGGTGTCCGTTAAGGCTTCTGCGTTTACTATTCAGAATTTCACCTACATCTATCACCATAATTATGGCAGTCCGGTGGTGGATATTGAAGACAATAGTATCACCTCCGCAACGCTTTTGCCCGACGGGAAAACTGTCCGGCTGGTGCTCGATAAATTACGCCCCGGGTACATTTACGAACTTAAACTTGAAGGGCCTCGTGCAGCCGATGGCACCAACCTCTTGCACGATTTTGCCTACTACACCATGAATGCGATTCCGGGGGGCGCGGCCGCAGGTGCAATGGAAGGGACAGAGGGCATCACCGCTGAGCAGACGTCCGCAAAGCGTCCGACTGCCATGCCTGCTTCCTGGAACGGAAAGGTCGATGAAGAACTCCTGCTGGAAACGGAACACGGGATGAAATTCAAGCAAACCTTCATCACTGTAAAGGCAGGGCAGAATGTCCGCCTTACGTTCCGCAACCCGGATGACATGCAGCACAACTTTGTCCTGACCTCCGGCAAAAAAGGTAACGTCGTAGGCAAAGCTGCCGACGGGCTGGGCCTTAAAGGCCTCGCTTCTGATTATATCCCAGAGATAGACGAAGTCCTGGTACATACCGGCCTGATCGAGCCAGAGGAATCTGATGTGATTTACTTCACTACTCCGACAAAGCCCGGATTGTACGAATTTGTTTGTACGGTGCCAGGACATTATATGACTATGCGGGGGGTGTTGCAGGTGGAGTAGGGACGCTAAAGATTAGTATTGTTTATGAAGTATCGGCGCCGTTGAAAAAACTGATAAAATGAAGAATACAATTCCTGTCCACAATCTCAGAATGGATGTTTTTATTGGAGCTCAAGGCTATTCAGAAGAAATAATGCACGGCGAAATAGAAGGTCTCATTGTTTTTCATAAAGCTTATACTGGTAAAGGGAATTACAATCTTGTTTTCAAAGAAGGTTATGCTACTTTTCTATTGGTACTCAGAGGAACGGGACTGCTTATTGCAGAGAATGAGGAGCAGGCTTTAGACGAAGCATCCATTGTGCTATTACCCAACAGGACAAATCAGTCATGCATATCGCTTGTCGAGGGGCAAACGCTACATTTTCTTGAGATGTCTAAAGAATATTCTGCGGAGGATAAAGAAAGCCTTAAATCGCAGCGCCATCAGCTAAATGAATTATACTACACTAGATTTCAAGATTGTACTCCTTACGTCGAGAAAATAAAAAGCCCTAATACTATCAGTCGCACTGTATTGCCAGGAGGTGTCGTGCCCAGAGTTGCATTAGGTACAGTTGAAGCTGCGGGGCCAGATAAAGTAGGAGCACACAGCCATCCAATGCTGGAACAGCTTTTTCTTGGATTAACGGATAATGCGATCACAGTGTATGCTGACGATGCTATGGCCGAAATGAAAGAATTTTCACTTCTGCATATTCCATTGGGCAGTACACATTGGGTGGGAGTAGCAGATAACTGTAAAATGAATTATGTTTGGATGGACTTTTTCTTGACGAAAGATGGAGAAGTGTGGCTAGACACCCATAAGCCAATTGCAGAGGACAACCCTGACTTAAATGTACTTAAGGTCGATGGTTTATAACGATTTCTATGAAAAGTAAATTTCAACAAAAACTAGCCTTAATCTTACCGGGTATATCCTTACCTGGCTTCAATATCGGAACTAGTAGTGTAACCACTATGGCAAAAACAGGTGCAGACTATGGGATGGAACTATTACGGACATTAGTTGCTTCCTGTATTGCGACTTATTACATGATCTTAAGCTATAGCTGCTATACACTTGTTACCGGAGAGACTGCCCTGCAAGCTTTTCATTCACCAGGAAATTACAATGCCATTTCGCAACGTTGCAGAGGCATATTGCCCGACCGAACAAGCAATAACAAGCTACCCCCGAACCACCCGATAAACCACACACTCCTCAATCTCAGGATGTTCTTTTAACGCTGGATGCTTAAATACCGTAAACGGGTCCATTCCAATCTTTTCCATTACTCGCCTGGAGGGAAGATTTGCTAGGGGCGTGTAGGCATAGATTTCAGCAAGGTCCAGTTCGTTAAAACCGAATTCGATACAGGCTTTGGCACCTTCTGGTGCCAGACCTTTCCCCCAGGTGTCGGGGTGCAACCGCCAACCAATTTCCACGCAGGGACTGAAGTCCGTTTCCAGTGGCATGTAAGCCAGGCCGATAAATCCAATTACTTCTTTGGTCTCGCGTAATTCGGCGGCAAAAAAGCAATGGCCCCGTTCTTTTTGCTGGAGCTGCTGGCGCTGAATAAAGGCTTCAACGTAGGCCTCGTCCTGGATGCCGGGGAAGTATTGCATGACCCGTTCATCACCGCTTACGGCGGCCATGGCCGAGAGGTCGGTTTTGTTCCAGGGGCGAAGAAGTAGTCGGGGAGTGGTGATCATGACAAGCTAATTGATTAACCAAAGGAAGAACAACGTCAGCCCCGCAAAGAAAGCAAAAAGTAATCCGATGGGCAGCTGAACGACTCGAATAGCAATGCCCAATATTTTGTCAACGATGCCCTGGAAACCAGTAACGCCGGCGAGGTACATGGGAAGGATTTTTCCTTCACTGCCGGCATCCGTAGTGGCGTTAACGAAGTTGGTTTGATCGAACCGAAACAGGTTGGTGAGCGTCCGTAAAACGCGTTGTACCAACCTTGATACGAGCCCGCCAAGGAACGGAACTCTGTTCCCGATCACGTCTCCGGTAACGGGGATGGTGATCAGGTGCATGGTGCCAAGGAATAGCAGTTGAAGTACTTCCTTTCGGTTAGTCGCGTCGGTGGTGGTGTTCAGGGCGTCAACATCTTTAACGATTCCTTTCAGGATGTCCATCGAATAAGTCATGATGGACTTGATGTCGTTCCTGAAACGAATGGTCAGGTAGAAAAGCCCGGCAAAAAGCCCGGTGATCAGAAAGAAAGCTAACCCCAGTATGGCATAAATCAGGTATTGAACGTGTACGAGATCAATGATGAAATACCCGATGATGTAGAGTACAAAGGCGATAATGACTGGCCGTATGGTCCAGGAAACAACGTAGATCGGAAAGACCAGGAGGCTAGAGATCTGCTCTACTACTTCTTCATTTCGGTATTTACCGATGTCTACGCCTAGTTCGGTTTTTATCTTTTGGTCGAGGGCTTCTACTTCGGACTGGGAGCGAATTTCCATATGGGTGTTTTGTAAGAATCTACTGGGTAAAGGTAAAGTTGTTCTGTTATTTTACCGCTAAGGGCTAAGCGTATAAAAGAGTGATGCTTTTCTTCAACAGAGGGGATGTAATCACGCAACAAAAACATCCTCTACCCCCGTCGGAATCACCCCCCGTTCTCGCCCCTGCGACAGAAAACCTTCCACAGCCGCGCGGCCCTCCGGGCCGAGGTCTAACGAGTACTCGTTGACATAAAGGTCGATGTGTTTACGGCGGACTTCCGGATCCATCTCCTGAGCATGCTCGGCCACGTAACCGGCAGAAGCCTCGGGATGGTCGAAAGCATATTGAACCGAACGTGCCAGCACCCGGTCGAAAGTCCGTTGTAGCTCCAGCGGAAGGGCCCGTTTGATGACGATGCCGCCCAGCGGTATGGCAAAGCCAGTGTTGCCTTCCCAAAACTCGCCAAGGTCCATAATCTTGTGTAGTCCACGTTCGTGGTAAGTAAAGCGGTTTTCGTGGATCAGCAGCCCTGCTTTGAACTCTCCCGAAAGCACCCGTGCTTCGATGTCGGAAAAAAGCACTTCTTGTTTTTTGGATAGTTTGGGGAAAGCCAGCCCGAGTAGGTAATTGGCCGTGGTGTACTTCCCCGGAATGGCCACCGGTGCGCCGGGGGGAAGACCATCGCCTTTCCCTCTTTGCTCCTTACCCCCTTTACTTTGCACCTGCGGCCGCGCCTGATGAGTCTCCGCCAAATCCCGATCAGCAGTTACGAGCAAAGGCCCAACACCACGTCCCAGTGCACTGCCAGCATTCAACAAAGCGTAGGTCCTGGTCAGGTGGCCAAAGGCATGGTAGCTCAGTTTGGTCACGTCCAATTTTCCGGCAAAGGCGAGCCGATTTAGTTCCTCGACATCCCCTAAATGGACGTCAAATTTAAGCCCTTCCGTGTCAATTCGGCCGTGGACCATGGCGTCAAAAATAAAGGTGTCGTTGGGGCAGGGAGAGTAACCAAGGGTAAGAAGCATAGATGTATTGGGCGAAGGACCATTTGGAGTAAAACTATGTCAATATGTTTCTGGTTTAAGCTACCTAAAAATAACCGACCTTTGCGGTAAATTTCAGATCGGGTAAACGGCCCAACAGACCAACGTACCAAATAATCAAGCCATGCACCTACAGGTCCTTTTCGAAGACAATCACCTCATTGCCGTCAACAAGCCAGCCGGACTCCTCAGCCAGGGAGACAGCACCGGTGACGTAACGGTAATGGACTGGACGAAGAACTACATTAAGCACCGCTATAATAAGCCGGGTGACGTTTTCCTCGGAGCCATCCATCGGCTGGATCGTCCGGTGTCTGGCGTAATCCTCTTCGCCCGGACCAGTAAGGCACTAACGCGGATGAACGATCTGTTTCGGGATCGGAAAGTGACGAAGACCTACTGGGCCATCGTCACGGACCAACCTGATCCCATTGAAGGATCGTTGAAGGGATTCATCTATAAAGACAAGGACAAGAATCGTAGTAAGGTCTTGCCTAAGGCGGACTCCAACCGCCACCAGGGGGCCAAGCTCGCTAAGCTCGATTATCGCCTGCTGGGTAGGGTAGGGACCAACGTTTTACTGGAAGTCAAGCCAGAAACAGGGCGGCCACACCAAATTCGTGTCCAGCTGTCGGACCAATTAAAAACGCCGATCCGTGGCGACCTCAAATACGGCTCTCGTCAACGTAACGAAGATGGCAACATCAATCTGCACAGCCGGCAGCTCGAGTTTTTGCACCCGGTGAAAAAGGAGCCGGTGAAGATTGAAGCCCCCATTCCCGAAATCGACCAGCTTTGGCAGTTGTTTGCTGAGATGACGGATTGGTAGGCAGGTTGCAGGTTGCAAGTTGCAGGTATCCCAAAACTCCCCATGGCAGATTTCTTAGATAACAGATTGGATAAAATCCGGCAATCCGGCAACTACCGAAAACTTGCCGGCACGGTGGAAGGGGTTGACTTTTGGTCGAATGACTATTTAGGTTTGGCGCGGTCGCAGGTGCAAAGTAAGGGGCTAAAGGAGCAGGGAGAAAGTGCAGGCCTTGGGGCCACTGGCTCACGTTCCATCTCTGGTGATGCGGACGATTACCATGTGATGGAGCGAATGATCGCCCAATACCACGGTTTTGAAGCTGCCTTGGTATTCAATTCAGGATATACGGCCAATCTTGGCCTGCTTTCTTCCTTACTGAAACGAAATGACGTCATCTTATACGATGACCTGATCCACGCCAGTTGCCGGGATGGTATACGTTTAGGTTTAGCTAAGGCTTTTCGTTTTTCGCATAATAAGTTAGAAGATAGCTTGCTAAAACATAGTGATAAGGTTACTGGTGAAGGTCAACTTTTTGTCCTTACCGAGGGCCGGTTCAGTATGGACGGTGACTTGGCGCCATTGACGCAAATGGCGAGTCTCTGCGAAAAATACGGCGCTCACCTTATCGTAGACGAAGCCCACTCCGGTGGCGTTGATGGTGTAGGAGGTGTCGGGTTAACCGCCCACCTTGAACTGCAACATCGGGTATTTGCCACCATCATCACCTACGGCAAATCATTTGGAGCGCACGGTGCTGCTGTTTTAGGTGATATATCGCTGAAGGAGTACCTGGTGAATACCAGTCGCCCTTTTATTTATACCACTGGGCCGTCTCCGCAGCAATGGGCGGCTATTGCTGGTGCTTACAAAAAGCTAGAGGCTAATCATGAGGTCTTATCTGCCTCGCTTAGTAGGCGGGTCGAACAATTCACTTCGGAAATGGTAGCCGCTGGTTTGGGCAATTTACTCACGGGAGTAGATGGCCCAATACAGGTGATCTGCGTGCCCGGTAACCGAGCAGTCATGGCGGCAGAAACCGCCTGTCGGGAAGCAGGGTTATTGGTGAAGGGGATTCGTTCGCCCACCGTTGCGGTGGGCAGTGAGCGGTTACGCGTTTGCCTACACGCGTTCAATTCGGAGGAAGAGGTAGATTTGTTGGTGGCTACTTTGGTGGAAGTCTTAAACTGAAAAGGGAATACATCATTTGATTGCCGTCAAGACTTTCTTAACAGAGAAGTTTTCATTTCAGCACTTTTTCCATACTAGTGCTTTGTCAGGTCGATTCTGTCGCATTAAATGCTGGTGAATTTTGCCTGTGGGCAAGGCGCTTGAACCGGAGTTTAGCCGTAGCTAAATGAGGATTCAAGCAACGCAGCCAGCGGGTAAAAGACGCCGCAGTTA
>JBGCFZ010000073.1:0-11179 GCA_045110355.1 Lewinella sp. | reverse complement strand
TTCCTTGCCTTTTAGCACCGTGACTTCGTTGCTGAAATCCTCATTTAGCTATGGCTAAAATCCGGTTTCAGCGCCTTGCCACGGCACGAAAATCCTGCGGACTAAACGGCCAGATAATTATGAACTCACCCACTAGTGGGTAGAGAGTAGTGGGTAGTGCATGACTTCAGTAGCTGCGGGGTACTCACTATCAGCTACTGACTAACGAGTGCGATCCAACACTACAGCCTGCCAGGCAACCAGGGTTATTTCGCCAATTCCCAGTGAAGCCTTTCCCTCGAGATTATCCAATACAACCGAAGCTCTGTCGAAGCCTTCTGGCAACGTCAAAGTTGCGGCTTCCTCCGACCAGTTCATCGCGACCAATAATTGCTTACCGTCCAGTTCCCGGACGTAAGCGAAGAGCTGTTCACTGTCCTCTGCCACCGGTGTATAGTTGCCGTAGACCAGTAGTGGGTTGGCCTTACGGAAGGCGGTCAGTTTACGGAAGTAGTTCAGGCAGCTGGCGGGGTCCTTGTCCTGGT
The DNA here is from genome assembly GCA_045110355.1 of Lewinella sp. Taxonomy (GTDB): domain Bacteria; phylum Bacteroidota; class Bacteroidia; order Chitinophagales; family Saprospiraceae; genus Neolewinella. The sequence goes on along the minus strand of JBGCFZ010000073.1, from coordinate 10,655 downwards.
CTTCCACGTTTATTGTGGTATGATTAGGATTGACTTCCAGCCATGGCTTTCCTGTGGTAAAGCTGGCATTTTCTCCAGCAGTCCATTGCATTGGCGTGCGGCTGTTGTCCCGGCTAAAGGCGTTGAGTCGGGCCATGAAAGCGGTCATATCCTCTCCCTTTTGCTTCGCGGCCAGGTAACCGTTTCGGGCTTCGATGTCCTGGTACTGCTCGATGCGCTGGAAATTGATATTGGTCATCCCCAACTCATCGCCATAGTAAGTGAAAGGCGTTCCGCGCATGGTCATCAGCAGGGTGTTTAGGCACTTGCTGCATGCAATCCGATATTCGGGGTCGTCGTTGCCGTACCGGCTCACCATCCGAGCGATGTCGTGGTTGGCCAGGAAGATAGAATTCCAGCCCTTATCGGCCAAGCCGCGGTCCCATTTTGTGAATAGGCTCTTCAATCCACGAAAGTCATAATCATTTGGCTCCTTGACGTATTCCGAAATTTCGAAGTGGTAGACCATATCCAGTTCTTTTCGGGCCGGGTCGGAAAGGTCAATGGCGTCCTGCATCGTGCTGCCTGCCCCCTCTGCGACGGTAAATACGTCGTATTGGCTTGTCACGTCGCGATTGATTTCACGCAGGTAATCGTGTAGGCCCGGCTGCATGCCATAGGCGGCAAAGATGTCGTCTTCATATCCTTTTGGAAGTTCTGGAAAACTGATATCCTTAGCAGCCACCTGAAAGGCGTCCATCCGAAAACCATCGATGCCTTTGTCCAGCCAGAAGCGCATAATGTCTTTTACTTCTTCCCGTACTTTGGGGTTCTCCCAGTTCAGGTCGGGCTGCTTACGACTGAAGTAGTGCAGGTAGTAAGCGTCGGTTGTTTCGTCGTACATCCAGGCATCGGAGTTGACGTCGAAGAAGCTCCAGCGCGGGTTCGGCTTACCCTTTTCGGCGGGCCACCAATGGTAGTAGTCGCGGTAAGGGTTGTCCCGGTTTTTCCGGCTTTCCACGAACCATTCATGCTCGTCGCTGCTGTGGTTGACCACCAGGTCCATTACCAATTTCAGACCGCGTTCATGCATTTCAGCTAACAGCTCATCAAAGTCTTCCATCGTCCCAAAATCGCTCATAATAGCACGGTAATCGCTGATGTCATAGCCATTGTCATCGTTGGGGCTGGCGTAGATAGGGTTTAGCCAGACAATGTCGACGCCGAGGCTTTTAATGTAGTCCAGCCGCTGGATGATTCCACGCAGGTCCCCTACTCCATCACCGTTCGTGTCCTGATAGCTGCGGGGATAGATCTGGTGGACGATGCCTTCTTTCCACCAGGTGCGTTGATGAGTGTTTTTCGTTTCCATTTTATTTTTTTTGCGCGAACGCGGGTGCAAAGAAAGGTTAAAAGAATGTGACGCTCTAGGCACTGGCATTTTCTCCAGGGCAATCGCAAGCTCAATCTTTTACAATGATCCTTACTTTGAAACGCTTAGCGTTTCCACGAGCCCCTTCCCCGTGGGGAGGGGTAGGGGAGGCGGGGCCGAGCTTGCGATTGTCCTGCATTTTTCTCCGCGCGAAAACTAATACCATTCTCCCGCAGAGAAGAGGAGTTTAGGATAAACGCGGAGTTTGTAGTTATATTAGTAATGGCTTGACAGCGTACTCGCCGCACGGCCGGAGGCCGGCGCGGCCGCTCGTTGCCGGAGGCAACATCGTCCGGACACCGTTACCAACTACGAGAGTATAACCTTACCTTCCGTCTCCTAAAAAAAACAACATCATGCAACCTCGCTTTTATACCTTCCTTTGCACCTGCGTCCTCGCCCTGATTTGCTCCTCCACGCTGGCGGCCCAACAATTCAAAGCCTTATTGGTGGTGCAGACCGCTGGCTGGCAACACGAAAGCACCTTCAGCGCCATTCCGGCTATGGAAAAGCTGGCCGCCCGCCACGACTTCAAGCTCGACCTGAAACAACGCGCCATGCCCGTCAACGATAATATGCTGAAGCAGTATGACGTAGTCATTTTCGTGAATACCACCGGAGACATCTTCAACGATGACGAACAGGCCGCTTTCGAGCGCTACATTCAGTCGGGTAAAGGCTGGGTGGGCGTTCATGCCGCCTCCGACACCGAATACGACTGGAAGTGGTATACCGACATGGTGGGCCACATGTTCAAGATTCACCCCGTAGTGCAAACGGCCATGCTCGACGTGCACGACAACTCCTTCCCCGGCCTCAACACCTGGCCAAAGCGGATGATGTGGACCGACGAATACTACGAGTATAAAGACGGTAAGCGCAAACCCAACTTCAACTACCTGCTAACCGTCGATGAATCCACCTACGACATCAACGCACAGTGGGGCCCCGACAACAAAGCCGTCGGCCACGGTGATTTCCACCCCATGAGCTGGTACCACGAGTACGACGGCGGGCGGGCCTGGTACACCAACCTCGGTCACGTCCCGGCTGTTTTCGAAGATCCTAACTTCCTGACTCACCTTTATGGTGGTATTTATTGGGCGGCTAAGGGGAAGAAGTAAGCTACACCTCGAACCAAAGTGGAGAAAAAACGTAGTGTTTTCACGAGCCCATCCCCCATCGGGAGGTGGGTTCAAACGATCCCGTTCTTAACCGCATACAGCACCAGCCCCACCAAATTCCGGGCACCGGTCTTGTCCTGTAAGCTGCGGCGATGCCCTTCTACCGTGCGAGCACTGATGAACAGCTTTTCGGCAATCTCCTTGCTGGTGTATTCCTGGCAGATCAGTGAAAGTACTTCCATTTCCCGTTCGCTGATGTTTGGCCCAAAATAACCATCCGGCTTATTGGGTTTTTGGCGACCACCTTTGAGCAAGGCCTTGGAGACGTAGTCGCGGAAGAAGATTCCCTCCTGCCCCACCCGCTCTACGGCGGTTCTGACGATTTCGGGATTCTCATCCTTGAGCAGGAAGCCATTAGCACCCAGCTGCATCAGGTGGTTGATGAGGCGATCACTGTCATGCATAGTCAACATAATGACGCGAAGATCGGGGTGGGTTTCCCGGATTTTCTCCAACGTCTCGATGCCGTCCATGACGGGCATTTCCACGTCGAGGATAACGACATCGACCGGCTCGAAGGCCAGTCGTTCAAAAAACTGTTTTCCATTATCAGCCTCGAAGACTACCCGAAAGTCGGGCCGATCGGACAGGATCATTTTTAGCCCTCCACGGAAGAGCTTCTGGTCGTCGACCAGGGCGATACGAATGGGTGGATTACTCATTTTCAGTGTTTTTCTAAAAATCAGGTGGGCAGGGTAATGTCAACTCTTATCCCCTCACCTGGTTTGCTTATGGATTTTAAACTACCGTTGATCAACGAAATTCTACTTTCGATGTTCCGTAAACCAAGGCCTTTGGCAACTTTATCAGCTTGCACAAAGCCCTTGCCGTCATCCTGATAGACAAAGGAGAACAGGTTCCTTGCCCAATTAACGGTGACGTCTATATTCTTTGCCCCTGCGTGTTTCAGGGTATTATTAATCAGTTCCTGCAGGACGCGATACAGCGCTATCTCCCGCTTCGGCGCCAAACGTTCTTCAATGTTCGACGAAAAAACTACGCGGATACTCCCACTTTTATTTATACGCTCACAAAGGTCTTCCGCCGCCGCCTGAAAACCAAATTTTTCCAGGACCGGGGGTAACAGGTCATGGGTGATGCGCCGGGTGTTCTGAATCATCTCGTCGAGGATGTTCAACGACTCCGTTTTGATACTTTCTGTTTTTTCCACCGGTGCATCAGTAGACAGTTGCTGAAGATACAACCTGGTGGCAGAAAGCAGGCTACCGATGTCGTCGTGCAGGTCGCTGGCGATGCGGCGGCGTTCGGTTTCCTGGACTTCTACTGCTGCGGACAACAGGGCCATTTGATGCTTCTTTTCTTCCTCCCTACGCTGCTTTTCCTGCTCCATCAGTCGCCGTTGGTACACCACAAAGAAGACTACCAGAGCGATACTCAGGAGTACCATTCCAAAGATCCCCGCTAAAAAGAGGGTCAGGTAATCTCCATTAAGGTCGGCTAAAAACATCATGTCTGATTATTACTAGTAGTGTTAAGTTCAGGTTTTATGGGTCGGGCGGTAAGAATGGAAATAATGAACATGGCATTTAACAGGATGGTCATCCAGGCATTTATTCGGTAGATAGAATTAAAAAGGTTCCTATCACCACTGAGAAACGTGACACCCGCCCAGAGTAAAAAATTTGCGGAGTAATAAATCAACATGCCGGAACTGATCCAAAAAAGTGGTTCGGTTTCAAGTCTTACTACATTGAGTGCACGGAGTAAATGAATAAAATAGCCTACGCCCAAAACTATTCCTGCAACCGAATAAAGGCCGATTGTTACAGTCGGAAAACGGGAGAACCCGCCGTTATAAAATGCGTTAACAACGGCTATAATTGTAAAAATTAATGGTAAGAAAAAGTCTAGCCTATGGTTCTTTTCACCGGCCAGGTAAACGGTATAAAACCTGGTCATTAAAAAAAAAGGACAGGAGTCCCTATATGATACCAGGAAGCATTGGTCCCATCGGTAAGTAAATATTTTGTACTCCCATTCGAGCTAACGTGCTCAAGCAAGTAGGAAAACCCAGCAAAAACCAAAATTTTGCGAAATTCCGGTCTCGACTTTTTGGGGTTAACTACTATAACGATTATGGAAAGGAGCCAGCAAAAAATAGCAAAATTTACTAGGCTCCACTTCCATAATCGCTCATTGTATAAATACTCTATCATTATCCTTCATATGGAGGGGGATCAGGTTGCCCAAAGTCATAGAAGCTATCACCAGTTCCGTTGAGGGATCCAGTAGCATTTCTTGCCACAAATTCTTCGTTTTTCATCCTACCCCTCTTATCCACTTCCACGGCATTTTTCACTTCAATGACCGGCCGGAAGCTAAAGGGATGATCGTAAACGGCTAACCCATTGCCCAGGTGAACGTCGAGGTAAGATAGCTTTTTACCACTAGACAGGCTGCGCCCGATGTCTTCGAATATGCTCACGCTTTCAGCGTTGGAGAACCGGTACCTCTTCACTCGTTTGCCCAGTACATGGGAGACCGCAGTAAAGGGCATCGCAAGATCTTCTTCTGGTGTTTCCATCCAGCTCATCACGAACAGGTAGGCGCTGGCGGCTGGTATGGCATTCTTTCCAGAGAGTGGATCGTTCTCTTCTGCATTGGTAAAACGGCCATTGGGAGCCCACCTCAAAGGATAGCAATTCTCCAACAAGTCCCCCTCTTTTTCCCATACCTGTAGCATCAGCAGGAAGGTAGGAACTTCAGGAATTCGCTCCGGGAGGCTTTTGTGCGTTACGCCAAGATGAACGATGAATTGTAACGTGTCCGTGTTGTTAACGCTGTCATACAGTTGGTTCAGTGCTTCCCGCTCCAGTCGGAAAGTAACCAGTCTTTCGCTCTGGCTTTCGGTATCATCATAGGCGTAAAACAACCCTGGTAATTCTTCCTGACGGCACCGCTGCCAGTTCTGCGCAAATTTCTTGGCAGTATCTTTTGACAAGGTTAAGGTTAGAGGTTTTTTTTTCGACTTCATAGCGTAATAAAATGGGATAGGTTATAAAAAATAAGTGTCAAGACAAGAAACGTTTGGTACGAGCAAGGTCAAAACCGCTGTCTCAAAAATAGGTATTTCTACTTACTGAAACGGGGAGTTTCACGTAATTTGACCATTAGAGACAAAGAAAGCGCCGGTACAAATGAGTTGTACCGGCGTTTTCAAGTCAAAGGCAGTTGTTCAACCTTACGTATTAGGAACGGGAAGGATAAACTCCGACCAGCGCAATACACCATTCCATGACCAGGTAGGGTTGCATGTTGTTTACCTGTGCATTATTACCGGTATTTTGGGTAACACCGGAAAGCGGAATAGCTCCCGCACCATAAACACCACCACCTTGATTGTGGTAGAAAGTGCCATTGGCCAAGAATTTACCGGCGGCCTCATCCTGGTCGGCATCCTCTTCACTTACGGGAATAGATACGGTTGAGCTTGCACCAAGTTGGTGACTATGCGACGCCAGATTTTGTAAGGTCAGGACATTATTCTCTAAACCAGTTCGCTGGCCGATTGGTCGGCTCGAAAGACCGGGGCCGCGGCCTTCGTGAATAGCCGTACGGCTACGAAGATCTGGTAAAGCAAAAGTAGTACGACCATCTCCTCCATAGATCGTTCCTATGAGGGAGAATAGCGCTGTGTTTTGAGAAATGGCCAAAAGAGTTCCGTCACAAAGCGCCCAACCACGGGGCGCAAAATTGTAGGGAAGCATCTGCAATTGACCAACAAATGGGGTTGGCATGGTTTTATTTTTAGCCCGTAGAACCTCCTTATGAGAAGCCTACTGGCGATTGTTAAATGGAGAACCTTCACGTTTAGTTACGGGAAGGGAAGAGGCCCGTCAATGCAATGCAGATGTTAACCACCAGATAAGGCTGCATATTATTGAAAGGTTGCTGGCCGCCCTGGTTCAGGGTATTTCCGGAAAGGGGAATCGGTCCGTTGCCATAGACACCGCTTCCCTGATTATGGTAAAAGGTTCCGTTAGCAAGGAACTTGCCAGCAGCTTCGTCCTGGTCGGCATCTTCTTCGCTTACCGGAATAGCAACTGATGATCCGGCACCAAGCGCGTGATTGTGAGAAGGAAGCTGGGTGACATTTAGGGTATTGGTCTCTGAACCACCTCTTTGCCCCAGTCGTCGGGTGGTTAGCCCGGGGCCGGTACCTTCATGAAGCATCGTCCGACCGCGAAGATCAGGAAGTGCAAAGGTGGTACGGCCGTCTCCGCCGTAAGTAGTGCCAAGCAAGGAAAAGAGTGCCTGGTTTTGGCTGATGGCAAGTAACTGGCCATCGCACTTAGCCCAACCTCGGGGCGCAAAGTTAAAACCGAAAGCCTGAATCTGGCCGATAAATGGTTCCATGAATAAGTCTGTTTTATGGGTTCACCAAGCTTTTTAGCTTGGAAAAAATTATGTGATCTTCTTTAAGTTGCAAACAACGAACGATAGTTCTAACAGACAAATACGACTGTGAAAACTAAGTAATTCTACGTGCTTGATCAAGTAAAAACCCCTACTCTGCTGAGGGTCGACACTGTGCCGATTCAAAGAAAGAAAGTGAATTTTTCATGCGTTTACCGCCCGACAAGAAGTGTATTCTTTCGTGGGGCTTTATGGTTAAAGTTCTGACAATGAAATAAGTAGTTTTACTTGTTTAGGCAAGTAATTATACGGATTTTCCTCGTAAACAAAACAGGAAACGCTAATTTTTGGGGAAATTCCGGCACCATACGGACCTTCTTATAATCCTTTAGTAGGCATAAACTTGCCATAAAGCAATAGTCAAGAGATACTTATCACCCAAAAGAGGTAAGGAACAAAAAAAGAGTAAGTAGGTTATTTTCCATCCCCTGGACGCCCCTGGCTGCCAGGGGATTATTTATTTCCCGTCCCTAAGGCAGTTGCCAGCGCCGTTGCGCCCTGCTGAGTTGCATGATCAGCTGCCGTCAGACCATTAGCATCTTTGGCACCAGTGTCGGCCCCTGCCGTCAACAATAGCTGGGCTACTTCAGCATTATTCACCATTGCGGCAAAGTGCAGTGCCGTCCCTCCGTTTCCAGCCACTATGTTGACGTCAGCACCAGCATCAATCAAATAACGGATAACTGCGGTATTTCCCTTGAAGCAACTTCCCATGAGGGCAGTATTTCCCATGCCATCGGTCGCGTTCAGGTCTGCTCCGGCGTCGACCAATATTTTGGCAGCGGGTAGCTTGTTGAGGTAGGTCGATAGAACCAACGGGGTAAAGCCTCGGGGGTCACGTGCTGTCACCAGTTTCGGATGCGCCTGAAGAATAGCTGAGAGCTCAGAAGTATCCTCACTTCGGATGGCCAGGAACAATTGATCGGTGGGGGAGGCAGTCATTGGTATAATTTTACGATGTATTGAAGCCAAACAACCACTATTCATGAAGGTTGAAAGCGTATCGGTGGAATGACTAAATGGACGCTGTTCCGCATTTCGAAGCGTGTCATTGGGCGCGGCCGCAGGTGCAAAGAGAGGTTAAGGAAGCAAGCTGCAGCCCCTCTCCTTGCCTTTATCCCTTCCCTGCACCTGCGCGCCGTCGCCCTAAAAAAACGTCAAACTCCGTCACTCAGAACAAAAAACCGTCCATTCAGAACAATTAGCAGATGCGCGTAAGGAAGTAAGTTGAAGAATGCTACTTTTAAGGCCTTCGAGCGTGCTATGCTGGCAGTCAGGCAGTAGTTCGCCCCTCAGAATTTTATCCCTTCGCTGATAATTGACAAACTATGCTGCTACGCTACGCTATTTTTCTGACCCTATGTTTCGGGCTCCCCCTTTCCGCCCAAACGACTGCCCAGGATCCAATTTGTGAGAACAATGCCTGTGCTGAAGCTATCAATGACATCAGGCTGGATGCCCCAACAGAACCCGGCGCGGAGGGATATTCGCCTACCCGTACCGCCGAATTTAAAACGGCTTATCAAGCCTTCAAACGGATCAAAGACGGCCATACTTCCGACCCGGAATGGCAAAGAAAATATCAGCAGTTTGAACTCGGTGGCGCCAACTGCCGGCGCTACTACGACCTGGAAAGCCGCTTCGCCTACGAGTACGAAAACAACCCGGACTTCAAGGCCTTTATCGATGCACAAGCGACCAACACCGCCGCTTTCCAGCAAGCTGGTTTTGACAGCAGCCGGCGCGGCCTGAACCTGGAAACCAGGTTTAAACGCGATTGCCCCAAGCAGCAAAAGGAAGCAGAAAAAAGAGGGCTGTCCAGCCCCGAAGCAGCGCGCGCCATCTACGACAAACTGGGCCAGGTACAAGGCTATTGGGACGACAAAGGCAATACTTTGAAACAACTGGAGGCCATCCCCGAAAAGGAGGATAAGCCGCAGGGGCGCAAGAGTAAAAAAGAAAGGGTCGAAGACCTCACGCAACAAGTAGCGGCCCTACCCCTCGGCCCCGAGACTAAGGACAAAATCAATAACCTTACCAAAAACCTTACCGACTTAGCACCGAAAGCCACTAATCTTACCGACAAGCTGGCCGGGCTGACGAATATGGTGAATGATCTGTTACCTAAGTCTGGAGGAATCCTTGACAAAGTTGGCAACCTACTTGGCTTAAAAAAACCACTTTCTGATTACATTCCCAAAATATCTGGCACCGGGATTTTAGATAAAATCAAAGGCTTCTTTGGAAAAGGAAAGAAACTCAAAGACAAGGCGCAGGCCCTGAAAGACAAGGCCGAACAGTTAAAAAAGGACCTCGACGACACCGTTCAGAAAGTAAAAGACACCGGTCAACAAATCACCGAAAAAGGCAAGGCGGCCACCGAGTTACTTGACAAGCTGAAGGATTTACAAGCAAAGCGTGACGAATTAAATGACAAGCTGGCCGATAAACCCAGAAAGATCCTTGACGAATTGACCGAGGCCGTTAAGGACGTTAGTCAACGCAGTAAAGACTTGCAGGATAAGATCAAAAACGGCGTCGCCGACAAAGATAAACTTGAGCAAGAACTAGAAAAGCTTCAGAATCGTAAAGATGAACTGGAGGACAAAATCGAGGATGTTGGAGAAGAGATTAAACAACTGGACGAGGAAGAAAAAGAACTGGACCAGGAAGCCGAAAAACTGGACAAAGAGGTAGAAGAACTCAAAAAGCAGGAAACCCTCAAACAACAAGTAGAAGGCCTGGAACCAACGGCCACAAATGCAGCGCGGGTAGCTGAATGTGAACGGGAACTGAAGGCCCTACTCGACAAGATAACCGGCGTAGAAAAGAAAAAAGAAAAGGGCAAATTTCGTTTAGGCAAGCTCCTAGCCTTACCCGGCAAGCTGTTGGGCAAGGTGACGGGTTTTATCGATAAGCACTCCGGCCTAAAGGCCATCCTCAGTGCCATCCCCGGCGTAAGTAACATCGTGAATGTAGTGGACGGACTGTTTGGTAAGAGTAAGCTCCTTAAAGGCGCCCTGGAATTGTTTACGGGCAAGCAATCTAAGCTGATGGACACTATAAATGGCATCAGTGAACGGGTGGACAAGGTAAAACGTGGTGTGGAAGACAAATTGGCCGTCGTTACCGGGATCAAGGATCAGGTTGCTGGCTTTGCCAAAGAGAAAACTGACTTATTGGACGTATTGGGCAAAAAGATCGAAGACCTCTCCCCGGTGGAGCAACAAGTCATCGACCTGATCAAGAAGCACCAACTGCTGGGCGAAGACTCAGCCTGTAACGACCTGGAACCCGAAAAAGAAGAAGTAGAAGAACTTGACGAAGCGCTTGACGAAGTCGACCCTCAGATCACGGAGCTGGAGGAGGAACTGGAAGAAATCAAGGAGGAAGTTGACGAAGTGGAGGCAGCTACTGAGGAAGTAGAAGCACAGGTCGAAGAAGTTGTACAACAGGAGGAGGAGGTGAAGGCAGAAGAAGCTGCCATCGAGGAGGAATTCGGGCAAGAAATGGACCTGGAGCCAGTACCGGTAGAGGAATGGTCTGAGTCCTTCGAAGTAGTCCGCCCCTACTGGGAAGCGACCTTCCACCCAGACGACGAGGTCGTAGAAGGCTTTAAAGGA
>JBGCFZ010000072.1:0-6454 GCA_045110355.1 Lewinella sp. | reverse complement strand
GTAACGCGCGACGGCAGTGGTGTAAACAACCGCCAGCGTCAACCACGTAACATCGACGAAGACGTCCTGTACGTCAACGTAATTCCGAACAATACTGCCGGAACGGGTGATGACCAGGCGTTCATGACGCTGTTCACCGACCGTGCCTTGAACACCAACGCGCCTCAGCGCGACGTGGAGTTTGTGGGTTACGCCGGCTCTGACAGCCGTGGTTTCTTCCGCTACACGCAGTTCATCAAGATCTACGACGAAGTGGCACCGGAAATTACCTTCACTGAGCTTGATGAGTGTTTCGCCGGTTCTGGCGAAGGCTGCCGCACGACGGTAACGATTGAGTTCACGGCGATTGACGAATGTTCTGACGCTGTAGTCGGTCTCGAACTGGACGCCAACTACGTAGAAGCCGCTGGCTTCAACCCCGACAACGCTGCTGCCCTGGGCATCGGTGTATCACTGGACAACGACGGTGCTGGCAACTACACCGTAACGGCTACTAACGTACCGGTAGGTGAGCACGCCATCCGCGTTCGCGCTTCTGACGGCTGTGGCAACTTCGACGTACAGATCATCGAGTTCTGTGTAACTGCTGACCGTACGCCAACGCCAATCTGTATCCAGACCCTGACGGTTGTGCTGATGGACGACGGCAACGGTGGCGGTACTGCTGCGATCTGGGCTTCTGACTTCATTGCCAGCCCAATCGAGGACTGCTTCGGTAACGAAGTGACCAAGTACAGCCTGTTCCGCTCCAGCGTAGCTGGTGCAGCTGGCTTCGTACCAAGCTTCGACCCACCCGCAACGAACGGCATCGACGATATCGACTGTGATGACTTCGAAGCCGGAACGGTAAGCGTACGGGTGTACGCCTTCGACGACAACGGTTCTACTCCTGACTACTGTGAAGTAATCATTGAAGTACAGGACAACAGGGGATGGTGTGATGGAAGCTCTGGCGACCTGAGCGGTTTCATCGGCAACGATAACGACGAGATGATGGGTAACGTAGAAGTTACCCTGACTGGTGCTAACGGTATGGATGAAACGTCTATGACCAACGCTGGTGGTGCCTTCAACTTCACCAACCTGCCTCTGGGTGGTGACTACACGGTTCAGCCTACTTACGACGCTCCGGTTAACCTGCTGGAAGTTAAGTCTTCTGACATGGTAGACATCATCGGTAACATTCTCGGTACTACCCAGTTCGATAGCCCATACGACTACGTAGCAGCTGACGTAAACGGTGACCGCGAAGTGAGCATCTTCGATGTGATTGAAATCAGCCAGATGATTCTTGGTCAGCGTGATGTATTCAGCATTGGTACCAACTGGGTATTCGTAACTGCTGATACTGAGATCGACATCAACAATCCATACGGTGCTGCTTTCCCACAAGTATACAACGCTAACGACCTTACCGGTTCACTGCGCAACGTCAACTTCGTTGCCTCTGAGCTTGGTAACACGTTCAACCTTGCTGGTCGTTCTGCACAGAGCCTGAACGCTGACGATGTACAGCTTGAAGCTGGTCAGACGCACACACTGGTACTTGACGGTTCCGCTCTTGCTGCCTTCCAGGGCACAATTGAGCTGGCTGCTGGTCTTGAACTGGTAACTGCTGACTACGCTGGCGAAGGTGCCATCAACCTTGATCGTGCCGCTGAAGGTATGATCGCTGTTGCACTGCGTGACAACGCTACCCTGAGCCTTGAAGTCCGCGCTACACAAGCCGGTCTGATGAGCGAACTGGTTAGCCTTACTGATGCAATCACCGTACGTGAAGGTGTAACTGCTGCTGGTATCAGTAACAGCCTAAGCCTGAACTTCTCTGGTGTTATTGAAACTGGTATGGTTAACAGCCTTGAGCAGAATACGCCAAACCCAGTTGCTGACGTGACCAAAATCGCTTACACGCTGGCTACCGCCGGTCAGGTAACACTGAACATCCAGGATGTACAGGGTCGCACGATCATGGTACGTGAGCTGGAAGGTGTTGCTGGTCGTAACGTAACTACGGTTAACGTAAACGAGCTTGGTGCTGCTACTGGTATCCTCAGCTACACGCTGACTGCTGGTGACTTCTCCGCTACGAAGAAGATGGTAGTTGTTAAGTAAGGTGGTTGATCAGCACTTGTGCTGATAGCTTAAACCTGATAAACTCAGCACAATTGCTGAGAAAGCCAAGCCCCGCTACTCCTGAGATGGAGTGGCGGGGCTTTTGTTTGTGGAAAGACCCTTTATCCGAAATCCCCAAGGCCTGATCGAAAAAAGTGGTAGAAGCACCTGTTATCGGGCAATTTAGAGGCATGAAACATAATTATGAGAATCCCTGATAACCTTTAATTAGTCCACATCCCTAAAAAACCAATTCATGACATCCCTAAAAGATTTCTTTCTATTCTGTTCCGGCGTTGACCGAAGCATTCTTGACCGTGTACCTTCCGACGAAAATAAATACGTTGGTATTGGCGGCACCATTTTCTTCACCGGAGTACTGGCAACGTTGTCGGCAGGCTATGCTTTATATACGATCTTTGATGGGTATTTTACCGCCATTATATTTGGTCTTGTTTGGGGGCTAATGATCTTTAACCTGGATCGCTACATAGTTTCTAGTATGAAAAATAAAGGAGGCTTCTTTGGCAATTTGGGGATTGCCCTCCCGCGCCTTGCTATGGCAGTTCTCCTGGCACTGGTCATTTCTAAGCCACTTGAGCTTAAGATTTTTGAAAAGGAGATTAACGCTGAGTTGATTGTAATGGAGCAGGAAACTTATAAAGAGCAGGAAGATAGGGTTCAGGCGCGGTTTTCGGGCAATATTGCGGCCAGCGAGCGGGAGTTGGCCAGCTTGCAGGCCGAGATTGATGCTAAGACGTCCGTCCGGAATGAGGCGGCAGCCGCAGCGCTTGCAGAGGCAGACGGTAGCGGAGGTTCTGGGGTTAGGAATATGGGGCCAATTTATCGCGCTAAGAAAGCAACCGCAGAACAAACCCAGGCAGAGTTGGATGCAACCCTGGCAGACCTCCAACCCCAAATCGATGCTAAACGAGCAAGTATTATAGAATATCGTGCCGAAGCAGCGAATGCGACGGCTGGCCTTGAAAGAGGTGCCTACGGAGGTATTGCCGCCCGAATTGATGCTCTAGAGCGTTTAGCAAGTCGGAGTGATGCTATCTGGTTTGCCAGCATATTCATTACGTTGCTCTTTATTGCCATTGAAACAGCACCGATCTTTACTAAGCTCATTTCACCAAGTAGTCCCTATGATAATTTGCTCAACGAACACGAGCATGTTTATGCTATGGCAGCAAAGGAAACGATGACAGAGCGGGGTAATAACGTAAAGAACAGGCTGCGTTTGCATACCGAAGTTGGCATATACCAGACTACGGCAGATATTGCTGCGAAGAAGGCTGAGATTGATGCCACGTTACGGCGACATCGGGAATCACTTGGCGAACGCGGACTTGGTCTGGGATAATGAATTTAGCGGATGACCGCAAGAAACGATTCTCTTTGCTTGAATTCCGGGTGCCCGGGCGCCCAGCCAGCCGTGAAGTTGTAAGATACTGGTGTTGAATTGCTTAAGGGCATTCGCACGTAGTACGTCGATGAAACAGGTTGGGCATCTGGTGCCAGTTCTCCATGGCCGAGGTGGTCTTTCGTATCCAGAGAAAGAGCAAGTCCGAGGTAGTTGTCTAGTTCAGCCTGCGGACCGTGCGTGTAGGCAATAAAGCGTCCGTCTCTTTCCGTAGTGTACAAGGTGTCGCTGTGTAAATTGACGATGCCTGCAAGTAATTCCTCCCCTCCGGTGAGGCCAGTGGCTGTAACCGTAGCGGTATAATGATGTGTGCCACCTTCAATGGCAAAGTGCCAGGTTAAGTCAATATTCCGACCTGCCACCCGCCAGTCTTTATACACCACCTGAAAAGCGGATCGGGTAGGACTGTCTTCCACGATGGAGACCGTTTCTTCCCCCGTATCCCCCAGTCGGTAGATACTGTCACCGATCATCATCGCAATGGCTCCGGCACCGAGGGAATTCCCCACTTTAAGGACATCCATGCCCCAGTCCGACATTTCATGGTAGTTGTTGCGGTCCAGCCCCACGGTGTCCAATACCAGGTCTCTGACTTTTTTGCCGTGAACATCAATGCCGTTTCGTTTGTCGAAGTACATTCGAAAACCAACGTTTTCATTCTCCCATGCAGGACCTTCATTTTGGTAAATTGCAGGAAGAATTTGCTCAATATGATCCGCTGCTCTGGTGAAACTTTTACCAGGAATAAACTGGTCGTCTGCATTGCGTTTCGCCAAACGGATATTAGTCCGGTCCTCCGTTCCAGTGGGGGTTTGTTGATCGGTAAGTGCAGGATCACAACTAATCAGCAATAGGGCGAGGCCGCTGGTGCAAAGGAAGGAACAAAGAGCAAGGAGTCTCATTAGAGATGGTTTTCAAGTTTGATATCGTCCACGCGATAAAGCTCAGGTCCACCTTTTACCCCTGCCTTCTTTTCCTCGGTATTGATCAGGAAATCGTAGGCAAGAATTTTCCTCCTGAAGTTACGGCGGTCGAGGTCCTCACCGATGATGGCTTCGTAGACTTCTTGTGCCTCCTTGAGGGTGAAAGTATTAGGTAGGAGCTGAAATGCTAGTGGGGAATGCTGCAACTCTTGCTGAAGCGCCTCGTAGGCAGCTGCCAACAACTGACTGTGGTCAAAGCCCAGCTGAGGGACTTCGTCCAGCTTACACCAACGAGCATCGTCGAGATACTTCTGTGCGTGAGGAATGTGGTCTTCGGGGCGAACGAGTGCGTAGAAACACGTTGTTACAACCCTTCGGACCGGGTGCCGATTAGGTGTACTGTAAGTACCAACCTGCCTGATGGGAATATTCTCTACGTTGACGAGCTCGAGAAGTAGCCTCTTAGCAGTTTGCTCCAGGGTTTCCTCATGAGACATCGCACCACCCGGTAAGCACCAATGCCCCGCAAAGGGAGCTACTGCCCGGCGTACGATTAAGACACGAAGGGCATCGTCTGAGAATCCAAAAATGGCACAGTCAGCCGTAATGGCATAAGAATGACTGTTAGTGGTTACTCTGGTGGTGTTATATAAATTCATGGTTGGAAAATCGTTTATCGTCCCATCCAACCGCCGTCTACCAGTAGCACAGCGCCACTTACGTAATTAGCAGCGTCGCTGGCAAGAAAAACGGTCGGACCTTTAAAGTCTTCCGGATCCCCCCACCTGCCGGCGGGGATCCTACCCAGAATGGAAGCACTTCGCTCCGGATTCTCCCGCAAAGCCTGGGTGTTATCGGTCGCAATATAACCCGGAGCGAGGGCATTTACCTGAACACCCTTCCCTGCCCATTCGTTGGACAGGGCCATAGTTAGTTGGCCAATGGCACCCTTTGAGGCTGCATAGCCCGGTACTGTGATGCCGCCCTGGAAGGTAAGTAAAGAGGCGGTGAAAATTATTTTACCTGCACCACGAGCTACCATGTCGCGGCCAAATTCACGGGCAAGAATGAATTGTGCCGATTGATTTACTTCAATAACCTTGTCCCAATATTCATCCGAATGAGTCGCTGCGGGTTCTCTGAGAATGGTTCCGGCGTTGTTGACCAGGATGTCAGGAACGCCTTGTTCCGATTTTACTTTTTCGATGAAGGCTTTCAGCGAAGGACGATCGCTGAAGTCACATTGGTAGGCAGAGAAGGAGCGACCCAAAGCAGTGATTGCTTTTTCAATAGAAGAACCGCTAAGCTCCAGGCTCGCGGAAACACCAATAATATTAGCCCCAGCTTCGGCAAGACCAACGGCCATGGAAAAACCAATGCCACGCTTACATCCGGTAACAAGAGCCGTTTTACCTTTCAGGCTGAATTTATCAAGAATCATCAGATATGTTTATTAACGTACAGAATCGAGCGAAGCAGCATCCATGTCGGTAAAAGCCTGGTTTTCTCCGGCCATGCCCCATACAAAGCGATAAGCACTGGTACCCGCTCCGCTGTGTATACTCCACGGTGGAGAAATGACTGCTTCGAAATTACGGACGGCAATATGACGTGTTTCTTCCGGTTTGCCCATAAAGTGCATGACTAAATCCTCATCTGTTATATCAAAATATAAGTATACTTCCATCCTCCGTTCGTGGGTATGAGGAGGAAAGGTATTCCAGATGTTTCCCGGCAGTAATTCGGTGAAGCCCATTACCAGCTGGCAACTTTGAATACCGCCTTCATGGATGTATTGAAACAGTACTCTCTTATTGGCATGTTCCTCATCTCCCAACGCTACCCGGTTGGCTTCCGCCTGGGTCGCTTTGGTCGTAGGGTACGCGCAGTGTGCGGGGGCAGAATTTAGGTAAAACTTCGCAGGGTTGGCAGAATCGTCACTGGCGAAGGTGACGGATTCCACGCCTCTGGAAACATACAAACAATCAAAGTG
>JBGCFZ010000071.1:0-13528 GCA_045110355.1 Lewinella sp. | reverse complement strand
ATTCAGCAGGAGATAAAACAGCATATGCGGTACCGGCAAATCCAACTGGAACAAGCGCGCGATGAACTGACCCGGATCAGAATTCTGGAAGACCCTGGATCTGGTGTCTCAGATTCATTAACGTCATGGCATAATCTCCTTAAGTATTTGTTTGTTTCGGCGGTCAGTATTGAAGATATGGCCATTTCGATTAAAACTAGAAATGGGGACTACCGTTTCGGTGGAATACCGGGCAACGTCGACGTAGGTTTCAACTTTGTGGCAAATTCCAAATTAGTCGACGTCGCATTGGAAACTTTCAAGGACAAAATATTAGCGGACCCACGCTTAGACAACCTCACCATCGCCACCTTTGGGGAAGCCAGCTATAATCAGTGGGGGTCATATGCCAATGTTGTTGAAATCGGTAAATCGTATATACGAGATTCAGCAAGGATAGAGCAATGGGAAGAAGTTTTCAATGAATACCTATACCTGGCTCAATACGCCCGATTTGACTACCTGGACCCCGGTGAAAAAGGACCAGACCCCAACCGCTCATTGGTGGAACAAATGATGGAACGATATGACCGCTCCGCAAATGCTTTCCTGCTTTCTCAACCTGAAATTGCTGGAGTCTGGAGAAAGGAACTACGGGAATCTTTTGAACTTCACGCTCAGATGCGTGCTAACTCTCTTCAAGTAGATCAAACGTACGGTGCCTATGTACTAGAGGCAAGAGATTTAGCCATCCGACAAACCATCGATAAATTTAAGGCGGAGCTCATACGAACTAAGCGTTTAGCAGACCCAGACCACGTAAAGTTGGATTATCAGGGGCATTTACTCGAGCAGGAGCAAAAGTTCCTGAATACCATTTTACGCGATAAGCCCCGACAGTTTGGTACGCTCATCAATAATTTCAGTCAGTTCACCAACCGCATCGATGGCATCCAGGCAGAGTTTAAACAGTTGCGGGACAAGGATAAAGCCAACCTCGGCACCCAGGAGTTCGTCTACTTTCTGAAGAATTCGCTCGATGTTGTCCGATTGGTTTTCGATGTTGCTTTGCCGGAACGCGGGCAAACGCTCGACGAGGTACAGCAACTGACGAATAATATGCTGGACGCTTACTCGGCCGTGCTTGCTGAAGATTATAACGGCCTGATCCAGAACATCATCCCCGTGGCCACTACGCTGGTCGAATCCGCCAACGAACGAAAAATTGAAGCGGCGGCCCTGATCGGCGAGAAGGAGAAACGCACCGCACAAAAAGAACGGGACGCCCAGCTGTTCAAGCTCCGGGAGATCATCCGGTACGGTGCTTTCCTGGCCGAGGTGGTGGAAGCGGAGAGTTCCGACGAAGTCAAGAACGCCATTCGTAAGATTGCTTTGCCCACCGGTAGTTACAGCATCAAGCGGCGCTCCTTTGGTAACATCAGTCTGAATACCTACCCCGGCATTACCGGTGGGTGGGAACGGATAAGTAATAGTTCTGGTAGCGCCGGAGCGCCCAATTTTGGCTTCACAGCCCCCATTGGCCTGGCCTTCAGCTGGGGCTACAGCTCCAAAATTGATGCCACCAAGTATCAGGACTTGCCCAGCTATAAGCTGCGGGTGGATCGTTCTCCCGTCACGGACGACGGTCACTTCCTCAACGGCAACTCTGGCAGTCTCTTTTTCTCTCTGTTCGACTTCGGTGCCATCGTCCTCTTCCGGCTGGACGACAGCGCGGAGCCGCTGCCGGAAGATGTTGGCTTCCAGCAATTATTCTCCCCAGGCATTGCTTACACCCACGGATTGGCGGGCCTGCCGCTGGCGATATCAGGAGGCTTGCAGATCAGCCCCTCGTTGCGCAAGCTGGGAGAAGCATCAGCCAACTCCTTCCGCCTCAATCTGGGCGTGACGGTGGATTTGCCGCTGGCTAATTTCCATACGCGGTTGGAGGAGAAGGTTAAGAAGAAGAAACGGAAACAGTGAAGGGATACTGTGTATTAGTAACGTGAATCAAGCGCTAAAGGGCCAAGTGAGGACGCTCTGAGGTCAATTTTCGGGTATCGCGAAGCGATAATTTGAAAATTCACGCTCCGAGGTCCTCAGTCCCGTAGAAAAGGACAATGTAAGGACCTCGGCGCGTTGCGATCGGCGGAATTGCGCAGCAATTCTGTCGGTCGTAACCTCCGAGCGTCCGATTTAGCTCTTGATGGTTCCCCCTCGTACAAACTACCCCCGGATAAAAGCCCACTCCTTAGTTTTCACAAATTCCAACCCTAGATCTTTTAACACCTGCAACGGCACAACAACAAAGTATGGCGCTTTTTCCAGCAGTAGCTCCAGGTTTCGGGAGCGGGCGTAGGCATTGATGCCAGCGACAAACTGCTCCCTGCTTTCAGCCGATTGGCCCGTGAAGCTAAAGCCTTCGGGTAAAAATCCGAACTCAACCAGTTTATTGACCACCGGCCGTAACCGATCATCCGGCAGCTGACAGCTGCAACGAGACCATTGAGCCCTGATCTCTTTCCCTTCGTAATCCGTCCAGCTTTCCTGAACGGTCTGCCAGTCGTAATAATCCGTCAGTCGGGTGTCTTTAACGATCCAGTATTCTATTTCCTCCCCCTTCACTTCCGGCCGTAGAATGTCAATGGCATTACTGCCATCTTTAGCCTGGACGTATACCGCTGGTTGGTGAAATCCATTTCGGACCATGATTCTTTTCAGCTGTTGGCGGTCTAGTCCTCGACCTCGGTACACCGGTAATTCCCGGACGTAGGTGCGGTTGATGGGTTCAAGTCCGCCCTCCCCTGTCCGTACATAGCAATTGCCAGAATAAGCATCGATCTGGAACTGGGCTTGTAGTAGAGAAAAGGAAGAAAGGGTAAGCGTCAGAAAGGTAAAAAGAAGGGTACGCATGCGATCGTCGAAGTTGGTCTCCTGATTAAAACTGGCAAAGGGCCGGTAAATTATTCTTTAACGGAGGCCAGGGCTTCAATGTTTTCAGGCCAAAGTAGTCAGACAAACGCTAATTCGGCTGTGCTGGGCCTAAAGAATTGATTGAACGTCTACCCGTAAGACTCCATTGTCATCCAAGCAGTGGCTATTTGACTCCCTGACTATTTGACTTCGTGACTCTCTGACTCTCTGACTATTTTCCTACCTTCGCCCTATGTCCAACTTTGTTGTTTCCGCCCGTAAGTATCGCCCCGTCCGCTTCGATGAAGTTGTCGGTCAGCAGCACGTGTCGGGAACACTGAAGAATGCCCTGCAAACCGATCACCTGGCCCATGCCTTCCTGTTCTGTGGTCCGCGCGGAGTTGGTAAGACAACCTCCGCTCGTATCCTGGCCAAGGTATTGAACTGCAAGGACCGCACGGAAGACTATGAGCCGTGCAACAAATGTGACAGCTGCGTATCGTTCAACAACAACGCCAGCCTTAACATTACCGAGCTTGATGCTGCCAGTAACAACTCGGTGGATCATATTCGGGCGCTGACCGAACAGGTCCGGTTCCAACCCCAGCAGGGAGAGTTTAAGGTATTCATCATTGATGAGGTCCACATGCTCAGTCAGGCAGCCTTCAATGCCTTCCTAAAAACACTGGAAGAACCCCCACCCTACGCCATCTTCATTCTGGCGACCACGGAGAAGCACAAGATCATCCCGACCATCCTGTCTCGGTGTCAGATCTTTGACTTCAAGCGCATCCAACCAAAAGACATTATCCTCCACCTTCAGGGTATTTGCGCCCAGGAAGAGATAACTGCCGAAGAAGATGCGTTGCACATCATCGCGCAAAAGGCCGACGGCGCCCTGCGGGATGCGCTCTCGATCTTTGACCGGATGGTTGCCTCCAGCAGTAGTTCCATCACCTACGATGCGGTGATTGAGAACCTCAACGTGCTGGATTATGACTACTTCTTCCGCGCCATTGATTACGTCCTGACCGAAGACCGGGGAGGGATGATGCTGCTGTTCGATGAGGTACTCGGCAAGGGTTTTGACGAGGACCTTTTCCTGAACGGTCTTTCGGCCCACGTGCGAGACCTCCTGGTTTGTAAAGACCCGGAAACGCTTAAACTCCTTGAGGTAGGCGAAAGGCTACGGGAAAGATACCATCAGCAGGCGGCCATCAGCCCTCCGGACTTACTGCTGACGATGCTGAACATCGCTAACGAATGCGACCTTGGTTTCCGGCTGGCGCGTAACAAGCGACTTCACGTGGAGATGAGTTTGCTGAAGATGACCGCCGTCAGGCGGGCCTTCCGCAACGAACCTACGGTCATTGCTCCTTCCAATTCTGGCCCTGCACCTGCGGCCGCGCCGGAAAAAAAAAGCCCTGAGCCCACCTCTTCCGTAAGCATTGAAGCAAGTTCTGGCGGGGAACTGGCAGCCCAGGAAACTCCCAAGCCTGAAATGGAAGCCCCGGAAACACCGGTTGCGGACACGCCCCCCTCCCCTGCGCCCACCACTGCCTTTGCCACCGTCGACCTCGATGGGATGATGGCCGAAATTGCCTCCGAAGAAGATACCGAGGACGCCGGTGAACTGCCCGAACTTACGGAGGCAGCCCTTCGGACTGCCTGGGACGACTACCTGGCCCAAAATACTGGCACTACTCTGGCGGTGAATATGAAAAAGGCCATCCCCAGTTTAAGCGGTGAAGAAGTACACGTCCGGATCGGTAGCCAGCGGGTAATCGCCTCCTTCCGGGAAGATTCCAGCCTGATCAATCACCTGAGGACTGCCTTTCGGCGCCCTGACCTGATTCTGATCTTAAAGGAAGACGAAACACTGAAGCCCAAGAAGTCTGAGGTTAAAAGAAGGATTACCGCAAAAGATAAGTTTTTGGCCATGCGGGAGAAAAATCCTGCGATCGACGATTTGCGGAAGCGGTTTGATTTGCGGCCGGAGGAGTAGTCTGCTCGCTTCGCTCGTGGGGTTCTCACAGAGGTTGACGCAGAGGGATGCACAGAGTAGGCACAGAGGTGATAATTGGGGCTAAAGGACTGTAAGCTTAAACTAAAGCCTCGCCACCCAAGCTTCCTCAATTTCCGCCACCAGCTCCCGCCCGAGGTTACACCAAGCCCCCCCATCATCCAATATCCAGCTGTCCGAAGAAATGAGGACAACCTCATCCGGTAGTCCGATCAATTCTTTATCGGGGTTGTACACCAATTCAACGGTCCAGTTAAAACCATGGGTTTCAGCCAGTTCGCGCAACATCGTTTTCAGCCGGCCGGAATTGGAAACCGGGGTATCAAAATACCAGGTAACGCCACTGGCCGTTCGCAGTGCCTCCCCTACCCTAATCAGGGCCGGCACCGTATGCTGCACGTGTTTGTAGGTGCCATGGACGCTGGCCAGGTCACGGAGGGTTCCATCCCGGCCGGCAAGGACGAGTCCGCCGCCAAAAGCGCTTTCCAGCAAAATCAAGAGGTTAAAGCCGTCGATGGCCACCACCTTCCCATCTATATCCTTCAGCGAGACCTCACGTGATTTCCGAGCGGCAATTTTCTCTTCCGCAGCCGCCACTCGCCCTACGGCCATTCGCTGGCGTTTGTTCAGGCGATAGTGGTTACCAACAAGTTGCAAAGCTGAATCCGGGCCATAGCCTCTGTTGAGCAGCCAGCCGAGGTCATTGGTAGCCGCCCTTAGTTCAGGGAGGAATTTCGGTGCGAACAGCTTTTTATCGTTGGGTTGAGGGCCTCGGTTGCGCAATCCTTAATCGTTTGAAAGTACCAATAACTCCACGTTCTTGAAATCAATTGGGTGGCTTTCCGCTTGAAGTGCGATGTAACCGGAAGTAAGGATTTCTCCGGTACGTTTCAGCCACATGTCTTTGTCGCGGGTGACGCCCCAGGCGTCGAACTGTTTGCCCTCTTTATCCCAGCCGCCCAGTTGTGGCTCGGTGAAACTCAGGACGGTGTCTCCCTCAATCAGAAAGTGCATGGCCTCGCCACCTAAAACAATGGCCTCCGCGTGCACCCATTGGTCCCCATCATAAGTCTTTGAACTGGAGCTGATACAGTGCTGATGGTTGATGGTATCGCCCATAACAACTGAAGTACCGGGGGTGCAAACATTGGCTGTAGGTCGGTCTTTCCCGTCGCTAAGTCCGCCAAGCAATTGCAACTCCACGGAAACGGGAAAATCCTGATCAAAACCATTGCTTTCTGCAGACTGCGAATGGAACATCACCCCACTGTTGCGCACATTCCAACCAGCGCCACCGGGTGTTTGCTCTCCGGTGAACCGGTAATCAAAACGAAATTTATAATGGCTGTACGGCACTTCGTAATACATGTGTCCGTAGGCATCGTCGAACGATTCGTACTCGTCGTACTTGATCCTCAGCATGTCATCTTCCCAGACAAAAGTGTTCCGGAAATTCTCGTTTACTTCCTTGCCTGACATTTTGATGTCCCAGCCCGTAAGGTCTTCACCGTTGAAAAGCGGCTGCCAGTTTTCTACAGGCGGTTCGGGTATTTCTTCTGTCGTTGTTTTAGTCTCCTGGTTCGAGCAAGCGGTAAGCAAGAGAAAGCTGGTAAAAAAGATAAGTATGGTGTGTTTCATCTTGGGTGTGTGTTAACCTCTCACCAAAGAGTAGGAAGAGGCAGGCCTAAGATATGAATTCCTGCAATGAACTGGCTTAACAAAAGACAACGGACCGATGCGGCTCATGTCGCATCGGTCCGATATCAAAGGTGTTTTCGAAAGTACGAACAACGATTAGTTCACGTACAGCTTCTGGAAGGGAACGATAACGCCACCGGCATCCAGGTTATTCAGCGCACGCAACTGATCGGTCGTAAGTCCGTAACGGCGAGAGATGGAAAACAGGCTTTCTCCTTCCTGAACGAGGTGGAAGGCCCGGTTGGCGGCGGGTTGTGTTGCGGCCGGAGCCGTTGCGCCAACGGGAGTTCCATAAGCATTGGGAACTGGTTGCGGAGCAGTATACTGGTAGGTATTGGGAGCAGGAGCGGGCGCGGTCGCAGGTGCAGGGCGCGCATTGTAAGTAGCAGGGTTAGTTACTGCTGGCGCGGCGGTGCCGCGCCCTTCCAACTGTCCCATCGTTGCCGTTGGGGGAGCTGCAGCGTTCGGTACAAACTGGCCAAAGTTTGGATTATTAGTGATGGTTGTGGGAGCCACCTCCTGAGGCGTTGTGGCGGCAGGAACGGGCGCTGTTTGCGGTGCCTGGTAGCCTTCCGGCGTACGGTAGGCCTGCGGGGTAGTAGCCGGTGTATTGGCCTGGCCATAGGCTTGTGGGTTGGCTACAGCCGGCTGACCATATCCTTGCTGGCCGTAAGCCTGAGGAGTCGGAGCTGGCTGACCGTATCCCTGAGGAGTTGCCGGAGCCTGGTTTCCATAGCTGGCTGGATCAGCTTCGGGGGTCACTGGTGCCGGAGCCGGGCAGTTACAGGAGCTGGTCTTAAGTTGCTGGCCTACCTGTGCGATGTCTTTTGGGCCAAGCTCATTGATCTCCCGGAACTTTGCGGAGGTAAACCCATACTTCAGGGCAAGGCTCGCAACGGTCTCTCCGGGCTGGACGATGTGGACGTCTTCTCCATAAACGGCGGTCTGGGCATTACGGGGCTGCTGGGCAGCATTTTCGTAGGCTTGGGGCGTTGCAGGTGAGGTACCATAAGGCGTTGGCAGGCTGGAGCCAGGGTTTGAAGTTGCCACCGGGCCGGCGTTGTAAGGCGTCGTTGGCACCGTTGGATTCAAGCCAACGGCATTTGTTGCTTCGGGGGTTCCCTGAACATTGATCGCCAGTTGTTGGCCGGGGAACAGGGTGTTGGCGGTTAGGCCGTTCTGCACTTTTACCGCCTCTACGGTAGTGCCATATTTGCGGGAAACGCCAAACAGAGTTTCTCCCTTAGCAACCGTATGCGTAATGGTTTGCACGGCTACCGGCGGCGTTGGGTTTGCCTGGGCATAGGCCTGGGACTCAGGCTGAGGGTTATTACCGTAGTAGGGTTGTGGTGTGTCGTATGCTTGTGGATTAGGCTGTCCCTGACCGTAGTAAGGTTGTGGGGTCGTAGTAGGAGCCGGAGCGTTGGCCTGAGCCGTCACTGCACCACAGACGCTGGCCAGATAACTGTTGACCGGAATGCCATTGACCTGGCGGGCGGCGATGACGCCACCGGAGGTGCTGATGCCGTCGCTGCCCAGGCGGCGTTCGTAAATACCCAGTTCGGGGGCGAACTTAAAATCAATGACCGGATAAGAAGCCCCTGGCTTCAATTGCCGAAACAGGTAGATGCCCGTGCAAGGGCTGGTTTCGCGTCCTTCGAAGTAGACTTTGGCCCCCTCATTATTGTAGGCAAGGTTCTCACCAATAATCCCATTTTCAGTATCAAACTGATACCCAGACAGTGGTGAGTTGTAGGTAAAACTGGCACCACGCCGCTCGAGGGTAGCTGCCATTACCACCGGCTGGATGATGTACTGGTTGTTCGCCGTAGGTAAAAGGATAAACACCTGATCCACCCCACCATTAACGCGATTGGCTAAATCAAGATTCAACCGCGGATCACCGCAGTACAGGTAGCCCTGAGGAAGGTAATTCTGAACAACGGCACCTTCTGCACCAGTTTCCAACATGAGGCGATCACCGCCCTGGAAAGCAAAATGATAGGCAAAATAATTCATGCGCGGTTGAGCGGCAACGGCCTGTTCATACTGGACGCGGTCACCACAGGTGCCGTCGAAGAGAACGAATATTTGTTCGGCCTGCAAAGAAGCCGTCGTCAGCAACAGTGCGACGATCAGCGTAGTAAAGCTTTTCATTTTGGGATCAGTTTGGTGTAGTAAGTTGGTTTAATCTGCGTACAAATATAGATGTTTTCTATTTATAGCTTTGCATTTTTAACGTAACGGAGGGTGGGATGTTGTCAGTTAGGGCCCGTAAAATGGTAACCTTGGTGACTGGAAGCGAGTGATCGTAATGACCATTAAGTAAGGTTATTTATCACTTGTGCTGCTCCCCCAGCCTTTCCAGCTCAAGTGTTGAAGTACCCTGCCCACTTCTCCCGAAATAAAATGGCAGGACAATATCCTATCCAGGACCATTGCCCCCCAACTCTTTGTCTATCTTCGCCCCGGAAATTTACGTACCAACCCCTCTCTGCAAATGGCAGCTACTACCTACGAAACCGTTATTGGCCTGGAGGCCCACGTCCAGCTGGCCACGGAAAGCAAAGCTTTTTGTGCTGATCGTAATCAATTTGGCAACGAGCCTAACGTTAACATCAGCATGATCAGTCTGGGGTATCCAGGCACCCTACCCATGCTGAATGAGCGTCAAGTCAGGTTTGCGGTAAAACTCGGGCTTGCGCTCGGATGTAAGATCAATCGGCGCAGCACCTTCGACCGGAAGAATTACTTCTACGCCGATTTGCCCAAGGGGTACCAGATCACTCAGGATGAAAGTCCGATCTGTATCGGAGGTGAATTGCCCATACGAACGGCCTCTGCACCTGCGTCCGCGCCCAAAAGAACCGTCAAGTTACACCACATACATATGGAAGAAGATGCCGGTAAAAGCATCCATGCTTCGGGGGAACCTTTCACCAAGGTAGACTTAAACCGGGCCGGCACCCCGCTGTTAGAAATCGTTACGGACCCCGACCTGCGTTCGGCGGAAGAAGTAGATGCTTTTATGACTGGCATGCGGCAGTTGGTCCGCTGGCTGGGCGTAAGCGATGGCAATATGCAGGAAGGCAGTCTTCGGTGCGACGTCAACGTTAGTGTACGTCCCGAGGGCCAGGAGGCCTATGGCACCCGTTGTGAAGTCAAGAACATGAACTCGATGAAGTTTGCCCGCCAGGCCGTGAACTTCGAAGTTAAACGTCAGATTGACCTGATCGAAAAGGGCGAAAAGGTACAACAACAGACCCGTCAGTTTAACCCGGAAACCGGAACGACCAGCGCACTTCGAGACAAGGAAGATGCACACGATTACCGCTATTTTCCCGACCCAGATCTTCCTCCCGTTGTGTTAACAGAAGGGTTCATCAATGATATAAGGGCCGAAATAGGGACACTTCCCTGGGAAGCGTACGATCAATTAATTAATGATCACCAAATCAGTGCTGCAGATGCTGCCTTAATCAGCGAAGACCGGGAGAATTACGAGGTTTTCCTTTCCTACGTGGAAGCCGCTCCTTCGGTTAGTGACCTGACGAAAATCTGGGTTAACCGCCTGATGCCCTGGCTGACGGAGGAACGCCTGTCCCCATCCGAACTCCCACTCTCCCCCGAGCAGGTCGGATTATTCGTTGAGTTGATCTTAGCGGGAGACGTAGCTGCTTCCGTAGCCACCTCCAAGCTGCTCCCCGATCTGTTACTCAGCCCGGGAGACCCGATGCACCGAGCAGAAGAACTCGGCCTCATCCAAAATACGGATACCGATTTCCTGGCTGGCCTCGTAAATGAAGTAGTTTCAGAATTCCCGGATAAAGTAGCCGCCTATCGCAAGGGTAAGAAAGGGCTGTTGGGCTTCTTTATGGGAGAAGTGATGAAACGGAGTAAGGGAAGTGCGGGGCCCCAGGAGACGCAGGCGCTGCTTCGAGCTGCGCTCGAATAGAGGCGAAAAGGCGTGGCGCGCTTTATAGATTGATAGATTTATAGTCGGATAGATTGATCGGCTGCCGCAAATTGGAGCTCGCTTCGCTCGTTTGGCAGCACAACCAACCTATTGACTGTTAAATTATCTATCACGAGCAGAGCGAGCTGCCGCTCGCGGCAGCTCTATAAATCTATCTCACTATCAATCTACAAAACTACTGCTCCGCAGCAGCCTCTAGTACCGTTGTAGAAGGTCCCGCCGGTGCAGGAGGTATTCCTCCTGTGGGTTATAGCGCAGGCCTTCGGAGACAAACTCTCGGGCTTGTTGGTATTCCTCCATCCGAAAATGGTAATTAGAGGCGGCGATGAAGGCCGTAAGCGTCCAGAGGCTTCGTTTTTCACCAATTGGAATATCCAGAAGAGCCTGGCGAAAGCGATGGAGAGCATCAGTTCCACCGTGTAGGTCATCAGCTTCGTAGCGGTCCCGGACCTTCCAGGCCAACTCGCGAAGCAACAGATCGGCAAATCGATCCTGCTTACGGATAAAAGGGTACCGGGAAGCCGCCGTCTCTACTGCTGCAGTGAATTCTGACCCGGTAAGTCTTGTGCGGCGTAAGGCATCAATGACCAGTTCGCCGAGTACAAATCGCATGGCCTCGTCTTCGGGGTCTTCAGCGAAGAGACTTTCTGCCAGGCGTTGGGCCAGATCGATGCGGCCATTGGTAAAATGATGGCGGAGGAGCCGATACTGCTGAAGGTCCCTTAAGTTCTTAGCCCAGTCATTGTACCCGGCGGGGGCACGTTGGAGGTAGTCACCCAGTAATTCAGCCGCCGCGCCAAGCTTATTTTCCGCCAGTAATAACCGCTGCTTCTCATCGAAGTGCTGTAAGATAGCGGCGGGTAGGTACCGGTTATCCGGTCTTTCTGCCCATTGCTTAAACAAGGTATTGATGTCTCCTTCCACCTCAGGCTGAACAATGGCTTTAAGCTGCAGCTCTGATGCTTTTCGTAATACCAGAAAGGCCGGGCGTTCTTCCTTCTGAAGGGCCATCTCTAGTAAGTCAATGGTCTTTTGGTAGTCTTTTGCACGGTAGGTACTCTGCGCCCGCCGGTAAAGCAGCAGGGCGGAGAGCTGACCGAAGGACAGTTTCTTGCCCGGCGGGTAGTAATACCGTTCAAATAATTCATTGATCTCCTTATCACCAATATTGGGTAAATCATCGATGATCGTCGAACGGAGCAAATCGAGGTAATCCCTGCGGAAGGAGGCTTCTGTCTCATCCTTGTGCTTTTCGTGCCGGGGCTGATAAGCAGCTACGGCACGACCGGTGGGATCTGCGACGAGGTAAGTCTCCCAGTGGTCGACATAAACTTCGTAGTCGATCTCAAAATATTCATAGGCCAGGGCCGTAAGCACGGCAGCGGTGGCATCGTTGTACTTCCCGTTGCGAAAAGCATCCGCCAGCCCGGCGTTTGCTGCGTAAGTTCGGAGGTACGTCCGATGCAGCCGATTTTCGATCCGGCTGATTTTCTTTTTGGTACTCTTCTTGGCCACCTTATCCCCCTCCAGTTCGCGAAACAACTGGCTGACCCGCTGGTAGAGGAATTGCCGTTCGTTGACGGTTGGTGCGTCTTCGCCCGGCAGGACCAAACGGAGTCGGCTCGAGAGCTCATCAGCTTGTAACAGCGGAGAAAGGGCAAAGAAAAGAAAGGCGAAAATCAGAAAGCGCATCGGGCGGAGGGATTGACAAAGGGACCGCGAAGATACGGTTTGGAACCACCTACGCGTATTTCTCCCGGTAAAGTTTTGCGTGGTGATAAACATGGCCACTAATGATAAAACCTAGTGCCCGAACGGATGCGGGGCCACCACTCATTGTACCTAGCCGCAGGAGGTCCTCCTCAGTAAAGCTCTTAAACAGCGCTTTGGTGGCTGCTCTTACCGCGCAAAATTCATCGACCATGTCCTGGAATCGGCGCCCGGAAACGTCTGCGATAGCCGCGTAGTCGTCCTGATCATAGCCTGGGAGTGCGACTGTATCTCCCCTCCCGATGCGTAGTGCCCGACAAGAAAAAATTCGCTCCGTATCAATAATGTGCTGTAGGCTCTGGGCGATGGTCCATTTTCCGGGAGCGTAAGCAAAGTTGGCACGCTCTTGCGTTACCGAAGAGAGATACTCAACCAATTCCACCTCACTTTCATCTAGCCCGGAACTAATGCTAAGGCCATCCACATTTTTGATGTAGCGGGCGTAATATTGGTCGTATTCGGTCGGTTGTAAATCTGTAATGCGCATGATGATTATGTTTGGTGCGAAGTTAAACCCCGGCCCCCTTAAATAGGGGAACCATTCGGTGGAATTTAGGGGAGCCTTGTTATGGGTTAGTGCGCTGTCAGCCATCCTTCACCATAGTTTTCGTTACCATCCCCACACTTTTATTATCTTCCGCCTCCTAACCTAAATTCATCTAAAAGATCAACAACCGATCATGACAAACATCAAAGGCCCCGCCATCTTCCTGGCACAATTCATGGGCGACGAAGCCCCCTTCAACTCCCTCGACGGCATTTGTAAATACATGGCTGATCTGGGCTATAAAGGTGTACAGATCCCAACATGGGATAGTCGCTTGATCGACCTCGAAAAGGCTGCCACCTCCAAGACCTACTGCGACGAACTCAAGGGCAAAATCGCCGATCACGGCCTTGTCATCACGGAGTTGGCCAGTCACTTGCAGGGACAATTGGTGGCTACCCACCCCGCTTACCAGAAGATGTATGAAGGTTTTGCACCCAAAGAAGTAGCTGGCAACGCAAAGGCGACCCAGGATTGGGCCGTACAACAAATGAAGTGGAACGCCAAAGCCAGCCAACACCTCGGCATTACTGCTCACCCAACCTTCCCCGGTGCTTTACTGTGGCCCTACCTCTACCCATGGCCACAGCGTCCCGCTGGTCTGGTGGAAGAAGCCTTTGGCGAA
>JBGCFZ010000070.1:0-9671 GCA_045110355.1 Lewinella sp. | reverse complement strand
TCGAGTAATGTAACCATATCTTCAACGGATTTTACATTTCTTGTCCCAGCAGGAACTGTAACAAGTCCAAGTGTTGATCCTGCCCCCTCAGTAGGGGCATTTGTGGATATTACCGGAAGTTGGGTGGTTATGCTTCTGAATGAAGATAATTACGCTAGCTCTGGTTTTAATCCCGCAGACTTGGAAGGTAATGATGTATACCAAGCAGTACTTCGGAGCGCGCCAGAGTTGACAAATGTTGTAGCAGGAGTTCCTATTGAATTGTTTTCCTTTTCCTTGCCTGAAGGCTGTGCCGGAGGTAACATTGAGGTGTTAACTAACGATAGCGATATCCAAGTGGCAATATTTGCTAACTTTTTCGCCAATTTTAATAATCAGATGTCTATGAGTGTGGACGATAACCTCTCCACTAATATCTATGTGAGTAATAATCCTGAGACCTTCTCTTTTACTTGTGAATGTGACGAAGATATTCAGGCAGCCTGTATTTCAAATGTTAATATAACGCTGAATGATAACTGTGAGGCTTTCGTTATTCCTGCAATGATTTTAACGGGTAATTACGATTGCGCCGATGAAATTAACCTAACTATAGGTGGCACTGATTCAAATATTATTTCTGGATGTGGTGAACACATTTATAATGTTGAAATAATTGTTGACGGTGAAGTTGTTTACACTTGCTGGGGTGTGGTCAACGCCGAAGACAAGACCTCACCGGAGGCTAACTTCGTACCTGAGGACTTAACACTACTGTGCGTAGATTTTGAATCTGGCGCCAACAACATCTCCACCCTGCCCAACAGCATCAGCCGCTGCTACCGCGTGAACGCCGAGACCGGCGCTACGATCGCCGGCACCATGGCTTCTGCGCTGCGCGCTCGCCTGCTGGCCGGAGGCCTGACACCACTAGTGCCGACTTTCACCGACGGCTGTGCTCAGGAGTTGGAAGTATGTGTCTCAGACGCCGTCGCCTTTGGCGAAGACGTCGACTGTGACGACGTTGTCCTGACCCGGACCTTTGTAGCTACCGAAATTTCTACTTGTGTAAGCGCAGGTGGCGAAGGCAATGCTCCGACGGTGGCGACCTACGAAATCACTTTCGAACGTCCAACATTAGCTGATCTTGATGCTGAAAGCATCGAAGCGGTAGTTAACTACGAGCAGTGTGGTACTGCTGATCCGACACGTGCTAATTACCCAGTGCCACGAGCCAACGATTTTCCGTTCCTACAGGTTGGTGACCGTATCCTACGTCTAGGTGTTGGAAACTCAGTTTGTAACATCGGGGTGACTTACTCCGATGGTGATGCCATCATTACTTGTCCATTCACTTATAAGTTCGTTCGTACTTACACGGTGATCGACTGGTGTGACCCAAGCGACGTGCGGACCTTCACCCAGGTGGTGAAAGTAGGCGACACGACGGCACCTGTACTGACCGGTCCTAACGTAGCGACCAACGACGCTGGTGACCTGGTATACGGCACCAACGCCGGTAACATCTGTGCCGCTTACCTGCGTCTTGACGACATCAGTGTGGTAGACAACTGTTCTGGCACCAACGTAAGCGTTACTGCGGAGATCTTCCCCGGTGGCGACGTAACCGGTTCTCCAATCGGTGCCTTCACGGTAGTACCTGGTGGTTCTCCTGAACTGTCCAGCGCCATTCCTGCTGGCCGTCACCTGCTGCGTTACACCTCAACTGATGAGTGTGGTAATACGAGCATCGATGATTTCTTCTTCGTAGTAGAAGACCAGACGCCTCCGGTAGCGATCTGTGAAGATGGATTGAACATCAGCATTGCTGGTGCTGCTGGTAACGGCTTCGCCGTACTGACGCCAGAGAACATCGACAATGGTTCTTACGACGACTGTTCTGGTGTAAGCCTGAGCATCGCCCGGGTGAACAGCAGCGACCTGCCGATTGGCACCTACGGTCCTCAGATCACGCTGACCTGTGCCGACCTCGGTACGGTGCGCGTTGGCCTGCGGGTAGAAGATGCCCTGGGTAACGTCAACTACTGTTGGTTGGATGTACTCGTTGAAGACAAGCTGCGTCCAACTTGTGTAGCTCCTGCGAACACGACCATTACCTGTACGGAGTACAACACGACCTTGCCTGCTGACATTCAGGATGCAACGGACGCTCAGCTGGACGCCATCTTCGGCGCTGCCGCTGGTGTAGACAACTGTGGCACGACCATCACCCAGACGATCTCTGGTGATGTGAACAGCTGTGGTGTGGGCACCTTCACGCGTACCTTCGTTTCTACGGACGACGCTGGCTTCACCAACGCCGGTGCCTGTACACAGCGCATCGACGTAATCGGTATCCACGATTACCGCCTGACCTTCCCTACGGATGAGTCTGGTGACTGTGCCGACATCCCCGAGTACGACGGCATTGGTGCTGAAGAACTGGCCTGTGATCTGATTACGACCACTGTTGACGTAGACACCCTCCGTACCCTGGATGCAGGTGATGAGTGCTTCAAGTTGCGCATCACTTATGATGTAGTAAACTGGTGTGAGTACAACTCGCTCGGTGATCCTTACATCGTAACCCGTGACGGAAGTGGTGTAAACAACCGCCAGCGTCAGCCACGTAACATCGACGAAGATGTACTGTACGTGAACGTTATTCCTAATAACCTCTCTGGTACTAATGATGATCAGGCGTTCATGACGCTGTTCACTGACCGTGCTCTGAATACGAACGCACCACAACGCGATCAGGAGTTTGTCGGCTACGCCGGTTCTGATAGCCGTGGCTTCTTCCGCTACACGCAGTTCATCAAGATTTACGATGAAGTTGCTCCGGAGATCACCTTCACTGAGCTGGACGAATGTTTCGCAGGTTCTGGCGAAGGCTGTCGCACAACGGTAGAGATTGAGTTCACTGCGCTGGACGAATGTTCTGACGCTGTAGTAGGTGTTGAATTGGACGCCAACTACGTAGAAGCCGCAGGCTTCAACGCTGACAACGCTGCAGCCCTGGGCATCGGTGTATCTGTAGAGAACGACGGTGCAGGCAACTACACGGTAACTGCAACGAACGTACCAGTTGGTGAGCACGCGCTGCGTGTCCACGCTTCTGACGGTTGTGGCAATATCGACGTACAGATCATCGAGTTCTGTGTAACTGCTGACCGCACGCCAACGCCAATCTGTATCCAAACACTTACTGTTGTGCTGATGGACGACGGTAACGGTGGCGGTACTGCTGCGATCTGGGCAAGCGACTTCATCGCCAGCCCAATCGAAGACTGCTTCGGTAACGAAGTAACCAAGTACAGCCTGTTCCGCTCTAGCGAAGCCGCGACATTGGGCTTTATCCCAAGCTTCAACCCGCCTGCGACTAATGGTATCAATGATATCAACTGTGCAGACGCAGATGCTGGTTCGATTGATGTACGCGTTTACGCCTTCGACGACAACGGTTCTACGCCAAACTACTGTGAAGTAGTGGTGGAAGTACAGGACAATATGGGATGGTGTGACGATGGAGGAACTGGTAACATTGCTGGTCTGATCGCTGATCAGGACGATGTAGCTGTTGCTAACGTTAGCGTAACGCTAACGGGCGCTATGGATATGACGACGACAACTGATGCCAGTGGCCAGTTCAGTTTCACAGATCTCCTGCTGAATACTGATTATACGGTACAGCCTGCTTATGAAGCAGAGGTTAACCTTCGCAACGTTAAGTCTTCCGACCTCGTGTCTATGATCGGCCAGATCTTGGGTACTACCCAGTTCGACAGCCCATACGACTTCGTAGCAGCAGATGTCAACCGTGACCTGGAGCTGAACATCTTCGATGTAGTAAACGTGAGCCAAGTGATCCTGGGCCAGGTTGATATGTTCGACGGTGGTGAGTCTTGGATCTTCGTAGAAGCGAACGCAACGATCGACGTGACGGACCCTTACGCAGCTACTTTCCCTGAAGTGTATAATGCCAATGACTTGGCAGGTACAGTACGTGCGAACTTCGTAGCAGTAGAAATGGGTAACCCATTCGGCCTAAGCAGCCGTTCGGCGCTGAACCTAACAACTGATGATGCACAGCTTGAAGCTGGACAGATACACACGATCGTACTTAATGGTACTGAGCTAGCCGCCTTCCAGGGTACCCTGGAACTGGGTGCTGGTTTGGAACTTATCGGTGCTGAGTACACTGGAGACGGTGGCATGAACCTGAACCGTGCTGGTGAGGGTATGATTGCTATCGCTTTGCGTGAGGGAGCAACGGTAAGCCTGGAAGTAAGGGCAACGACTAGTGTGACGCTGAGTGAGCAACTAAGCCTGACCGACGCCATCACGGTACGGGAAGGTGTTGGTGCTAACGGAGTTGGTAACGGTCTTGACCTTGCCTTCAACACTTCCTCTGCACCTGCGTCCGCGCCTAATGTGCTGTATCAGAATACGCCTAACCCCGCTCGAGAAGAGGCGGTCATTCGATTTGAGTTGGCCGCTGCCGCTCCTGCGACGCTTACGCTTCGCGATGCTGCTGGTCGTGTGATCTCCGTTCAACAAATCGACGCTGCTGCTGGAATGAACATGATTGAGCTGACTAACATCAAAACTTCTGGCGTACTGACTTACACGCTTACTGCGGGCGAATTTACAGCCTCTAAGAAGATGGTTGTGGTTAAGTAATGCTAAGGCTTGCAGGCCGTTAAACAGCAGGCTGAAACAAGCCGAACAAAGCCTCGCTACTCGAAAGAGTGGTGGGGCTTTGTTTTTATATAATGATGAGATGTACTTTAATAACCCTTAATGAGCTCGCTGTTCCCGCCACGCCCCCGGCGCCACCCCAAATCGCTCCTTAAACACCCGCCCGAAATATTTCGGGTCTCTATACCCACAATCGTAAGCCACCTCACTAATCGGAACTTCGGTCTCTTGTAAGCGACAAGCTGCAGTTTTTAGCCGCACTTCATTCACTAGCTTACGGGGAGACATACCGAGGACTGATTGTAGCTTCCGCTGTAGCTGACTCCGACTCATCCCAAGAAATTTTTCTAAGTCAGCTCCACTGAGGTCGGGATCATCCAGACGATTTTCGATATAGCTACGTAAATCCGTTAGCCATCCGGCATCCTGGGGTACATGGCTGACGGTTTCACCAGTCGGAGAGGCAAGAAATTCTTTCTGAAGTCGGTCGGCGGTCCGGTCTCTTAAAATCAATAGGTTGCGGAGGCGGAGGTGTAATTCCTTTTCTGAGAACGGCTTACTCAAGTAGGCATCCGCGCCACGGTCGAGCCCCTCCAAGCGGTGCTCTTCGGTAGTTCGGGCCGTAAGCAAAAGGACGGGGAGATGACTGGTCCGCGGATCATTCTTTAACCTGGTACACAGCTGCAGCCCGTTAAGGTTTGGCATCATTACGTCACTGACAACGAGGTCCGGAACTTCGTTAAACGCCAGCTTTAATCCCTCTTTACCGTCATGTGCTACCAAAACACGAAACCGGTCACAAAGACTCTCCTGCAGGTATTCCGCGACTTCAATTTCATCTTCAACGATGAGTAAAAGTGGGAGATCCTTTCCTGCTGGCTGCGCTGCAGGCTTTGCTGGTAACGGCAAACCAGGAAGCACTTCAGCTTCCACCACCACGGGACCAACAGTTGCTTCAATAATCGGAAACAGTAGGGTGAAAGTGGATCCCGCCCCAATTTTACTTTGCAGGCTGATGGTACCTTCGAGCAATCTGGTGAGGTCTTGTACAAAACTTAGGCCTATGCCCGTTCCGCTGATGTCTGCACCATGCGCCCGAGCAAATCGTTGGAAAATCCGCTCCTGTTGCTCCGGAGGAATACCCTGTCCGGTGTCCGTAACCTCTAAAGCCCATTCCTGATCATTCGCGGTCAGTTGGACGTTTACTTTTCCGCCTTCAGGGGTGAACTTGAGCGCGTTTGACATCAGATTGAGGAGAATACTCTCCTGTTTTATCCGATCAATTGCAATAACTTCGGGAGGGGAAGATCCGGCATCAACGGAATACTTGTAGGATAACTGAATGTTGCGTCGCTCGGCTTCGGGCCGGAAGGTCTCCGTCAACGATCGAAAGAAATCATTGAGCAAGATGGGCTCACGTTCCACCGTAAGCTGCCCGGCTTCCAGCTTCCGGAGGTCAAGCAATTGGTTGATAAGCTGAAGCAGCTTTCGCCCCTGGCGATCGATCCGCCGGGCTTCCCTTCCGAGCGTAGGGTCCTGCTGCTGCCGAGCTCGTTCGCCTAATCTCCTTGCCGGGCCGAGGATGAGCGTGAGCGGCGTCCTGAATTCATGGGTCAGGTCGGTAAATAATCGTGACTTAAAAGCGTCGAGCGCGACGAGTTGGTCGTGGGCCTGTTTCTCTAGTTTGCGGCGTACCAGGAACCGTCCAAGAAGCGTGAGAAGGAGTAACCCAAGCCCCACGAAACCCCATTTCGCCGCGAGGGTCTCATACCAAAAATGAGGGATGTTGATGGCCAATTTGCGGGGGAGAGGATTCCAATTGGTCTGTCCGTCAGAACTCCTGATGGACAGCTGATAGTCGCCTGGTTTAAGGTCGGTGAAGGTGAGTGATCGGTTGTTACCCAGGAGCTGCCATTTTCCTTGACCGAATCGGTAAGCATACTGAATGTGGCGGGTGCGGTCAAAGAACAGACCCGAGAAGAGCAGGCTAAAACTTCGTTCTCCAAGTGGAAGGCTTAAGTTCGTTTGGTCGGGGAGTATCGCGGCGACGGGTTTGCCGGCAATGCTGAGGGTATTGAAAACGATCTTAGGATAATTGCCAGCCAGTAGCGGTTGGTTTGGCTGAATGGCAATGATGCCACCCAGGCCTGCAAACAGTAGCCTCCCATCAGGAAGTACAGCTGCCGACGCATTATTGAATTGGCGAATACCAGAGCAGGTAATGATACTCAGGCGATCCGCTTGAGGGACGTACCGACCAAGCCTATCCCCAGAACTGAACCAGACGTTCCCATTTTGATCGATCAGTAAGGCCTCTGGGATGCCGATTGTTTCTTCGTCTACTTTGGTAATCAGCCGGGCGGAGAAATCTGTGGGAGAGATGCGAATGATTCCCTGGCTGGCGGCTGCCCAGATGCTACCATCCGGGTGTTTGGCCAATTGTTTTACCCGCCCGCCAGCGATGTTTTTGGGATCACCTGCCGAGTATTTCAGGAAAGTGAATTTTTCTGCTGCAGGATCGAAGAAACCCAGCCGGTCATTATAGTAGTCGCCACAGCTAAGCCAAACCTTCCCATCATCGGCGGGGAGGACAACGGTGAACACTTCACCATTCAGTTTGCCTACTTCCGGGCCAGGGCTAAACCAGGAAACTGTTTGTCGGCTCAGGTTTAGCTTGCCGAGACCTTTCGATGACGCTATCCAATAGATATTATCATCGGCGACGTCCTGTGTTATTCCGTTTAGGCGACGATTGGTAAATGATGGTAACTTTATTTGATCGAGATACTTGTCTGATTGAGCATCGTATCGATAAATACGATCATTGCCACGTAACAACCACGTTATACCAGACCGATCGGTATACACATGGTTTAGGTCCTTTTCTATCAAATAGTCATTGTTAGGGAAGTCCATTTTCCTGCTGACGGAATCCGGACCGTCAGACCTGAACAGTCCTTGCCAACGCTCATAATAATAGACGCCTCCCAGGTGGTCGGTGCCAAGCTCCAGGACGTGTGATTCTTTGATGTCTCCAAATTTTTGGTTGTACAAACGAGGTGCCGTTAGGGAAAGGTCCAATCGATTTAAACCGGTATAGCCACCTATCCACAGGTTATTGTGGTCGTCGGTTACTAATGCTCTGAGGTGATTGTCCAGAATGTCCCCAGCCATTCCTCCATCGGTCCGGTATTGATGGAAGCTGCCGTCTTTTAGGTGGATGACGCCCAATCCTTCTCCGCGTGTCGCTAGCCATAGGCGGTCATCTGTTATGTAGAGACTTTGAAAGGAGGCTGCGGTCAACGGATGGGTAGCAGAAAGGGTAGGCTTGAGTTCCTTCGCACCTGTAGTCCAGTGATAAAGCCCATGGTTGGTAGCAACCAATACTGAGTCCCCAATAATTAGTAAATCACTAAGTTGATGTGCTTCTTCTGAAGGGAAGGGGATAATGGAACTTCGAGGCTGGCCCAGTTGAAGGAGCCCTGCTGGGCCAACAGCAAATAGCCCTTGATCATTAGCTAGGATCTTTTTTGCTTTCATCCCGGTGGGGATTACCTTGAAATCGTTGCTTTTGGGATCGTAGCTGGCTAGTCCGGCGGTCGTTGCTACGTATAGGGCCCCGTCAGCTCCTAGCGCAAGGTCCATAATGTCGTTGCCGGGCAGGCTGCCGGGCTGATCGGGCTGATGAAAAAAGCTTTGAAAGCAATTGGTCGAGCGATCTAAACGATTGAGCCCTCCCCGGGTGCCGACCCAGAGGTTTCCTTCCTGATCTTCCAGTAAACAGGTGGCAATCGGGTGGCTCACACTGCAGCTATCGAGAATATCAGCGGGGTAGGCGAGAAATTCATACCCATCGAAGCGATGCAGGCCGCTGTAAGCTGCTGACCATAGGTACCCATACTGATCTACTAACAGGTCATTGATGGCTTCCCCGCCAAGTCCGTCATCGGAGGTGTAGGCATGAAAGTAGGAACGTGCCTCCTGGCCCGATAGGTGAATACTCAGCAGACATATGCAAACAAGGAGCCGCAAGTTTTGATGGATAGGTTTGGCTACGAAGTTAGGGATTTACAAATTGAAGACTTCGAATATTGAGCGTGTGAAATCGTCGACGCTATGCTTGGATAAGTCGATTGAAGTTGCCGTGGTATAAGCGAGGGCTAAATTTGGGGAAAATCAATTGTTATGAATAACTATGAGTATAAGTCAATTAAAATAAAGGGCAAGTTTAGAAGCCAGGAGGAGGTCAACCTTTTGGACCAGACGATCAATGACTCGGCCAAGAACGGTTGGGAGTTGGTTACGACTACCTCCCTATCGAACCGCCTCTTTAGCGAGGCCGGAAGAACCAGCGGCATTCTACTGACCTTCAAGCGAGAACGAGACAATTAACGTTTTGCCAGGATCCCCCCCTGGCTTCAACGCTACTTTTTCCATAACCAGGCCTCCCGTTGCTTCATCATTTTCTTTTTTACCTTGCCCTCGGTATAACTTACTGCTAACTCAGGGCTGGCCGCAGCTACGAATTGCCCGGTTTTTTTCCGACCTAGCTGGGTAAAGCTGATCGAGTACGTTTGTCCGATAGTCAGGTTGCGTACCCCAGCATCCCAGTCGTCGCGGCTTGTTATAGCAACGCCATTGAGTTCGGTGATTTTGCAGCCCTGGTCAAGTCCGGCCTGGTAAAGAGGATTGTTCTCAGCGATGGCCCCACGGACCGTGAGCGTACTGTCTTTCTCCTGTAAGCGGAGTCGGAAAAAGCCCACGGAGTCCGGTTCTGTAGGGGCTAAGACAAAGCCATAGTTATCGAGGAGTGCACCAATATCGGGTAATTCACTGCCGTAAATATGCTTGGCAAACCAACTTTTAGCCCAGGCCTGATCACCGACAACTTCGCCTAGTGCCAGTTGGAGGTCACGCACATGATAAGGGATTTCTGTTTTGCCGTATCGTTGCCATACGAGTTGCATCACCTCATCTAGGGTATGACCGCG